>DASWTP010000286.1:0-24261 GCA_036402075.1 Chryseosolibacter sp. | reverse complement strand
AGCAACCGGGCGCTGAGCCAGTTGGATAATGAACAGAAAGCCTTTAAAAAAGCCTATACCGAAGGACGCAAGCTGCTGGAGAACGAGTTTGGAAAAAGCATGCGCTACAAAAGCATCCGCGAGCTCTCCGGCAAAGAAAGTGGTCTGGTGCTGAAAGACCTCAAACCGGTTTGGTTGATGAGCCCGCTGAGCGTGAGCGACAGCTTGCCCCTTGACAAGCAATATTTTGATGCCATTATTTTTGACGAAGCGAGCCAGATCACACTGGAAGAGGGAATTCCTTCACTCTATCGCGCACCGCAGACGATCATCGTGGGCGATGAGAAGCAAATGCCTCCTTCCAATTTCTTTACCGCCAAAGCAGAAGATCCAGACGATCTCGAAACCTTTGAGGAAGACGAAGACGAAGTTCTCAGCAATGATGCCGACAGTTTACTCGTGCAGGGAGCGCGGAAACTAAGCAGTGTGATGCTCGGCTGGCATTATCGCAGCCGATATGAGACACTGATTAGCTTTAGCAATCATGCATTTTATGGAGCAGGTCTGCTCACTATCCCCGACAAGACGATTCACCATTCCATCAAAGATCCAATAGAGGTAGGCCAATCCGCAATTCAAACCGTCAACCCGGATTCCCTGTTCGACCGAAGCATCAGCTACCATTATTTGCCGAATAGTGTCTACGAGAAGCGGATCAATCTCGATGAAGCAACCTATATCGCGCATTTGGTGAGAGAGCTTCTTGTGAAAGGTGTTCCCGATAGCATTGGAATTGTTGCCTTTAGCCAGGAGCAGCAGCACACCATTGAAGATGCCCTTGTCCAGCTTGCATCTACAGATAAAAAATTCGAGCAGCTTTTGGAGGAAGCCTACGACCGGACCGAGGACGACCAGTTCGTTGGATTATTCGTCAAGAATCTTGAAAATGTTCAGGGAGACGAGCGCGACATCATCATCATGAGCGTGTGCTATGGATTCGACTCGCGAAAGAAGATGATCATGAATTTTGGGCCAATCAATAAGAAAGGAGGGGAGAAACGTTTAAATGTGATTTTCAGTCGCGCGAAGAAGCATATGGCCGTAGTGAGCAGTATTAAGCACTTTCATATCACCAATGAGTACAACGAAGGCGCGAATTACTTCAAACGCTTTCTCCACTATGCCGAGTTGATCAGCGAAGGGAACACAGCAACAGCGCGCACCATCCTTGACGGCTTGGTGCTGAACAAAAACGAGAGGGTTGTCCGCCAACAAAAGCACATTGTGATCGAGCAGATCAGGAGTGCCTTAACCGAGAAAGGATATGTCGTGGGCGAGCATGTTGGCCAATCCGATTTCAAGACTTCACTAGCGGTAAAAGCGAACGCGACCGATGAAGAGTATGCATTGAGTATTCTGGTGGACGATGACTCTCATTATAGCAATGCCAACCTGCTCGAACAATACTATCAGCGTCCTGCCATTCTCCAGGATTTTGGCTGGCGCGTAATTCATGTCTTTTCAAAAGACTGGTTGGAGAACCCAAAGAAGGTATTAGCAACCATCATAAAGAAAATCACGCAAGAGCCCGAGGCTGTTGTTGTTGAAGTCTCAGAGCCACTTGTCGAGCCGCAAGAGTCAGTCGAACAGAAACAAGAAGAAGTTGCCAAACCTGCCGAGGCGGCCAAGGCCACTGATCAGTTGGTCTTTGAACGACTCGAATTTAAAGATGCAACAAGCAACAAATTCTGGGAGGCCGCGGTGGATGGTCAGAAGCTTGTTGTTCGATTTGGAAGAATAGGGACTAAGGGTCAGACCCAACTGAAGTCCTTCGCCTCGCAGGAAGTAGCGCAGAAGGAAAAGGAAAAGATGGTTAGAGAGAAGATTGCGAAGGGGTATAAGGCGGCATCAGTGTAGGGCGTCCGCATACGAGGAGAAATGCGTATAGCCTGGTCGATGCTAAAAAAAATCAAATCGCTAAGCAGAAAAACATTGCGTGAGAGAAAATATTTTTGAACATTGCACAAGCCAAGCGGCAGTGGCGTAAAAAGCACTGCCAAATATTTTACCTAATTCTAACCTGATGAAAAAGACCCTCAATTCATCGAGCTGTATTTCTATTGCTCAATTTTTCCGATATATTCTTCATTTCCGATCCAATAATGGAGCACGGGGTTATCAATTAACCTAGCTCCCTCTGTTTTTCAACGCATTCGCCCCATCATTCTAAGGATGATGGTGCATTGCCACTATAGTATTCTCGTGTAAAATTACTGCGCTTTTATGAAACGTTCACTCCCCTTCATTTTATTGTTTGTTTTTTCAGTACTGCTCGCTGAGGCACAGCAGTGGGTTGGGAATAATAATGCAAGTGATCCTTTGTGGCGCGCAGGCGCTGTCGGTTTTGGTGGAGTGACAAATCCCACAAGCACCCTTGACTTGGATGGTATAGCCAAATTCAGACGACCGGGAAGTAGCTCGTACGGTATTAGTATCGTTGAAGGCGCGGCACTCTCGCTCGTTGGATGGGGATCAAATAATCCTTACATCGAGTGGCGGAATTCAAACAGCACCCGCCAGGGATATTTAGGCTGGAACACAGACCGTTTGTCATTGGTGCTCGAGAACGGATTTAACTATACGGTGGAAGGGGGAAACATGGGAATTGGTACCGCAAATCCACGGGGCCGATTTGACGTGGATGGTACGGGCGACATCTACTTAGCAGACGATGTTAACACCGGGTCTTCCCAAAGTATTTTTCTGCCCGGTCACGTCTATCTTGCACCTTATTTAGGCGGCAACATTAGTTATCTGCAAGCGCGAAGATTTGATAATAGTGGCAGCACAGCCCTTCGAATCCGAACCTACAACAATGGCGTGCTTACCGAGGCAATGCACATTGAGCCTAGCGGTATCTTGGGTCTCGGAATAACAAATCCCAACGCAGCAACGAAGCTGCACGTGTATGAGCCAGGCAGTTCGACAAGTGTTTGGCGAGGACGTATCGTTGCATCCGGGCAAACGAAATCTGTCGTGTTGGGTGAATATAACGGGATGGCGCTTTTTGGTGCGCACAACTCGATGCTGAACTCCTGGACCGATTTAGTTATGCAGATCGGAGGCAAGACAGGCATCGGTCACGAAAGCCCTAGTCAGAAGCTTACCGTGGCTGGAAATATTTTACAGGAATCCGAAAATAGCGCGTTTGGTGTTGACGCTCAATCAAACGCAAGGTTTGGTGTAATTAAGCAATTTGGTTCTTATCCCGCTATTGCGTCAGATGTAGAATCTCCAATTATCTTCGCGCAAACCAACCAAACTGGAATTTTTACAAACATCGCAGGAGCAACACTCACCGAGCGCATGCGTGTTCACACAAACGGAAATGTCGGAATCGGCACCAAATCCCCTGACCAGAAACTTACCGTCAAAGGCAAAATCCACGCAGAAGAAGTGATCATTGACCTTGCGGTCCCGGCTCCTGATTACGTTTTCGAAGAAAATTATTTATTGACACCGCTTGACACGCTCGAAGCGTATATCGCACATCATAAGCATTTGCCTGAAGTACCATCGGCTCAAGAAATGGAAAAGGATGGAGTAAAGGTTGCCGAAATGGAGATGGTTCTGCTTAAAAAGATTGAGGAGTTGACACTTCATCTGATCAAAGTCAATAAAACGGTTGAAGAACTGCAGGCGGAAATCTCAAACCTTAAGAAAAACACAAAGCATTAATACTCATGAGAAAGGTCCTTGGAGCTCTTTTTTGTTTAGCGGTCGGCACATGGACGAACGCTCAAACGCTGAACGCAACGTCAGTCATTTTTGCTGATCCCTCGCTAGGAGTAAATAGTGACAATACTGTCCTTTACCGTTCTGATATTACTAACGACTTCACCCGTTTACGCCTGCAACTCGGAGACGAGGAGTCTGCACTCTTTGAGGTTGGGTATCCTTACTACTCCAATGGGCAATGGACTAATTTGTTTACGCTCGATGGATCTGGAAACGGATTCTTCAAGGGGAATGTAGGCCTCGGGGCGCCTGCATCAATTTGGTTTGGTGGCAGTACACGTGTCTTTGAAATCGCCTACAACCGTCCGGTGTTCAAACTGAACTCCACAGCTTCAAACGATCTTTCAACAATTGTGTTCACCAACGTGGCTATTAGCTCAACTACCCGACATGGCGAATTTCATATTAATCATCAGTATGATGCAGCCAATGCAGCAAATTCTGCGCTGCGCTTCGGTACCTACCCGGCTGGAGAGGTGTTCACCGTTCTGAGTAATGGCAATATCGGGATGGGCCTCGTGGCGCCTTTGCACAAACTTGACGTTGGAGGAACACTAAGAACCTCCGATTACATTCTGGGAAATCAATATATCTCTGTCACCAAAGGAGGTTCATACCGTGTCTCTATGAATGGACAGGCGCACGGATACATTACGGGTAGAAACGATTCCAACCAGGAAAAATTTCTGATCAATACAAACGGAAATTCTTTTTTTAATGGAGGGAGTGTTGGGATCGGAACGATGTCGCCAGATCAGGCGCTGACCGTCAAAGGAAAAGTGCACGCGGAAGAAGTGATCATTGATCTTTCTGTTCCCGCCCCGGATTACGTTTTTGAAGGAAATTACTCATTGACACCACTTGACACAGTTCAGGCGTATATCGCACAACATAAACATTTGCCCGAATTGCCGTCAGCGAAAGAAATGGAAAAGGATGGTGTGAAAGTGGGAGAGATGGAGATGATATTGTTGAAGAAGATTGAGGAGCTGACGTTGTACATCATCGAGAGCAACAAACAAATTAAGGCGCTTCAGGACGAAAACGCAGCGCAAAAATCGGATATCAAAAAAATGTCTGCGAGAATTGAATCGCTCAAATAAATCACTCAGTGTATGCAAAAATATTGTTTTTTATTGATCTCTATCGCTGTGTCAACAACCGCGTGGAGCCAGAGTAATACTTTCCCGGCTTCCGGCAACGTGGGAATCGGCACAACGAGTCCAAGCGCAAATCTCCATGTTTCCAATTCGTCCACTTCTACATGGATTGCAATTGACAAGCTGGCTAACTACGAGGGAGGATTGCAGTTCCGGAGGCTGAATAATATTCTGTTCTACGTGTATTCGGACAACACTGACAACGATGCGCTAAAGATTCAGGCCACAGGCCTCACGGGAGAAGGTGATGGAGCACCGCGGATCCACATCCCTTACAACAATAAGAACTTGTATTTGGCTCAGTCTGGAGGAAATGTTGCTATCGGCCATGGAAATCCCTATTCAGAGTCTGGGCTTCATATCAAGTCTCCCACCGTTTCACAATGGGGATTCGTGACAGAAGCGAATGCAAATCAACGGTTAGTTGGAGTCGGGCATAACGGCACTGCGGGATTTATTTCTGTAAGTTATTTAGGTGGCGCTGGATATTCCCCTCTTCTGTTTCGAACGAGTGAGCTTACGCGGATGACGCTTGATGTCAATGGAAACCTTGGTGTAGGTCAAACAACGCCCTTGGCGAAAGTGCATATTTCTGAGGGGGACTTACTCCTCCAGAACTCCACCTCAGGCTACCCACGAATCCTCCTGAAAGATGTGAGCGGGACCAACTCACTGAAGCTGGACTACAATAGTGTGATCGGAGCCGGGGGCAAAATGTACATTCAAACGAGCGATAGTCAACCCGTTGTGCTGAACGCAACATCCGGCAACGTTGGCATTGGAACTTCATCGCCAGATCAGCGCCTCACGGTGAAAGGCAAGGTTCATGCAGAGGAAGTCATTATCGATCTTTCCGTGCCAGCACCCGATTATGTTTTCGAAAAATCTTACGATTTAAGACCGCTCGATGAAGTAAAAACCTTCATCGATGAGAATAAACATTTGCCTGAAGTTCCCTCCGCGAAAGAAATGGAAAAGGATGGTGTGAGCGTGGGAGAGATGGAGATGATCTTATTGAAGAAAATTGAGGAGCTGACGCTGTATATGATCGAGCTGAAACAAGAGAACAGTGAAATGAAAAAAGAAATTGAACATATTAAGTCAAGTGCGAAGAACTGATATGAAGAAAATATTTACCCCTCAGCCATTAGCAATGGAATTTAAAATTTTGACTCAGCTTAGAACCATCGGCCTTTACGTGTTGCTGTTCGTTACTTCGCTTGCGGACGCTCAGGAATTGCCAAATCTTGTTCGCCCTTCTCCTGAGACTGCTGCTTTGTTCAGGTTTCAGGATTATCCGATGGATTATTCAACTGGGCTGCCATCCATAAACATCCCGTTGTACGAAGTACAAAGTGGAAGTCTGAGAGTGCCCATTAGTGTGAGCTATCATGCCTCCGGTTTAAAGGTTAGTGACGAGGATGGTCCTGTCGCGAACGGATGGAGTTTAAATGCTGGTGGGGCAGTATCACGAACAATTCATGGGTCTGCAGATTTTGGCGAGTTTCGATTTCCTTTTCCATTTACAACCTCCGGCTTAACGAATTCTGCCAGTTTTCCTTATCTCGAAAAGTTAAGTCATTATGAAAACAATCCGCAAGATGCACCCAGAGGATCGTGGCTGGATTCGGAGTACGACATTTTTTCTTATTCTTTTAATGGAAACGCAGGTAAGTTTATTTTTCAGGATAACAATGACGTGAAGACTCCAAAATTTTTCCCCTTTCGTCCCTATGTTGTGACGCCAATTTTTACCACAACGGGTTTAACGTCAATAGAAATAATTGACGATCAGGGCATAACCTACAAATTTGTTGGAAATGAAACTTATAGTTTTGGATCAGGCATGGCCATAAGTTCCTATTCGCTGAGCCAGATCGTGTCAGCGGATAAAACGGAAACGATAAACTTTACCTACACAACATTTTCACAAACGCGAAAGGCGATTGATCAACAAATAATTTTTCGTGATCGGGAATGTGATATTGCCGATCAGCAGGAATTGCAGGAGTCAGAGTTTACAACGACAGATATTTATCAAATTGCCCGATTGACCGAGATTTCGTTTTCTCAGGGAAAAATTGTCTTCAATCTTTTGCCTAACAGCGATAAGATTGGAAGCATCGATGTAAAAGATTTGGCCGGCCAGGTGATAAAAAAAATCGAATTTCAAAGATCCCTGCTCGCTAATCGTACCGATGGTATTAGCCCCATGAACAAATTAGAAGCGATTTCCTTCCAAGATAAAAACAGTGTTGGGGTTGAAAAAATCTCTTTTGAATACAATCCCGTTGTATTGGCTCTTGGCCAGCCGGCTGGATCTGCACTCAATGTCCGTTACCGTGATTGGTGGAATTACTACAACGCTTCCGGACAACACGATTTGGTACCTCAACATTCAAACCTTAATTACCAGGCGACATGTTTCACCCCGGTTTACAACGATCGATCAGTTGGAAACCCCTTGGCTAAAAGAGAACCTGATCTCAATGCCCTGAAAAGTGGCGTGCTTAAAAAAATAATATATCCCACCGGTGGGTTTACTGAGTTTGTTTATGAAAACAATAAGTACAAAAATGGATTAAACAATATAGTTAACGGGCCCGGCCTGCGCGTTGCAAGCATCTCGTCAACAGAGAACATTGGTATGCCGGTTATCAAGGAATTCAAATATGGTGTGGGAGAGAACGGAGTGGGTTTCCTTGAACTCGAACCACTTCTCGACAAAATGAAAACTGAATATCGAAATGAAGTGATGGCGATTTACCAAACGCCACGTGGGTATTTCAGAGAGAGAATCTATTATTCAAGTTTTGTTCCCCAGCTGTCCGAGCTAGCCGACCGACCACTACGATACCAAGAAGTTTCAGAATATATTGGGACAAATACAAACAACGTTGGCAAAGTGGTTTACAACTACGACCATATTCCATGGGGACCAGCGGGAATCGGCCCAACAAAATGGCACATTTATGATTTCAATTATTGGAACACCCCTTCGTTAACTAAGAAAAGTGACTACGAATTTAAAAAAACGGGACAAACCATTTCATATACACTTAGAAGTGAAACCATAAGCAATTTTACGGCAACAAATCTCGAATACATTCCTGGATTACACGTTCAGCGGTTTCATAATTTTCTTCAGACCGAACTCATGCTTGATGGTACCTATCCCGAACGGTATGCCATCACGAACGAAAACCTTCAAGTGTACAATTTTGGAGATTATCGCATCTCATATGGTACTAAGAATCTGATGTCGACTATCCACCGGCTTTACCAAACTGATGGTTCAATAGCAGAAACTCAAACATCTTATTCGTATAACGGTAAACAATACGTCTCTGCAGTTACAAGTCAGAGTTCAAAAGGCGAAACACTTATAAACGAGAAAAAATATCCGTTTGATTTTTTGTCTGTTCCAGTTTATGCAAAAATGAGTTCTGCATCGATAAATATGCTTAATGTGGTCGTAGAAGAAACGGATTTGAGAGGTGGCGCTAACGTAAAAAGCATTCGGACAAATTTTTATGACTATGGAGGATCGAAATTGTATCCTGAAACAATTGAGGCGAAAGTTGGTACGGGACCATATGAAACAAAAATTCGTTTTCACCAGTACGATGGCAACGGAAACATTTTAAAAGTATCGAAGGAAAGTGATGTGTCAATCTGTTACCTGTGGGACTACGAAAACGAGTTGCCCGTAGCCGAAGTTAAAAACTGTGACAGTAAAATTGCATTTACGTCATTTGAAGATGATGCATGGGGCAATTGGACGGGCGTTGTCCTAGCTAATATTCGCACTGACATTCGTGGCATCACTGGCAACAAGTATTACAATCTCGCAAACACACCGCTGAGTGTCTCCTCGCTCGATCCTGCTAAAACCTATTTCATTTCGTATTGGACCACCGGAGGTACCGCGAGTTTAAGTGCTACTCATCTCTCCGGATGGCCGAGAAAGATCAATTCGGTGCAGGATACCAATGGTGTTACGTGGGAATGTTGGGAGCATAAATTCAAAGATGTCACGTCTGTCACGATAAGTGGTACGGTATACCTTGATGAGTTAAGACTGCACAGCGAGGATGCACAGATGACCACCTATACCTTCGATCCCCTTATTGGTTTACAGAGTAAAACTGACTCCAACAACACAACACAATACTTCGAGTATGATGACTACGGGCGACTGAAACTCATACGGGATTATCAACGGAACATCCTAAAATCTATGTCTTACAATTCTATTCAAAAATAACAGGCATGAAAACAAAATTATTTCTTGGCATCGGCTTGTTGTTGTTAACGTTTTCGTTGCGAGCGCAAAATATTGTAGTGACAACCGATAACACCTTTTGTACAGGAGGTGGAACCTCATATCTTCTCAACGGCAACCCAGGATGTACCACTTTTGTATGGACAGTTGAAAATCCTGTTGGTGTAAGTTATGTGAAAGGCACACACTACAACTGGTCAGTTAACAATTCAGTCAATTTCAACATTACCTGGCTTCAGCCGATGACTGGGATCAGGATTAAGTGTACCTATTCGAATTGCAGTGGGGCAGGCGGTACGGCTTATACTTCAACCTTTAATGTTAGTACGCCACCAACGGCTTACAACGTGTCGACAAGCACAACATCTTTTTGTGATGGTGATTATGGCGCGGATATTACGCTAAGCGGATCGCAAACAGGTGTTGTCTATCAACTTGAGCTTAACACGGCAATTGTGCCGGGCTCATCACAAAATGGAACTGGCGGATCGCTTGTGTGGAGCAATCGTACCGAGGGCGGTAGCTACAAAGTCAGAACGGTTGCATGTTCTAAGTTGATGAACAATACTGTTTCCGTCACAAAAAACCCAAAACCGGCTGAGTTTACAGTTGGTGGAACTGGATCGTACTGTCCAGGTGGTGCAGGCCTGGCGATAACCCTTAGTGGTTCGCAGGAAAATGTTACCTACCAACTCATCCTCAACAACGGGGCCCCATTCGGAGACAAAACGCAGACAGGTGGAGCTTCTATATCATGGCCGAATCAAACAAGCGTTGGTGAATACAAAATAAAAGCATCGTATGCTACGGGCTGTACCCGAACGATGAGCACAACGGCCACCATCTCTCACCACACTCTCCCTGCTACAAATTTTACGGTAGGGGGCGGAAGCGCGAGCTGTTTGAGCTCCATTGCTGTCACGATGAACGGCTCACAGTCGGGAGTAAATTACCAATTGCAAGTGAACGGATCGAACGCACCGATAAGCCCAGTGGCTGGAACGGGTTCGGGTATAACGTTCGCTTCCCAAACAACAGAAGGAACGTATACCATAGTCGCTACCAATGTTACTACGAATTGCAGTGTTACTCTTCCTTCTTCGACCACACTATACACTCTCCCGATCCAATACACGGTAACGGGAGGCGGAGCTCTTTGTCCGGGTGGTGGCGGTTCAGGCTTAAGTATCACATTGAATGGATCACAGCCAAATGTAAATTATCAACTACAGGAAGCAACACTCGGAAACATCGGAGCATCAGTTAGTCGAAACGATGGTCAGCCCATAGTCTGGAATAATATTACAGCACTGGGCACCTACACTGTTTATGCAACAAAAACAACCGTTGCAGGTTGCGGTCGCCCTATGTTAGGGAGTGCAACGATAACCAGCACTGGCCCGACACTTCCTGCAGAGTTTGGTGTTTCAGGCGGAGGAGGATGTGGAGCGCCCATCACCGTAACTATGGCATCGTCACAGACCGCGTCACCGCACGAAATCAGGTATCAGTTGTTGATCACCAACAACGGCAGCACATCCAATGCACCGGTTTCAGAAATTGTTGGCGATGGAACAGCAAAAAGCTGGACGGGCCAAACTCTTCCCGGCACCTATACCGTTCGCGCAAGGGATATGCAAACGGGATGCACACGCATCATGCCGGGCTCTGCGGTTTTAAATCCGAACCCGACTCAGTTTACAATTGCGGGGAATGCTTCTTATTGTGCAGGCGGAACAGGTGCAACGGTTACGTTGACAAATTCTCAAACCGCTGTTAATTACGAATTGACCGTGGGGGCACAAGCAGTAGGGACATTACCTGGATCAGGTACGGCTGTAAATTTTACAAACGTGACTGCTACAGGAGCCATCACGATTGTTGCAAGGTCGGGCGCAAATTGTACAAGCACCATGTTGGGCAGCTATACTGTTTCAACCATAGCGCTGCCGACATTTACCGCTAACCCACCTGCTGCGTCTGTGTGGTCGGATGGATCGGCAAGTTATACTCCGTCACTTAATCCCGGCAATTCTACATACACATGGACTGCATCGGCCACAGGCAATGCTGCGCTTCCATCGGTGACGTCAGGAACAACTCCCATTTCCTCAAGCGTTGTAAATCCTGGCCCGGGCGATGGAACTGTAGTTTATTCAATTACACCACGAGCAAACGGATGTGACGGTCTTCCCAAGAATTTTGTTGTGAATGTTTCTCCGCATCCTAAAATCACTTTTACAGGTGTAGTGGATGGAAGAATAAGCGTAAATGGTGCGACACTGGATGGCGGTTCTGGCTATGCAACCTACCAATGGACAAAAAACGGGTCGCCTGTTTCAACAACTCAATCGATAAGCGCAATTGAGCCTGCAACGTATAGCCTTTCGGTTACGCGTGCTGGCTATTCGGGAAACGGAACCGTTTCATCCGTGTTGGTTGAACAGTTCAGTGGGTATAATCAGAACTACATTGTCACGAATATTCCGCAAATTCCTACGACCGTGGAGTCTGCTATCAAGACCTACAATCTCAACCAGCGCAGTCAGACGGTTCAATATTTCGATGGTCTCGGGCGACCTCTTCAGGTGATCTCTACGCAGGCTTCTCCCTCCAAGCTCGATGTTGTGCAGCCGATAACGTACGATGAATTTGGAAGAGAAACCGTTAAGTACCTGCCCTTTACCGGTGATATTTCAGGTTTGTACAAAAAGAATTCTGATATCATCGATGCAACAACGAAAGACTACAAGGGAATTGCTTTGAATTTTTATAACAATACAGCATTGAAGATTGCCGATGATGGCAATAAACCTTTTGCGATTACGGTTGTGGAACCATCGCCACTTGCCCGGGTTATTAAAATCGGAGCGCCAGGCCCTGAGTGGCAACCGGATCCAGCGGATCCCACCTATGCTTCGAATGATCACACGATAAAAAAAGCATATGAGACAAATACACTAAACGATGCCGTCATTCAGTGGAGTTATGCAATTGCGTCTGATGCAGCATTGGGTTTGATAGAAAAAAATATCAATTCATACCCGGCCGCATCACTGATAAAAAACAAAACAAAAGATGAGCACCAGCGAGAGATATTTGAATATCTTGACAAAGAGGGACGTGTCATATTGAAAAGAATTCAAGTAACGGAAACTCCTTCAACGATCAATGATACTAATTATGCGAGCACGTACTATATCTATGATGATTTGGGTCAGCTGGTTTGTGTGTTGCAACCCGAGGGCACAAAACGATTGGACGCTGAGTATTTTGGAAAGACCAACACCGAGAAACAAGAATTCCTTCAGCGGTGGGCCTTCCGTTATCGGTATGACAATCGCAATCGGATGGTGATAAAGCAGGTGCCTGGTGCAGACTCCGTGCGAATGGTATATGATCAACGCGATCGGCTCGTGTTTACGCAAGATGGCAACCAACGCGTTTCGAATAAATGGAGCTTTACAAAATACGATTTTTTGAACCGGCCAATCATAACAGGTGAGTACACCCACGGCTCGCCAAAGACGCAGTCGGAAATGACAGGCATCCTCATTGGAACGCAAGTGTTTGGTGAAACCTTCAGTTCAACTGCAACCACTACTCATGGGTATACGGCCAATACGCTCGCGAATTTTTCAGGCACATTTGAAGTCAATACGGTTACGTATTATGACAATCATACGTTTACTTCGCTCGTGACAGCTCCTGAATTTAATCCGGGCGAAGTCGGCTATTTACACACTCACCTGACCGGGCAATATGTGGTTAACTCAAACCAAAGTTTTAATCACGTTCGTGGACAGGTAACTGGAATGAAGACGCGAATTCTGGGAAGCAGTAACTTTTTGTGGTCAGTCAACTATTACGATGATCGCTACCGGATCGTGCAAAACGTTTCATCGAATCATAAGGGAGGCGTTGACCGTACAACATCTTTGTATGATTTTGTCGGCAAGGTAATCAAAACCAGAATGTCGCATCGTGTGGGATCTGTAACCCATGATATTGAAAGAGAATTCAACTATGATCACGCAGGCAGACTTGTGAAAACGTGGCACAAGGTTGATTCGCGGCCAAAAGTTATTCTTAGCGCATTGGAATACAATGAGCTCGGACAGCTGGTGACAAAGAAGCTCCACGCTTCCGCGGATAATTCGATCGATGATGAAGGCACAATATATTCCCCTGACGAGATCGTAAGATCCCAGTACAACAATGAAGTGAATATTATCGGTCGCACCCGCGTGCGGCTGACAGCCGGCTTCGTTGTTCCACAAGGCAAGCGATTCAAAGCTTCCACCGAAAACCAATGGACGCCAGCCAACAGTAATCCTCCGAATTCTGCATACGCGCAGGTCATCGACTACCGTTACAACATTCGTGGATGGATGACGAATATCAACGATGTGGATGCTGCCAATGAAAACGAATTGTTTGCAATGAAGCTCAATTACAACACGACTACCTTGGGCGGGACGTATGATCAGTTTAACGGAAACATCAGCGAGGCAATCTGGACTTCCACGGGGTTAGATAAACAATCCTACGGATATAAATATGATGCGATGAATCGCCTGACGCATGGCAATTATTTCAACCTCGTTGAGCCAGGCAAGAACAATCGCTATAACGAGGCAATTGCCAATGGAAGTTTAAGCGGGTATGATCTGAATGGAAATATCCTTCGTCTGCAACGCAAGGGAAAACGAGCCGATGGGAATTTTGCCGATATGGACAATCTTAGCTACACGTACCTGAATGGTAACAAGCTTGACCGCGTTGATGATGCCATTGCAACTCTGACAACTGAAGAAGGGTTTAAGGAAGCTGAAAAAGTTTCCGGTGAATACCTCTATGACAAGAATGGCAACATAATCACGGATAAGAACAAGGGAATCACTGCGATCACGTATAATCAACTTAATCTTCCCCAACAGGTAAATAAGGGGTCTGAATATATTGTTTATACCTATGACGCTACTGGTCGAAAACTAAGGCAACAGGTTTTTGCGGCACAGGCGAAGACATCGGATTACTCGGGTGAATTCTTCTACGAAGATGATGTGCTCAAATTTATAAACCATGAAGAAGGCAGGACCGTGATGACGACACAAGTTCCCGCTTATGAATATTTTCTGAAAGATCATTTGGGCAATGTACGTGTCAGCTTCAAGGCGATTACAGAGATGACGGAGTACAAAGCGACATTTGAAAATGGAACATCGCAGTACGAGAATACTACATTCAAAAACTATCCAACGGGTGGAAACCTGAGTTCTTTGAATTCCTTTGATCATACCGATCCAGGAACGACTTACACTTATTCAAATCTTTTGAATGGCGCGACTAACTCACAAGTAGGCCTTTCGAAAAGTTTTGAAGTAATGGCGGGAGATGTTTTCGATCTTGAAGTTTTTGGGAAGTTTGAAGCGACCCAGGGCGCACAGACAAATATAACAGCTCTCGGTGCGACAGTAGCAGGCATGTTGATTCCCATACCAGCAGGCACAGGTCTTGAGAGTTCGGGTGCGAAAAGTGCTATTAGCTCCCTCTATGGCGCTCCCGAGTACGTTAATAGCGGAAAGTGGGACGATGCTTCTGCACCGAAAGCTTATCTGAATTACATTCTATTTGACGAGGGTTTTCAACCTGTCGATTTCGGATTCGACCAAATTGATGTGAGTGCGGGCGGTCTCTCAGCACCGCACGATCAGATGTCGCTTCACGTAAGCGTGCAGGAAAAGGGTTATCTTTATGTATTCCTCTCGAACGAAAACCCGGTAGCACAGAATGTATACTTTGATGATCTGAAGATTGTGAGGCATACGTATGTGGAGAGTGTCAATGATTATTATCCGTTTGGGTTAACTTTTAACTCGTACAGTAGAGAGAACAACACGACACAAGACTACAAGTTTGGCGGAAAAGAAGAACAGACGGAGTTGGATCTAGGCTGGTTGGACTTTGGCGCCAGGATGTACATGCCTGAAATAGGAAGATGGGGAGTGATTGATCTTCATGCGGAGAGATATGAAATCGTTACTCCGTACAACTACGCATTTAATAATCCAATGCTTTTTGTTGACCCCTCTGGAATGGATAATATAATTTATCTACTTGTTGCGGGTGATATGGATAAGGATGAAGTCAAAAAGATAATTGAGAATGCAAATAAGTATTTAGATGGTCTTGGATTAGCAACCAGAGTTCAACTCTACGATGCCAAAGCCAACGGTGCCTTTGATGAATGTAACTTGGATGAGACAGATAATTGGGCCGTTATTGGAAATGATAGGGATCTAGTTGCCGATATGGCGTCCTCAATTACGAATGATGACGAATATAAGGCTGATTTAAAAGCTTGGAAAGAAAATAAGGAAAACAAATACGAAGGGGATCCTGAAGTATCAAATACTACTAAGAAAGGTAAGGGAATTGCGATAGATCATGTTAATGATAATATTGCACAATACCGTGGCGATCCAAAAGAGGGCTCGGCTATCGAAACGATTCATGGTGCAGGTCATAGCGGAACACCATCAGGCCATACTGAAGCAGGTGTTATGGGTGACGGCAATTATCTCAATAGTAGTTATAAGAAATACCGAACGAAGGAAATTCTTGATTGCAGCAACAATGAAGAATACATAAATCGAATGATGCAGAGATATGGGACAATGCCGAAACAGGACAATTACCAGAAGAATAAAAAAGGAAAGAAATAGAAAAAGTGAAATTTTGAAGCCTACCTAGCGTTACTGTTGAGTATGAAATTGAAGATTCTTATTATCATTTCTTTTTTGGTATTTTTTTTATTTGGCTGCGAAAAAGAAATAGAACTTAAAAATTACTCGGATCCTTACCTCGAAGCGTTTTGGGAAAAGGGGATAAAGAGTATGGTTGCATTTGATCCTTATGACTCAATATCAGAAGATTCTTCGCGGCTGGAAAGGATGACCTTTGACCGTGCAGGCAATATTGTGCATCGAATGGCGTTCATGACTAACGACACGATGGTTTATGATAGACTGCATTTTATTACCAGGCAAGTTCAAAGGTTAGAGGCGCCAACGAATTTTGTCATCACACATTATATTGATAGGGATGGCAACTTGATCCAAATCTGGAACGATTTAAAGCATAGGGAATGGGAATACAGCGATGAGGACCTGCTCAGAGCTGAAAAAGATACCGTAAAGTTTGAAGTGAACAAACAAGGTAGAATTACTAAACAGCACGACTCCGAAAAAACTATTTTATATTATTATGCTGATGACAAAATAATCCGCAAAGAAACATACTTGAAGAAGGACGAGAGCGAGTTGATTAGTGTAATACTATTCACTTACAGAGACGACAGAATCGAAAAAATAGAATACTACAGGGGGAAACAGCTACGTAAGACACATTACTTTTCTGAAAATGGCTTGCTCGATTCCACAATTCATGTCTTTGAAGGTCAAAGCTCTGTTACTAAGTATCGATATGAATACTTTGATAAAGGCAAATGAGATTAGTCAACGTTTAACGCTAAAAAAATAACCAGTCATGCGCTGGTTTTTTTTGAATAGAGTATCGAGATCATTCCTGTATAGTTTTCTCGCCCACGTTGGTGTTCCGAGTGATACACCCAAAATGACTTAAGTCTTTATGCCTAGCTTGGTGTTCACACGGGATTCGAGAGATACGTGAAGAGATCCCTTGAAGCCACAAGCAATTCAACGTTCGGAAATTATACTGTGGGTGTTCGTAGCGCGATGAATTTGTTTGACCATACGGATGCAGGTACAGCATACACCTATTCCCAATTGTTGACTGGTGGTAATAATTCGCAGATTGGCGCGGCAAAGAGTTTTGAAGTAATGCAGGGGATGTATTTGACGCGGAAGTATATGCAAAGTACCTCGATGCTGCTCCCGGCCAGGCAAACTCGATGAGCACACTTTTCTCAGCATTGTCAGCTGCCTTCAATTTTAATGTGCCTTCGGGGTCAGGCCTTGAAAGCGTTGCAGCCAAGAACAAGTTTCAGGCAATGTATGGATCGGGCTCCTTTGTCGGAACCGGTGATCCGGAAGCAGGTGGTGCGCCAAAAGCATTCATCAATTACATCTTATTCGATGAAGGATTCAATATGCTCGAATTTGGCTTCGACCAGGTAGACGCCAGCGGAGCACAAAACATCAGCGGTCCCGTTGTGCCTCATGACCAGGTGGCTGTTCACATCAATGTGCAAAAGAAAGGTTATCTTTATATATTCGTTTCCAACGAAAACCCCACCAAGGTCGAGGTTTATTTTGACGATGTGACCATCACACATACACCAACCAACATTGTTCAATACAACGAGTACTATCCCTACGGCCTTTCCGCGAGCACCTCGTGGACACGCACGGGCAACAACAATGATTTCTTGTACAATGCAGGCAGTGAGCTGAACAAAGTGAGCGGCTGGTATGACTTGCCATTCCGCAATTACGATGCAGCCCTGGGCAGATTTATGCAAGTAGATCCAATGTCAGTAAGCGAGATGGCAACGTATCAGTATGCGGGGAATAACCCGGTGTTGTTTAATGATCCGATGGGATTGTATAGGAAAGATAATGCACAGATTGCCCGAAATACTCATGACACTTTTCTCAATAGGGTATCTGGTTCGGCAACTGAATGGGCAATTGATGGAAGTTCTCATGGCCCCAGCGGTCGTACTTACTTGCCAGGTATGCGAACAAATGAGGAAATTGCGGAAAGTAATGCAAAAATTGAGCAAAGACGTGAGTTTTTCACAGCGATTGAGTCTGCACTAAGAAAAGCGAAGGAGACAGAATATAATCCAGATTCGGGCTGTCCTCCAGGAATGAAATGTGAATTTAATTCCAAAGGTGAGTTAGTTTCAATGAAAGATGCCAGAACGGGCGTATCAATTCCTTTAAAAGGTAATTCTAATCAAGGATATTGGGAGGGAGTTCGGCATCGTTTCGCAGCAACGTTCGGAGAGGAAGCTTGGTTTGCGGAAGAATTGGCGGAACTCTATAACCCAGATGGGAGCCCTATAATTTCAGCTGGAACTGCGGACTTGCCTGTCGGTCCGTTAAAGGCCGTAAAATGGTTAGCTTCCTTTAAAAATGCGCAAACCTCGATCAAGCAGGTAGGAAATTTTTGGCGGGCTACAGCCAAGGTTCAAGGACGGGGAGGATCATACACCATCTATACAAAAATGGTTAATAATAGCGGCAGGACTGTAAAATGGTTTCATGATACATTTGACAAGACGGGCAAATTCTTGCACAGAGGATGGACGGTAGGTTCTACAAAGATCCATCAATGGTGGGACGGTTTTATAAAAATTGGACCGAATGCAGGTCCTCATATACCTCGATGACTATGAATACGAATCACTATGGGTTTGTGGATTTTTTAAGGGAGATTAGAAATAGAAACTATGACAAGCATTTTGCTTCATTCCATTCTAGTAACTTAATGATGCAAGAAGGTGTTATCGATTACGATGTTCAATTGGATGACAACTTGATTGTAGTGGTTCTTGATTTTTTTGTTAAACTAGACACTGATTTTGTAGACGAGGCTAGTTTTCAAAGACTTATAGATGACTTAATTGAAATGTTTGGTCGCGAAGTCAAGCCAGAGAAAATTGAAATCATTTATGTTTTGAATAGAAAAAGCATTAACCTCCTCTATAAGAAATATGAAGACAATAAAATCAGTTTTGAGTCACTCAAATCCGCACTTCGGAAATACTACAGTCGACAAAACGATTTCGAGACGTTGATTGAACTCGTGCGAAATCGTTGAGCTGCCGTCTGAGCCACCCTTGTTGGTGTTCGCGCTGGCCGTGTGCGCAGCAGACACCAATAAGCGCAAGCTCGATGAGGTTCGGATAGCTAACATGTTCCCCCTGATTGGCGCAAGTCTTCTGGTTGCGCGCAGGCCTGCGGGAGACTTGTGCCTAAAATGATTTAAGTCTTCAGACTTGCGAGAAAACATGAGTTCCAAATACGGCCCGAGTCGGGATTTAGGGCATTGACCTGAGTGGTGCATCGATCTACCTTCGGATGATGGGCCGCAAATACAAAATTCGAGACCAAAACAAGCTTTACTTTGTTACCTTCACTGTTATTCAATGGCTGGATGTGTTTACGCGGCAAGAATATCGTGATATATTTCTTGATAGCATTCGTTTTTGTCAGGAGAAAAAAGGATTGGAGGTTTGTGCTTATGTCATCATGAGCAGTCATGTCCATATGATCATTGGCAGACACGGTGATGATAGCCTGGATGGGATAATACGTGATATAAAGAAATTCACATCAAGCAAAATCATTGAAGCGATTAAAGAAAATCCTCAGGAGAGTAGAAGGGAGCTGTTGCTGTGGTTATTTGAACGGGCAGGTCGAAATAATAAAAACAATACGCGTTATCAGTTCTGGCAGCAAAACAATCAGCCAATTGAACTTGGAACGGATGAAAATTTTGGATTACATTCATGAAAATCCTGTGAAAGCTGGGATTGTTTGTTCCCCGGAGGATTATCTTTATAGCAGCGCGAAGAATTATGCAGAGATGCCGGAGCAGTTGATTGATGTGACATTGATTTGATTGTTACTGCAGTCTGAAGACTGCAGACATTTTAGGCACAAGTCTCGCACGTGCCATTGCACATGCCGGAAGACTTGCGCCAGCTTCGGGATGAATCCTCTAAAACAATCAGGCAACTTAAACTTGGACTCAATGCAAAATTTGCAGCACCAAATGAGATTGATGATAGGCGATGCATATCGTTCGGGCGGCACATTAAATCAATACTTTAAATTTTAGATATGTATTACAATGTTAGATTGGATTGGGATCCTAAAATAATTGGAGTGAAAAACGGAATTTATCAAGTCGAATTGGATAAAAGTGTATATGATAAAAATTCATATGCCAAATTAGATTCACTTTTTATAAGTAATGAGTTTAATGCAAATCAGGTATATCCTGAGATAGATTTTATTTTCTATTTCAAAAAATTAAAATCTGCTAAGAAAACAGATTTTATAAGTTTTTCTCCAAACCTTAATCACTGTCAATTTTTAGTCCAGAAAGATATACTTGAACTTTTGAGAAAATTTAATATACAGCGTCACAAAGATTATCAATCAGTAATCTATGATTCACAAACTGAACATGTGGATAACAACTATCGGTTATTTTACACAGTGTTGCAGGATTGGAACGTAATAGATTTTGAAAATACAATATTTACGTCTGGAGGTTTTGGTAATAATCTTAAAGTTGAGCATAAATTTACCGATGAGAACGAGATGAAAATGTTTAAAGGAATTACAAAAGTTAAGACTTTAGTACTCAGCAAAGCTTTCGATAGCTCATTAGATTTCTTTCTTACTCGACTTGGCGGGCTATTTGTGTCAGAAAAGCTTAAACTAGCATTAGAAGAAAAGGATGTGACTGGTATAAAGTTAATTAAGGATGTAGAAGTTTTGATGTAGTTGCCGCTAAGGGGGAAGTACTGTTTTAGGCTCATATGATACGGTTACTGGTGGATATGTTGGTTTGGCTAAAAATTAGGAGCAAACTATTTCGAAATACCCCTGACTGGCGCAAGTCTTCTGGTTGCGCGCAGGCCTGCGGGAGACTTGTGCCTAAAATGATTTAAGTCTTTAGACTTGCGAGAAAAACATGAGTTCGAAATACGGCCCAAGTCGGGATTTAGGGCATTGACCTGAGTGGTGCATCGATCTACCTTCGGATGATGAGCCGCAAATACAAAATTCGAGACCAAAACAAGCTTTACTTTGTTACCTTCACTGTTATTCAATGGCTGGATGTGTTTACGCAGCAAGAATATCGTGATATATTTCTTGATAGCATTCGTTTTTGTCAGGAGAAAAAAGGATTGGAGGTTTGTGCTTATGTCATCATGAGCAGTCATATCCATATGATCATTGGCAGACACGGTGATGATAGCCTGGATGGGATAATACGTGATATAAAGAAATTCACATCAAGCAAAATCATTGAAGCGATTAAAGAAAATCCTCAGGATAGTAGAAGGGAGCTGTTGCTGTGGTTATTTGAACGGGCAGGTCGGCATAATAAAAACAATACGCGTTATCAGTTCTGGCAGCAAAACAATCAGCCAATTGAACTTGGAGGGGATGAAAAAAGTCTATAAGATTTTGGATTACATTCACGAAAATCCTGTGAACGCTGGAATTGTTTGTTCCCCGGAGGATTATCTTTATAGCAGCGCGAAGAATTATGCAGAGATGCCACAAAAATTAATTGATGTGATGTTGATTTGACGGTGGCTTCGGCAGTCCGGAAACTGCAAACATTTTAGGGAGAGGTTCTCAACGAAAGTGGAAACCAACTTAGGGCTCAAACGCGCTTTTCCGAACTTATTTTTGCGACCGAAGTTTCGACTCAAGCTCTAAAATGCGCGACTGCTGTTCTTCGATCAGTTTTTGCTGAGCATCAGACTGATTTTTCAACTCGATCAGATACAGCGTAAGCTCCTCTACTTTTTCCAGTAATTTATTACTCATTTCTCCGACTTGCCATCCAGACTCCTTTAGTTCTTCGGCAGACGGGATGTTCGGAAGGTGTCTGTTCTCGCGAACGTATTTTTCAACTTCGTAGAGGGAGAGACGGTGATAGTTCTCATCAAACACATAATCGGCAGGTACATCGACCACGATCTCAACTTCCTCTGCCTTGATCTTTCCATTCACGGTGAGCCGCGTATCAAGCGTGTATGTTCCAATCCCAATGTTTCCAGTGGCCATATTGACCTGAATGCCCTTGCGACCATCGTTCCAGTTCGCAAGGTAGAGCATATCGCTCGCGCTTGTCCAAACGCCTGCTGAAATAGACCCACCAGATAATCTTAATTGTCCGTTTACCCCATTGATGTCCAAGCGCCCCGCAGGATTTGAAGTATTGATACCAACGAGCCGGTTAGGCGTAAGTGTTAAAACATCATATCCAGCCTGATAGAAATTAAATCCCTTTCCTGCGGGATTGTAAAAGACGAAATAATCGCCCCCACCATTGCCTGCGGTTGTAACACCATTCTGAATAAAAGAACCAGCGTTCCAGTAAGAGGAGTTAAATTGAACATAGGGATAATCTCTGTTTACATGGATTTCTCCTTGTACCGAAAGTTTATATCCAGGAGCAGCATTTGTCCCGATGCCAACATTGCCGATATGCTGTATGTTGCCTGACGCGTCCGATGCACCCGTCCACTGTTGCGCATAAGTGGTATTTGAGAAAGAAAAAACGATAATAACCAAAAGAAGCTTTGGAAGAGGGTTTTTCATAAGTGAAAGATAAATTTATGCCAGTAAATATCGATATTATTAAATACCTAAGGGTTTTTTCCGCATGAAAATTTGGATGATTTATTCGGCTCCAGCAAATGCCTCATCGAAATTCGTATTTTGTATGTGTGGGATTTCCCTTTCTAATCCTGATCATGCCAGGCATTTCTGCCCCGTGGCTGACGCAAGTCTTCGGGTCTTGATCTGAGGGTATGTGCGACACTTGTGCGTAACATGATTCAAGTGTTCAGACTTGCGAGAACCGTGGTTAGCACTGTCAATCTGTATTTAGGATATAGTTGAATTGCAGGCGCAAGATTGAGGCTCAATAGTGCGTTTGTAAATTTACCAGTCGGGTACTGGATTTAGATAACCGTTGAGGGCTTGCCAGAAGCCGACTAGTGAATTTTGGTAGCTGGGTATCGAATTCCGTATGCGCTCGACCGAAATTCAGAAGTCAGTTAGTGAATTTTGGTAGTCAGGTGCTGAATTTTTCCTACAGATGAGTGATTGACACAAGCTGACGAATGAATTCTATTAGTTCGGTGCCGAAATCGGTATTCGGCTGACCAAAATTCAGCCGCCAGATGCCGAATTAAGTGAAGCGATAGCGCTTTAAATTCATCCCAAAATTGTACCTTGGTGCTGTGAAATTTCCCTTTCTAATCCTGATAATGCTTGGCATTTCTGCCAACGTGCTCGCCCAGGAGAAAACCGATTCAATAAAGACCAAAATCAACGCAACCGTTAATAAATACAGCGTTGACTCCCTAACCTCAAAGCTGAATCCATTACCGGATTCGCTGCTGCCATCGTATCGCAAGGTTGATTCCATTAAAACTGAATTTTCGCAAAAGGCGCAATCCATAAAGCATTCCTACGACTCGTCCATCGCTAGAATTGATGATTCGCGAAAAAGAGTGAATTCAAAAATCGATTCGCTACAACGCCTTAATCTACCCACCGGAAAGTACACGCGTAAGCTCGACAGTCTCGCCAGTTTACAGAAAAATACCGAATCGAAATTCAACAGTAAGCTCGCAGACCTGAAGTCAAAAACCACTGGCAAGCTGAATTCGCTTGACCTGCCCTCGGAATACAAAGAGCCGTTGCAGTCGCTCACAACCAATGTCGACAACTTCAACCTAAGCTCGGATGTGGCAAAAATTCCTGGATTCGAAATTCCCGGCTTCGAGATGCCGAAAGTAGATGGAATTCAAAGCCTCGATCTGCCCAACGGTGACATCTCCAAATATACCACCCTTCCAAAGATCGAAACTCCGGTTGGTGACCTCGGCAAGGTGACCGAAAATCTGAAAGGCGTCCAGGACGATGTGAAAAGTATAACCTCAGGAAATCTGAATGATGTCGAGAATCTCCCAAAAGCGGTTGAAGCACAAGCCGGAAAACTGGAGGGAGTGCAGGAGCTCCAGAAACAATCCGCAGCCGTTGAGGAAATTCAAGGCAAGCTGGAGCCACTGAAAGATCCCGCTGCCGGCAAAGACAAAGCGATTGAAATGGCAAAGGAAGCTGCGATCGATCACTTTGCAGGGAAAGAGCAACAACTGAAGGCTGCCATGGACCAAATGGCTAAGTATAAGTCAAAGTACTCGTCTGTGTCGAGCATCAAAGATCTGCCGAAGCGCGCACCGAATGCGATGAAGGGAAAGCCATTCATCGAACGTGTTGTGCC
>DASWTP010000285.1:0-8838 GCA_036402075.1 Chryseosolibacter sp. | reverse complement strand
AGCGTAACGCTTGATTCAGCGGATGTTGCTGTAAAAGCGCTGATTACCGTCAAGGGCGAATACAAAGATTACGAAGCAGAACCGATCTTCATTATCCGCAATCGTATGGTCGGAAGAATCCCTCATGAAATTAAAGACCTGGGAATTCGCCTCACACTGATGAATATCCATCCGGAAACAGGCCAGTTCACCATCGGTATCAACACCCGCCAGAAAGACTGGATCGTATTAAAAGCTTTTGAAAAGCCTTTTATAAATGTGCTCTGGATCGGAACGCTTGTGCTGATGGCAGGATTCACCATCGCCATGACTCGGAGGATCCGGGAGTTTCAGAAGATGAAGGAGAAAGGTTTGGAATAGCAAGTTTGTAGTTTGTAGTTTGTAGTTAAAGCTTGGTGTGTGAGATTCCACGAACAACTGTAAACTACAGACAACAGACCATAGACAATTAAATTATCCTTCCGCCTCGTCCATCTGCATCTGCTTTTCATACAACTCGCGGTACATTCCTTCCTTTGCAATCAGCTCTTCATGCGAACCTGATTGAATTATTCTGCCATCAGAAAGAACAACAATACGTTGTGCCAGCTTGGCTGATGAAACACGGTGCGAAATGATAATGGTCGTTCGCCCCTTCATGATCCGTTTCAGGCTGTTAAGAATGTTGTTTTCCGTTTTGGTATCGACTGCCGACAGCGCGTCATCAAGCATAAGGATTTTTGGCTCGCGCACGATAGCGCGGGCGATTGACACGCGTTGCTTCTGGCCACCCGAAAGTGTAATCCCCCGTTCGCCTACACGCGTTTCGAAACCTTGCGGGAATGCCTTGATGTTTTCGTACACGTCAGCATCTTTTGCAGCCTGAAGGATCTTTTCTTCGTCAGCCGTTTCAATACCGAAGCCAATATTGTTCAAAATTGTGTCGCTGAAAAGGAACACATCCTGGGGTACATAGCCGATCTGTCTCCTCAACGAGGTGAGGTTGTAGTGCGCAATTGGAATGTCATCGATCAGAATTTCTCCCTCCCGCACATCATAAAGTCGCGACACGAGGTTTGAGATCGTGCTTTTGCCCGAGCCTGTAGTGCCAATCACGGCCAGCGACTCGCCCGGACGCACTACGAATGAAATATCCTTCAACGCTTTAATGCCCGTGTCCGGATAAGTAAAGCCTACATTTTTGAACTCAATTTTTCCCTGAATCTCACGCACCAATTCTTTCTCCGAAACAATGTTTGTTTTGGTTTTAAGAAATTCATTAATGCGTTTTTGAGAAGCCTCTGCACGCTGAACCAGGCTGCTCGTCCATCCTAAAGACGTTACGGGCCATGTTAACAGGTTGACATAAATGATAAATTCCGCAATTGTGCCAAGGGTGATAGAACCTTTAATCACAAGGGCGCTTCCTGCATAAACCGTGAGAATAGTGCTCAAACCTATCAGCGCCATGATGAGTGGGTAAAAGAGCGACTGTACTTTGGTGAGCTTCATCGACTGGCGCTTGTACAGGTTGCTCTCTTCTTCAAATTTGGCGATTGATTCGTGCTCGCGGTTAAACGACTTAAGCACCCGGATTCCACTGAACGCCTCCTGTACAAACGTTGAAAGACGCGATTGACTTTTCTGAATTTCCTCCGAACGTCTTTCCATCTTATTGTTGACCAGGAAAATGCTCAGCGAAAGTATCGGAAGCGGACTGATGGCGTACCATGTCAGTTCAGCGTTGATGCGAAACATCTCTGGAATGAGCATGAGAAAAAGGGTGATGAGCGTCAGTCCATACATGATCGCTGGGCCAAGGTACATCCGGACACGGCTCACGTCCTCTGAAATGCGGTTCATCAAATCCCCGGTATTGTTCCTTCGATAAAAACTCAGCGGCAGACTTTGATAGTGCTCAAATACTTCGTTCTTCAAATCATACTCGATATGCCGTGACATCACAATGAGTGTCTGTCGCACGAAGTATAAAAACAATCCGCGTAGCAACGCCATTACTAAAATGAGCGCGGCATAAATTAGGATGCCAAATGCAAAAATCTGGAAGAAATTCTTCTGCAGATCAAAGCCGTCAAGCGACTGATAGGTTCTGATGTTGTCCACTACAAGATCGATGGAAAGGCGAACGAGCTGAGCTGGAATGATCTGAAAGACGTTCGATATGATGACGAAGATTGTCCCCAGAATCAAATGCCATTTATACTTAAGGAGGTATTTATTGAGGTATCGAAGTTCTTTCATCGGTGGAAAACGCGTTCTTATTTTAAGCTCAGGGACAAAAAATACACCTGAGCTTCCGGCTATTCTTTGAACAAAATTTGGTCAATTCCCTTTTATACGAAATATACTTTCAATGGTTTATGCAAACGATTGAATCTGCCTAATTTTGCATAATTCTTAACTGAATTGGCTTAAAATTTTAAGCGGGCTAAAGTACAACAATCAAACGTAAAACGCATTCGCATGGAAGTTAAAGAAGTCGAAAAAGTAAAGGAGAGCGGCATCTTCGGAACGCTTTCTCAGTTGGGTCACGAACAAGTAGTTTTTTGTCATGATGAGGCTACCGGCTTAAAAGCGATCATCGCCATTCACAATACGGTGCTCGGTCCTGCACTCGGTGGAACCCGCATGTGGAACTACGCAACAGAGCAGGAAGCCATTACTGACGTTTTACGTTTGTCACGAGGCATGACCTTCAAAGCTGCCATCAGCGGTCTTAACCTGGGTGGCGGAAAAGCAGTTATTATTGGTGACGCGAAAACCATGAAGACAGAGGCGTTCCTCAGACGCTTCGGAAAATTCGTAAACAGCTTAAACGGCAAATACATCACGGCAGAAGACGTGAACATGAAGACTGTTGATATGGAATACATCAACATGGAAACTAAGCATGTTACGGGTCTGCCTGAGTCGATGGGCGGTGGTGGCGATCCATCTCCTGTAACTGCCTATGGCGTTTACATGGGAATGAAAGCCACAGCAAAGAAAGTGTACGGATCTGACAGCCTTACAGGAAAACGAATTGCTGTACAAGGCGTGGGTCAGGTGGGCATGCACCTGGTAGAGTACCTGGTGAAAGAGAAAGCCGAGGTATACATCACTGACCTGTTTGAAGACAAAGTAAAAGCGATCGCAAATCAGTATGGGGTAAAGGCCGTTGGTCAGGACGAGATTTATGATGTTGACAGCGACATTTACGCACCTTGTGCCCTCGGAGCAACGATCAACGATGAAACGATCTCACGTCTGAAATGCAGCATCATTGCTGGTGCAGCGAATAATCAGCTGAAAGACGAGGTCCGCCACGGGTATATGCTGTTGGATAAGAGCATCACGTATGCCCCGGACTTCCTGATCAATGCAGGTGGTTTGATCAACGTATATAACGAATACCTGGGCAACTACAATCGCAATCGTGTGTTTGAGCACGCAGAGAAGATCTACGCTACTTGCTTAAACATTCTGAATCTTGCCGAACGCGAAAAAATTACAAGCCAGGAAGCTGCCATTAAGCTTTGCGAAGAGCGAATTGCAGCCATAGGACGCGTTCGCATGACGCGCTAGTTTGTAGTTTGTTGTTTGTTGTTTGTAGTTTGTAGTTGCGCCCGTTGAGCGTTGGAAGTTGGGAACCCGGCAACTACAAATCACAAACTCGAAACTTTAAGAGTCGTCCTGTTGGGGAAACCTGACAGGATGATTATTTTTACGCCCTATTATTAATTTTTTAGCGCAACCTTTCGTTAGTTCTTTAACATGCTGAACCGCAGGAGTCTTCGAATCAAAGTCATGCAGAGCCTTTTCGCATTACAACAATGCAAGGAAGCCGCGTATGAATTATGTATTGATCAAATCAGTGACGCGTTCCTCCCTGACTTGAACTCGATGGAAGTACAGGATAAAACCCTGCTCGGTCAGCAGAAAAAACACGCCATCAAGTCATTTGAGAAAGCTTTTGCAAGCGGTGAAACCTCCGTGGATGAAGAAGATCCGAAGATCAAAAAAGCTGTAAACAACGCCTTCCAGTTCTATAAAAATCAGGTTAAAAAGGATACTGACTTCTTCCGCAAGAACCTGATCACGGAAGTCGAAAAAATATACGAGCACTATATCGCAACCCTTACACTGGTGACGGTATTTGCCGACCACGCTGAGGCCGACAAGAAGGCAAGTCATAAGAATTTTTTGAACAACGCCTGGGTAAAGGGCCTTCGCGCCAGTGAGCCGCTGAAGAAAGAATCGCTTCGGTTAGGCAAGCACTGGCAAGATAAAGCCGACCAGGTGCGGCAGTGGTTTAAAGATGTGGTACGACAGGATAACGAGTATCTCGCAAACCTGGACCGCAAAAATCCATCGCTTGACGACCAGAAGAAACTGATCAATCACATTTTCAAAAAAGTGATCTTCGGCAAAACGGTCATCAACGATTTTTTCGAGGAGGAAGTACTGCGTTGGGCGGAAGACCAGGATATCGTAAAAGCGTTGGTTGAGAAAACGATTAAGTCATACGATCCCGAGACTTCGAAGGAGCTTGGACTTCATACGTTATCTCTCAATTGGGAGGAAGACAAAGAATTTATTGAAGTTCTGTACAATACGGGCATTGATATCCCTTCTGAATACAAAGAACTTATTGCGAACAACACACGGAATTGGGAGGTGGACCGACTTCCGTTAACCGACCGCATTATCCTTGAAATGGCAATCGCAGAATTGATCAGTTTTCCAAACATTCCCGTTAAGGTTACGATAAACGAATACATTGAGCTTGCAAAAAATTACAGCACGCCAAAAAGCCGCCAGTTTGTCAACGGTATACTTGACGTAATGGCGAAGGAAATGGTCGATTCCGGGGCAATTAAAAAGAGCGGACGCGGGCTGATCGATAATAAGTAAGCCGACATTTGTTAAAAAATGTTAAAATCTTGAATTTGCGTTTCAACGCACATTAATTTGAAAAGCTTATGGGCAAAAAAGGTGGAAACACGTTGTTAGCATTTTTAGTGGGAGCAGCAACGGGAGCGATTTTAGGAGTGTTATATGCGCCAGACAAGGGCTCAAACACCAGGGAAAAGCTGTCGTTTCAGCTCGACAAATACAGAAAAATGCTTCAGGACGTAATAAACGATTTTGTGTCTGGTAAAGAAACGCCTTTAACTTCTGAAGCGAAATCGCAAGGGCAGAAAGTGGTAGATGAAGCGAAAAACAAAGCGGAGAAGTTATTAGAGGATGTGGATGAACTTTTAGAACAAATTCGTGGTAAAAAGAGTAATTAAGCGTAAGTGACCGATATGAAAACCAAGATGTGGAGGCTTTTATTGTTTGTTGCGGTATTGGCCGTAGGTGCTTCCTGCAATGATCGTAATGCTGAAAAGAAAATTGCTGAATTAGAAGCGAGGCTGAAGGAGCTTGAAGGCAAGAAAGCGACTGGTGCGGCTGCCGTGCCGGCAAACACCGCTGCAAATCCTGTGATTCAGCCCCCGGCAGAGACTAAACCTGAAGGTCCACTTCCGGTTGCCTCATTCGCCAAGCTGGAACACGACTTTGGAACCATTAAAGAAGGCCAGGTTGTAGAATACACTTACACCGTTAAAAATACTGGCGAAGCGCCTTTGATCATTCAAAGCGCACAGCCATCATGCGGATGTACCGCGCCTGACTGGACTAAAACTCCTATTCCTGTTGGGGGAACTGGTTTTGTAAAAGCTAAGTTTGACAGCAACGGCAAACCAAATATTCAGAACAAATCGATCACGGTAACAGCCAACACTTGGCCAAAACAGACCGTTCTACGCTTTAAAGCTATGGTAATGCCAAAAGGCGATGGATCGAATGGACCTGTTAAATAATGGCAGTAGGCAAATTGCAGTAGGCAATTGTCGATGCTTAACGAGATTACAAACCCAGCTAATATGCTGGGTTTTTTTGTGTAGAATTACCTGGTTGATGCCCATACCGCTAGTCTCGCTAGTCTTTGACAAATCGGCTCGCAGCTCGCAGCGCAAAGCGCGCAGCTAATCTCGCCCGGATTCATAAAGTTTCCACTAAATAGCCTACCTTTGGTCGCTAAAAAAATCACAGTTATGTCAACCATATTACTTCAGGCGCAAGGTGGCCAAAGCTCGTACTTTTCATTTTTCTTCTTCGGAGCGATCATTCTGATCTTCTATTTCTTTATGATTCGTCCGCAGCAGAAGAAGGCAAAGGAGCAGAAGAAATTCATCGATGAGATCAAGAAGGGCGATTATGTTGTTACCATCGGTGGTGCGCATGGATATGTAGAAGAGCTGGAAGGCGACACTTTTATTCTCGGTGTTGAAAAAGGCGGAAGGATCCGTTTCAACAAGTCAGCGATCTCCCAGGACGCGACAAAGGCCGCTGCTGCAAAAAAATAAGCCGCGTTAATTCCGTTTATCGAAAAGTTTTTAATTACAGTGCATGAGGCTTTTCACTTCCATATTGAACATTTTTCGTTTCAATCGCAGGAATTGGAGAGCCGTTGTGCTGTGTGTTTTTGCCGCTACGATTTTTTGGTTCTTCAATGCGCTCAATAAATCGTATACCACTAACATCAATTTTCCCCTAAGCTTTGACTACGATCGCGACAACTATGTTCCCGTGCGGAACCTTCCAGCGCAAGTCAGGCTGAACGTCACGGGAAATGGTTGGGACCTCTTCAAGCGAAGCACAGGGGTGAAAGTCGTTCCGCTGGAGATCCCGCTTGAGCGTCCTTCCGATGTAAAAAAGATTGTTGGAAGTTCGCTTCAGCCGTTCTTTTCGAGCCAGGTGGATGGCATGGAGCTCAATTTCGTGCTAACGGATACGTTATACGTTGACCTTGAACCCAAAGCAAGCAAGGCTATCGCACTGACACTGGATTCCGTTCAATTAAATCTGAAGAAGGGCTATGGGCTTGTCAGTGAAGTCACAATCGAACCCGACTCTATCATAGTAGAGGGTCCGCGACCAATCATCAATCGTATCAAGGAACCTTTTCGTCTTCAACTTCGCCAACGGAATATTGATGAGAATTTTTCTGAGGATGTTGAAATAGACCTTCCCCAATCCGATGTTATCAAGCGCGATCCACCAACCGTTCGCATCAAATTCAACGTGGATCGCATGATCAACCTTATCGACAGCGTCAAACTGACTGCAGAAAATGTTCCTCCCACAATTTCTTACATCCAGGACACCTGGGTTCCGGTAACGTTCGAAGTTCCCGAAGGCACAAACATGAAAGAAATGTTACGCGATGTTGAGGCCGTGATGGACCTGAAAGATTTCAAACGTGGTGCTGCAACAATTCTCCCCAAGGTAAAAGGGCTTCCTCCGTTTACGCGTGTTGTAAAAATTGACTCCGTTAACATTAAACTCTAAGTGAGCAAACCATTTCAGGTTGGCATTACGGGCAGCATCGGATCGGGAAAAAGCCTGATCTGCCGAATATTTTCCGTGTTGGGGACACCCATCTATGATGCCGACAGCCATGCGAAAGAACTTATGACCACCGATGGAATACTGATGTCGGGAATCAGAAAAGAATTCGGTGATTTGTCATATAATGGGGATGGTAGCCTTAACAGAGTTTATCTGGCTGAGCATGTTTTTCACGATGTTGCAAAGCTTGAACGATTAAACAGCCTCGTTCATCCACGTGTAGCAGTTGATTACGAAAAGTGGGTTGATCAGCACCGGCATTTCCCCTATGTGATTAAAGAAGCTGCGCTGCTTTTTGAAGCCGGCAGCTACAAGAATTTAGACCACATTGTTGTGGTGCATGCGCCTGTCGAGATCAGGATCAAACGAGTGTTAAAACGAGACGCGCACAGAACGGTCGAACAGATCAAGGCGATTGTCGAAAAGCAGATGCCTGATGATGAAAAACTGCAACGGGCAGATGATATTGTCGTAAACGATGAAAGTGTGCTGTTGATTCCGCAAGTGTTACGTTTACACAATGAGTTTATCGGGAAATCCTGACCGCTTCTCGAACCAGTTACCCTGCACCCGTGTTAAAGAAATTGTTACTTACTCAACATATGCGTTTATTCCTTCGTCCGATTGTTTTCGGTCTTTTTATTTTTTCTGTTCTCATTAGTTCTTGCAAAAAAGAATCTAAAACAGCTGGTCCTCCGGGCCGTGGTCGCCAGCAAGGGCCAGTATCGGTGGATGCATTCGTGGTAAGACAAAGCTCGATCAGTGAGACCGTTGAAGTTCCCGGGTCATTGCTACCGTTCGAAGAGACAGCAATTGCTGCTGAAGTAGGCGGCCGCATTGTTCAAATGAACATTACGGAAGGCAGCATAGTTGAAAAAGGGACATTGCTCGTAAAACTATTCGATCAGGATCTTCAGGCTCAACTCAAAAAATTGCAGGTACAGCTGCGGATCAATGAAAAGACCGAAGAGCGTAATCGCGAGCTTCTTAAGATCAATGCGATCAGCCAGCAGGACTATGACCTGAGCACACTCAATGTTGAAAACCTGAAGGCAGATATCGAATCGACAAAAATTGCGATTTCAAAAACCGAGATCCGTGCGCCTTACCGCGGCACCGTTGGTTTACGAAATGTGAGTCTTGGGTCGTTTATTTCACCAGGCGCTATCATCACCACGGTTCGACAGGTAGACCAGCTGAAGCTTGATTTTGCTGTCCCTGAAAAATACGCTCAGCAAATCGGCAAAAACTATAAAGTGAGATTCCGCGTGGATGGCGGAAAACAGGATCACTTCGCGACTGTCATCGCGACCGAAAATAGTGTTGAACAAAGCACAAGAACATTGCGCGTTAAAGCTGTGGTGAACGAAAGACACCGCGAGCTCGTGCCCGGAATTTTTG
>DASWTP010000284.1:0-105397 GCA_036402075.1 Chryseosolibacter sp. | reverse complement strand
CGGCTAAATTTTTTAAATCCGCCTCCGGTTCCCGAAACACCTACGGTCACTTTAACATTGGGCTGCTCGGTTCTGAATTCTTCGGCAACAGCTTCGGTGATGGGGTACACGGTGCTTGATCCGTCTATTTTGATCTCGCCTTCCAATTCGGCTTGGCCTGCAGAAGACTCATTATTTTCACTTTTCTGCCCGCAGGAAGCGATAAAAAACGCGAGGGCGAGGATGGATAAGGTTCTTACTGATAAGAATTTCATTTGTAGTGTTGTTGTAATTCGTTGCAAAGGTACTTCCACCCGTCCGTATCGAAACCTGCCCAATGTTAAGTTTATGTTAAGTCCTTTACCATATGATTATCGTTATGTTAAGTTAAGCCGGGGTTACAGGAAGGTTAAGTTTTTCTGACTTGTTTTGCGCAACAAATCAGTCAACCACAAACTATTTCTGCTACTAATGTTCCAGCTTACTTTGCGATCATCAACCTTCCTTCTTGTTTTCCTACTTGTTGTATTAAACCTGAACGCACAGCAGCTAAAGAAAGATTCTTTAGTTGCAGAAGCGCCCAAACCTGCGGCAGCACCATCCGAATGGTATAAGAAAATTGCCATTCGCGGTTACGCACAGCTTCGTTACAATCAATTGCTCGTGACGAATCCTGACCTAAGCTGTGAGCAGTGCGATCGTTCGTGGGGAAAGGATGGAGGGTTCTTTTTCAGGCGAATCCGATTGATTTTTTTCGGTCAGGTTCATGAGCGGGTTTACGTGTACATACAACCTGATCTTGCTTCTTCGCCAGCATCCGGTGTGTTAAATTTTGCGCAGATCCGCGATGCATATTTTGATGTTGGATTGGACAAGAAGAACGAGTTCCGATTCCGGTTTGGCCAGAGCAAGGTGCCGTTCGGATTTGAGAATCTTCAATCCAGTCAAAATCGTTTGCCCCTGGATCGAAACGATGCATTGAACAGTGCGGTAGCAAATGAACGTGACCTTGGAATATTTTTCTATTGGGCCCCGAAGGAAATAAGAGATCGTTTCTCCTATCTCGTAAGTTCAGGGCTGAAAGGTTCAGGCGATTATGGAGTTTTTGGGTTTGGAGTTCACAACGGTCAGACCGCGAATCGCCAGGAGGCAAATGATCAGCCGCATGTAGTAGCGCGGTTGTCGTACCCTTTTAAGATTGGTGAAAAATTTATTGAACCTGGAATCCAGGCGTATACCGGCAAAGCGGTGTTGCCCACAGTAACTTCGGGAGTAACCGGAACGGACGGGTTTGAATACAAGGACCAACGTGCTGCCGCAACGCTCGTTGTTTATCCGCAACCTTTCGGGCTAATGACTGAATACAATATCGGAACGGGACCGGAGTACAATCCATACACGAATTCCGTTCAACAAGAGAAACTGGAAGGTGGCTATGTTCAGGCTGAGTACCTGAAGAACTTCAAGTCGCAGGTGCTGATTCCGTTTGTTCGCTACCAGTATTACAACGGTGGAAAAAAACACGAGCGCGATGCCCGGAGCTATTTTGTACGCGAGCTCGAGATCGGGGCGGAGTGGCAGCCAATGAAGAACTTTGAAATTGTTGCGATGTACACCATGTCGGAAAGGAGATATCAGGATGCGCAGAATCCAGTAAATTTTCAGAAAGGCAATCTGCTCAGACTTCAATTCCAGGTGAACTTGTGATTTAACAATTCGATAACTGCAAGAATGACTGGATCACACGACTAAGCGGTAGCTTTGCCGTGTCACCTTCGCGGCCCGTTCACGAACAAATCAAATGGGGAAAAAGAAAAGAGAAGTAGAGCTGGTGGTTTTATCTGACATCCACTTGGGTACTTACGGTTGTCATGCCGAAGAACTGCTGCGTTATCTCAAATCCATTCGACCGAAAAAACTTATTCTGAACGGTGACATCATTGACATGTGGCAATTCAGTAAGCGGTACTGGCCGAAAGCGCACATGCAAGTGGTAAAGCACATCACCGGGCTGCTCACCAGGAATACAAAGATCATCTACCTCACCGGAAATCACGATGAGATGCTGCGGAAGTTTGCCGGTTTTAAACTCGGATCCTTTCGCATCGACAACAAGGTGGTGTTGAAGTTGAACGGAAAACGCGCATGGTTTTTTCATGGTGATGTGTTCGATGTTACCATGCAACATTCCAAGTGGCTGGCGAAGCTCGGTGCAATTGGTTATGATACCCTGATCCTGATCAACGCTGTTACGAATTGGTGTCTTAACAAGGTCGGACAGGAGAAAATTTCGTTGTCGAAACGTGTGAAAGACAGTGTGAAGTCTGCCGTTAAATTCATCAATAACTTCGAAGTAACGGCTGCGGATATCGCCATCAGTAATCAATATGATTACGTTGTATGCGGACATATTCATCAGCCCGAGCATCGTAAAATTGTGACTGAAAAAGGAGAGGTGACATATTTAAACTCCGGAGACTGGATTGAAAACCTTACCGCCCTTGAATTTGATGGCCAGAACTGGAAGATCTATCGGTATAGTGAAGATAAACACGCACAAAGCATAAAGATCCCGAAACGATTAAGAAACGACCTTGATAACGATTATATTTTTAAAGATCTTGTCAGTCAGTTTCTAACCGTTAAAAAGTGAAAATCCTATACGCTATTCAGGGCACCGGTAATGGTCACATCGCCCGTGCTGAAGACGTGGTGCCAATCCTGAAGCAACATGGCGAACTTGATCTGTTCGTGAGCGGTGCGCAGGCCGACATCAAATTATCCCATCCGTTAAAATACAAATCGAAAGGCCTGAGCTTTTATTTTGGAAAAGATGGTGGCGTTGACCTCATCAAAACATTCAACCGTAACAGCTCCAAGGAAGTGTACAAAGAGATAAAACACTTTCCGGTTGAGAAGTACGACATTGTGATCAATGACTTTGAACCCATTTCAGCATGGGCCTGCAAGCGCAAAAACATTCCCTGTATCGGCCTCAGTCACCAGGCAGCACTGTTGTCGCCCCTTGTGCCGAAGCCTAAGTCGTTTGACCCTGCTGGTGACTGGATACTGCACAACTATGCGCCTGTGAGCGAAGCGATCGGTTTTCATTTTGTGCGCTTCGATAAGAACATTTTCACACCTGTGATACGAACACGCGTGCGGCAAACTGACGTTGCTGACAAAGGCCACTACACTGTGTATCTTCCGGCATACGATGATAAAAAACTTCTTCCGCTGCTCACAAAATTCAAGTCGGTGCGCTGGCATATTTTCTCAAAGCATACGAAGAAGACGTATCACATAGGCAAGTTATCGGTTTTCCCGGTTAATAATGAAGAGTTTTCCATCAGTATGGCGACATCATCGGGTGTGCTTTGCGGAGCCGGATTTGAAACACCTGCGGAAGCGCTTTTCCTCAAGAAGAAATTGCTTGTTGTTCCCATGAAGAGGCAACAGGAGCAACACTACAATGCGGCTGCCTTGAAGCAGCTGGGCGTCCCTGTATTGAAGAAGGTTAAGAAGAAGTATTTCGAGAAAATTGAAGCCTGGCTTGATGGCGATCTGCACGTCAATGTAGACTATCCTGATATCACCGGTGAAGCGGTCCAGATGGCTGTGGACCTCGGTATCAAACGAATGAAATCGTAATAATTCTGTAATTCTTCTTTCATTATTCAGTAACAGGACAAATGTACTTTCACATAAATCAGTTTTATGGGAGAGTCGAAGCCGTTGCGTGTTCTGGTGGTGGATGATGATGAGGACATCCTTGACCTTCTGAAATACAACCTCGAGAAGGAAGGGTTCAAAGTGAAGACCCTTGAGAAGAGCCACAAGGCACTGCGTGTGGCCTGGGAATTCTGTCCGGATCTGATCATCCTCGATATTATGATGCCGCATCCTAACGGATTTGAACTTTGTCGCGAGTTCAGAAACAACAAAAGATTTGAAGGCACCTATATTTTCTTTCTTACAGCGAAGTCTGAGAACTATTATCAGCAGGCGGCCCTGAACACCGGTGGAGATGACTACATCGAAAAAATGATGGGGCTGCGAACGCTCACGTTCAAAATAAATTCTGTCCTGAAAAAACGATTTGTAATCCGCAAGAGCGTTTCCGATGTCACGGCAGGGGAGTTGACACTCCACCGGAATACCGCGTCTGTCACGATTAGTGGGACAGAAGTATTTTTAAGCAAACCTGAGTTCGACCTGCTCTTCTTTTTTGCGCAGAATTCGGGCCGGCTAGTATCGTATAACAATCTCATTCAACTTTTATGGGGCGCAGAAATGAATGTTTCCGGCACCGCGCTCGAGCAGTTTATTGACAGCGTTAATAAAAAGACGGGAAGGCTCTTCATTCAGAAAGTGCACGATCATCAGCTTAGATTCCGGTCTTAGGGATTACCGAGAAAGTATGTGTGAGTGTGCAATCTCGCGGTAAAAGTCAGCACTCGGTTTTTTAATTAGTTGATGGGTTTCAGCATCCATGGAATAAAGTCCGAAACGATAGGAGGGACCCAGGCTCCATTCGAAATTGTCCCATGTGCTCCAGTGATAATATCCTTTTACGTCAATACCCTCACCGATGGCCTGGTGGACGAACCCAAGATAATCCTGTATTGCCGAGATACGTTTGGTGTCGTCAGACGTGCTGATTCCGTTTTCGGTGATAATAATTGGTTTCTTGAATTGTCTCCAGAATCTCCGCATGCACTCGAGCAATCCCTGCGGGTAGTATTCCCACATGTCATCATGCGGTCGCAGTGAATTCGTAAACTTGGTTGGTGTCTCGATGTAGGTTACGGGCAAAGGGTCAAATCCGATTCGCGCGTAATAGCTCATGCCGAAAAAGTCAAGGCTCCTGAACAAGCGGATAGGATATTCCATGTAGCAATAGTCGGTGATGCTGGCGGGGATGCGGCCGAGGAAGTTTTCGGGTGCAAAGACTGTGCAGTTATAGGAAATTCCCACAGGGTGTGATGGAAATACTTGTTTGATAACAGCGTAAGCTTGTTCGTGAGCTGAAGCAATGGTGTGGATGACAGACCTTGCTCTGACGATATTCTTTTTGAACGGGGGAAATTCGCCTGCCATCCAGCCCATACTCACATATAGATTGGGTTCGTTGAAAGTGTTCCAGCTGGAGACGTAGTGTCCGTACTCCTTGACAACTTTTCGGGCGAAGTCTACGAACATGTCGATGTTGGCTTTTTTTTCCCATCCCCCCTGACCGACAAACCAAAGCGGGTTGGCAAAGTGATGAAGCACCATCATGATGGAAACACCTTTCGCGCGAAGGCCCGATAACAATTTGTGATAGTGCGCTTTCGTGTCGGGATGGAATTCGGCAAAGGGGGCACGCTGTAGTTTGCTCCACATCAATCCCATGCGGTAGTGAGGCGCGAGTGAGCTGATCACATCAATATCCTGTTCCATGCGCAACTCATGTCCCGTGGTCTTATGGAACACCCGTCCATCGCGGGCTACTACGTTCTGCCAATCGTGCTCGAAGGAGGTTTCGATCTGGTATGCAGAAGTGCTGGTTCCGAAGATGAAGTCTGGGGGAAACTGACAGGTCATTTGCTGCAAATATATCTCACGGAGGAGGGCCAATGTTACGGCAATGTTAATATTTATGGATTTTCCGGATATTGCGCAAAATAATCCCACCATGTCTATGAAAAGGTTAGTGTTGGTTAGTTTTATTCTTGCCTGTTCCGGTTCGGCAGCAGTTCTTGCGCAGCAGAGCCCCGCCATTCATACTTTCACAAAACGCGGGAAGGGTGTAGGCTTCGTGACGGCTGATAGTTTGTTCTCGCTTAATTTTCAGTTCAGGATTCAGAACCGCGCAACCTTTGTTTCCAACGCAGATGCGGTTGCTGAGCCTGAGTCATTCGAATTTCGTGTGCGAAGGCTTCGCATGAAGTTTGAAGGATTCGTGTACGATCCGCGCATCACATATTATATCCAGCTTTCGTTTTCGCGAGGCGACATGGATTGGAGAGGCCCTGACGATGCCACTGTTAATTCGAGCCCGAACGTGGTGCGCGATGCAATGATCTTTTATAATCCTACAAAACATCTCAGGCTGGGATTCGGACAAACAAAGCTTCCGGGAAACCGCCAACGCGTAATTTCTTCCGGTGACCAGCAGTTTGCCGATAGGTCAATTGTGAATGCTGCGTTTAATATTGACCGCGACTTCGGATTCTTTGCACATTACACAAGAGACTACTTTGTTCTTCGCGGTGCGCTCACTTCCGGTGAAGGAAGGAATTCAGTCAATTCAAATAAAGGACTTGCCTATACCGGCCGCGTGGAACTACTCCCGCTTGGAAAATTCACCGGATCGAATGATTATATCGAAGGCGATCTGGAGCGAGAGAAGTCACCGAAGGTTTCACTTGCCGCAACCTACAGCCTCAACGATCTGGCAGTTAGGCAAGCCGGACAATTAGGAAACGACCTCTATGCTCCCCGAACTATTACCAATTATGAGTTTGACGTGTTGTTCAAGTACAATGGATGGGCCTGGTACAACGAATACATGAAGCGCGATGCGTCAGATCCGGTAACGGTTTCTTCGTCCGATCCGACCCGTACTCGTTTTATCTTCGTGGGCGAAGGATATCTCACTCAACTCAGCTACCTTTTTAGAAACAATGTTGAGTTGGCAGCGCGTTACACCACGACCATTCCTGATAAAGCGTTATTTGACAATAGCGTGTTCACATCGCTCAATGAACGCCAGTTGAAACAGGTTGAACTCGGCATCACAAAATACCTGGTGGGTCACCGCTTAAAAATTCAAGGAAACCTATTGTATGGAGAACGCATTGACATGAATTCCGAAACTTTTGACTCCGGTTTCTGGTCCGGAATTTTTCAAGTTGAAATAGGAATTTAATGCTGGAGCGCTATCAAAAAAGACAAAGCCTCGGCAGTGAACTGCTGAGGCTTTGATAAATCCCTTGTCCTTTCGCTGGTATTGTCCAGATCAAGTTTTAAGAATATGCTCTCAGGTCTTGCGACCACTCCTGAAGAGATCTATGACTTATTAAGTAAAAATACCATGCCCATCGGAGCGGCCATTTATTCTTGCTGCAGAGCCATGATCTCCGGATGAATTTTTGGGATTGAAATGGTGTCGCCACGGCAGTCGAGCGCTCGTCCTGCTTCTATGATTGTGTAGCCGCATTGACGCGGACGAGGTGGTGATTGTGGTTTGCCTGGTAATTCCAATTGGCTTAATCCTATACCACTTAAAATCCAAAGAATAACAAGTAATACAACTCGCTTCATAAATAATTCAGGCGATTGACTCCCAGTCGTCCGGGAGCCACTCGACCGCTGTCTGTTTGTTTAGTCGTGCAAACTTACTGCCGGTTTTTCTGCGAATGCCGTGAAGTTTAAAAATTGTGAAACGATTTGTGTAAAAAACGTTTGCGGAAAATCAGCCCCGCAAATCATAAATTCAGTAAAGCATTGTGAAACGGCATTTCTCGTCTATAATCAAGCATGCGCATCCCAACCAACCATTTGTTCGGCAGTAGAATTCTTACACGTTGGCTTAGAGAAATTTAGAGATAATGTCACGCGATCAGTGGGCACGCGCTAAAACTTTTGTGAGTACGGGAGTATAATGTGGAATGTAGTGCCTTTTCCTTCTTCAGAGAAAACGCTGATGAGGCCATGATGATTGCTGATGATCTTTTTGCAGATCGCCAGGCCGATGCCTGACCCTTCGTATTTACTTTTTTCGTGAAGGCGCTGGAACAGCTCAAAAATCTTGTCGGCAAACTGCTGATCAAAACCAATCCCATTGTCGAGGTAGAATAAAGAAAAATATTTTCCTTTTGGATCCAGTGAGTAGAAATCGATTTGTTCAGGCGAAAGGTCAAGGGATGCAATTTGAATAACTGGCGTAACATCCTGCTTCGCGAACTTCAGGCTGTTGCCAATGAGATTTGAGAAAAGTTGATTCATCTGGATGGGAATCGCCTCGATCTCGGGAAGTTGATTTTGGATATTGATGACTGCTTTCTTGCTTCTGATTTTGAGGTCGAAGTCGCTGGTCACGTGGGTTATCGTCTGCTGCAGTGAAACTCTCGAGAAGAGCGCCTGCTGTCGCGTGAGCTTGGAATATTCGAGGAGTCCATTAATCAACTCATACATTCTTCTGGTCGAATTGTTGATCCGCTCCAGGTACACAACCGTTTCTTCGCTCAACGATTCTTTACTGCGCGTCAGTAATTTATTTGCATATGTAGCAATTTTTCGAATCGGTTCCTGCAAGTCGTGGCTCGCAACATACGCAAACTGCTCAAGGTCATTGTTGCTTCGTTCAAGCTCCCGATTTTTTTCTGCCAGCGTTGTGTTAGTCAGCTGGAGCTTTTCGTTTGCGCGCATAATATCGGTTACGTCATGCCCGATGATCATTACGGCATATACTTTATTTTGTTCGTCACGCAGCGGAACGTAATAGTTTTCGAATCGCGACTTGTGCAGCACTTCAGACGTGTACGAGCGATCGTGAACGAATTCGCCTTTCAACGCGCGCTCAAGGTCCCGGTACATCCCTGTCTGTTTGACCGATGGAAAAAGTTCAAGAATATGTTTTCCAGCGATCGCCTCCTTGGTCAGTCCATAACGCTCCATCGCGCGCTTGTTGATCGACACATAACGGAAGTTGGTATCGATAACTGCGATGACATCTATGGTGGCATCGAACATCGATTGGATAAAGTCAGATTGCCTTGCCAGTGATTTGTTCTGCTCCTCCAACAGTTTGTTTTTGTCCATGAGTTCGAGTTGTAGCCTCGTATCGATGGTGCGATCGCGGATTTTTACAATCACGCCTTCAATCTGGTCGTTTGGGCCGCGAAGCGGAATGTAAAACGTTTCAAGGAACTTGCCCTTTTGCAAAATGGATTCTGCTACAGGCGATTGAACCATTTCCCCGGCAAGCGCGCGTTGCATGTTTCTTTTGTATTCGGGATTATTCAAACGAGGGAAAGCATCGAAAACATTTCTGCCAATCACATCCGCTTTTTTGACGCCTGTATACTGCTCGACTTCGCGGTTGCAATAAACGAGGTTCAGTTGGCGGTCGATCACAGAGATCATGCTGATGGTTGAATCCAGCATGGTCTCAAGCAAACTTATTCGCCTTTCGACTTCAGTTGACGGAAGTTCTTCTGCTGACATCCAGCCCACAATTCTTGTCTTGCCATCAGCGGTGCCGGGATGCAGCGCTAGTTTCAGCGTAATTTTGTGTTGGTGGAGTCGAGCGGAAATCCGGAATGGAATCGGGCCCTGTTCAAGCGCCTGCACAGCCGCATTCACAAATGCGCGATCATCCACATGGATAAAAGATAACCAACCCTTTCCGAAATTTTGCTCCGGAGAGCTTCCGGTCAGCTCATGCCATCGTTTGTTTGCGAATGTGCAATTTCCCGAGGTGTCCCAAAGTAAAATCGGTGATGGTGAGGAGTTGGCAACGACCTCAAAGAGCGATAAAATGTTTTTCGAGTCCGTTGTACCTTCGTTTAGCATGGGAATGGGTCAGAAGCGAGCTATAAAGATACCCTTTAAATCGATTTACCACGGTAAACCTGAAAGCGCATTGTCAATAAGAGACACTTAACTTCCTGATCATGGGTTCCGTGAGATTTTCTGCGTACAAACCGTAGGCATCAACCAAGGTGCCCTTTAAACCATCTTTAGACGAGATTGCGAAAATAATGGAGTTGTCGTCAGGATTGGACATTCCCTCGAAACGATAGAATTCGTCAACTTTGAAATCCTCCGGGTGAAGTTGAAGGTTAAGGGAAGTGCATTCGAGGCACGTGGGCTGGAGATTAAAATCTTCCTTGTAACCGCGTTTCTTCAGATCATTTATAGCTTCGGATAATGTGGAATAGCTTTTCATAATTTTTCATTTCCGGTAAGATAAAAAGGATTATCATTTTTGCCACGCTGTTTTCGTTCGGGAATTTCTCAAGCAATACTAACTGCGGCTACTGGGCGATTCTGCAGGGGTAATTGAATTATTACTTCCGTGCCTGTTCCTGGCTGACTTTTGAAAATCAGTTTGCCGTCAAGCTTTTTAATGAGCTGCCGGCATAGCTTCAGCCCGATGCCAAGACCTTTTTCTTCCCTTGTGCCGGGTGTTGAAGAATAGTGATCGAGCTGGATTCTGTCGAGCATATCGGACGACATTCCAATGCCCGTGTCTTTTACACTTATGTTAACCGCAGGTCCATCGGTGTTGCTCGAGATTATAATATTACCGCCAGCATTCGAGAATTTTATGGCGTTGGAAATAAGGTTTCGTAAAACGATGGTGATGATTTCACGATCAGTGACAACACTTGTAGCTCCGAGCTGTTGGATAATACTTAACTGCTTTGCCTGGTAAACGTTTTCGTAAACCCGAAGCATTTTGTCAAGCTCCTGGCCCAGGTCAACATCTTCGATCCTGAGCACAACTGAGTTGAAATTTGATCGGGTCCACAGTAACGTGGTATCGATGAACTCCAGTACCTGCGAACTTTTTTCGTTGATCTTCGAAAGCCTCTCAAGAAACTCCGCCCGGTCAAAATTGCCTTCCAGCATCCACCGTGTCATGGTATTCAGATTCGATAGGGGACCGCGAACGTCATGCGCGAGAATGGAGAGTGTCTGGTTTTTATTTTCGTTTAACCGTTCGAGCTCCCGTTCCTTCGTCATCACCTCGGTAATGTTCACAAAGGCAACCATTTGAATTGAACTTGAAACGCTGCTCTTCACTTCATACCATTTATCGCCCTTATGTTTCGTGTGAATGATCGCCCGCATCATGACGGAGTCTTCTCCCTTTCTTAATGCTTCCTTGACTAAGGCGTGCCATCCGGTTACAATGGCATTGCGATACATTGGGTCGGGATAGGCGCACAGAAACCATGAATCGATATCGGGAATTTCATGGATGGAGTAGCCAATCTCCTCGATAAATTTTTTATTAACGTGGATATTAACATAAGTCGAGCCCTGAACTTCAGAAACGAGAAACGGATAGGGGAGGAAGTCAAGGATCCGTTCAATCCGCGATTGCTCCGCGCTAGTATGGTTAGGGTTCAGGTTCATGTACCAGTTATTCAGCTGAAGGCCTTTTTTAGACAGCTGCTGGTCTTATATCAATTTACAATATTTCCTGCACGAATCCTTCAGATGACTAGTCAAAATAACGCTCTGCAGGTGTTGCAGAAACCGCTAGTCCTTGAAAGGGTTGCCTTTTTTATCACTTGCCGCAACAAACCGCAGCGCTGCGATAATAAGTTTATTCTGCGTTGCATCAGTAAAGATTTCATCCCCGTGTCCGATATTCATATACAGCATCCTGTACTTTGTGTTTGTCCAGATCACCGGTGTATCACCATCGCGTATTATATCTTTCAACCCGAATGGATAGTTTTCATGCGATAACGATGCCAATACCTTGACGTCTTTATTTTCTCTTGGACTCGGACGCCATTGATACCATTCATTGATAGGCGCGATATAGGTGTCGGGCATACCTTTCGTTACCGGATGAGTGCGATCGTCAATGACAATTTTCGCAGGCATTGGTGGCCAGTTATTATTATAAAAGACAGCTCCCCCGAGGAATTGCACAAACCATGGCCACTGGGTATGCTTGTCGTTGTATGCCGCAACATGAAAGCCAAGCCATCCGCCACCGTTCTCCATGTATTTTTCAAAGGCAGAGCGCTCTTCTTTGGTATGTGGGAAATCATTGAGCATCACGATAAACGAGTAGTCTTTCAACTTTTGTTCATTGAGGTCAGACATGTTGCTTGTGGTGTCAAACACAAAGCCGTTGCCTTTGGTAAGTGTCTTGAAAAATTTTATTGCATCGCGTGAAAAATCGGTGTGGTCTCGCTCTACTTTGTTAGAGAAGAAAGCAAGCACCTTAAAACGCGGAAATTGCGCAAACGCTGTAAAGGACGTTGCATTTATAATTAGAAGGGCGGTGGCGATCCGGCAATAGCGAGTCACAGTGTGGGGATTTGCAAATAAGAATAGCGATTGTTCGCTTGATTTCAAATGAAATAACGCATGAAGTTAAAAAAATCATAAATTTCTGTTAACTAATTATATTAGTATATACCTTTGTGATACACTAAAAATATTAGTTATGAAAACACTTCGCACGCTGCAAGGAATCAGACGAATAGAAGACTCAGATCCAAACGTTATGCTTTTGAAAGTGAGACAGATCCTGGATGAGCAGCGAAACAATCTGATCACCCGGCTGGTTAGTGACCTGGCGTCCTACATCGACTACAAATTCCGCGTTCGCCCGGACGCACGTCAATTGGAGGCAATCCGCGAAAAACTATTTTCACTAAGAAACTCAGGCCTCGACCTGGAGCGATATGACACAATTCTTCAGCATGTAATGGACCATGACTCCACGTACCTCACAGCCGAGCCGTTTTATAAGGAGATCGATGAAAACATTGGGTGGCATCTCAATTTGTCGCAGCTCAAACTCGTAAAATAACGATCCCGGATCTGTTGTAATCAGGCATTCGCAAAGAAGCATTTTTGGTGCACTACAATCTTCTCTTTATCTTGAAAATTAAATTCAAATAATGAAGAGCATTCTCGTTGCGATAATCACCTGGGTAAAGCGGGTTCTTCGCGACCGCCTTCACTTGCGTAGTGAAGAACTCCCTTACTATATCACCATCGGAATTGCCCTTATTCTTTTCGGAGTAGCGCTTGACGTCTTTATTGAGCTCACGGACGAACTTGCCGAAAATGAACTCGGATCCTTTGATAACACGGTTTCGAAATATGTCGTTTCATTTCGCTCCGACTCGCTTACGCCTTTTTTCAGGTTCATGACAGACATGGGTGACCGTTTTGCCTATATTATTATTACCATTGCCCTTGGCGCATATCTTTTTCTTCGCCACAAGAATTGGAAGTTCATCGCTCAGACCGTCCTGGTTCTGCTGCTCTCCACGGTCACTAATATTTTGCTGAAGTCAATGATTAACCGGGCACGGCCTGCGCACGAACATTTAGTGCAGGTAAACACCCTGAGTTTTCCGAGCGGTCACTCCATGAGCGCCATGGCGTTCTACGGTTTCCTCACGTACCTCGCTATCGTTTCCAGAATTCCCATGATTCTTAAAGTAGTCTTAACGGTGGTTCTGATAATAACAATTCTATCGATCGGCATCAGCCGCATCTACCTCGGTGTTCATTATCCATCTGATGTAGCCGCAGGCTTTTTGGGTGGCCTGATATGGGTAACGTTCTGTATCGTTGTCTTCGAAATTTTCTCATTGCTTCGTAAACGGAAATCGCAGGTGGTGACGGGCTGAGCACCGCAACCCGACCCCTGGGGAGATTCCTGCCAGCTAGTCCGAAAATGCCTCACCGCACCCGCGAGTCCCACGGTATCGAATAGCCGCTTAACCGTTTGTTAAGACTATTTAACGATCAAACTCTTAAATCCATCTATTCCCGAAGGAACCGGCATTATCTTTTATTGATCCTGCATAAATCCACCATTTATGAAGACCAGTGTGTTTTTTGTCCTGATCGGCATCGTGAGTTTGAGCGCTTGTACAAGCAGGAAAATAGACCGTCTGAGTGCGCAAAATGATTCCCTGCGCCTGGAACTCGAAAAAGCACAATCCATCATTCGCACGTTTAGTGCCATTAATGCGTCACTTGATTCACTCGATGGCCTTCGCAACGTGGTGGCGGCTCACGGCAAGCACGATGCGCCACACGCAGCAATGGCTTCGCGAATTCACGCCATCAATCAGCACGTGGTGGAGACTGATAAAAAAGTAAGCTCGCTTGATAAGCAATTAAGATCTTCCCGCCATGAGAACTCAGCGTACGTGATGATGGTCGATGCCTTAAAAAATGAGTTACAGATTCGCGTTGATGAAGTGACAATCCTGGAAGGCAACATTGCGGATGTGGAGCAGGCGAATGAAGAAGTGAAATGGGAGAAGGAGCAGGCGGTGACCAAATTGCTGGCCGAAGTAGCGACTAAAAAAATTGAACTGACGGGCCTTGAAGACCGTCTGCATAAACTCGAAGTGACGTTCAGGGATACCGAAGCGGAAGCAGTGTATGCGCGGGCCGTGGCGGTTGAGCAAAGTGCACGCAAAACCCGTTTCGCACCGGCAAGAAAAAAGGAATCTTTGAACGAGGCCCTCGAGTTGTACAAGAAGGCGAAAGCGCTTGGCAAGGCCGAAGCCGAAGTAAACATCCGTGCCCTGGAAAAGTCTGAATCAGCCCGTTCCATGGCGGTCTCAAGCAATTCGGACACCAACGGTCGAGTGTTTTAGCCCGATGGCAGAAAAACCAGTAATCCATTATTCCCCAGGAATTGCTCGCGGTTAAAAAACCGATATATTGTGTACCAGTTACACAATGAATACATTAGCTTATGCGATCATTCCTCACCACCCTGTTGTGCCTGACGGCATTTGTTGCTCTTAGTCAGCCATCAACCAGTAAAACCAATCAGAATTTTGTTGTCGTAGCCAACCCGAATGGCCAGACCCTCGGGTACTCGCCTGCGTCTGGTGTTAAAATTATCACGAAGGATGGGCTGTCGTTCAAGGACCTCAACAAGAATGGAACACTTGATAAGTATGAAGACTGGCGACTCAGCGTGTCGGAGCGCGCGAAAGACCTTGCCTCAAAATTAAGCGTTGAACAAATTGCCGGGCTGATGTTGTACAGCGGTCACCAGTCTGTCCCGGCTCGTCCAAGGGGATTTGGTGCCGGGACGTATAATGGAAAACCTTTCCCGGAGAGTGGTGCACAGCCCGGGGATTTATCTGACCAGCAAAAGGCATTTCTGACCAACGATAACCTCCGCCACGTGTTAATTACTACAGTGGAAAGCCCGGAAGTGGCAGCCCAGTGGAATAACAATGCACAGGCATTTGTCGAAGGAATCGGCCTGGGCGTTCCTGTAAACACAAGTTCCGATCCGCGCCATGGTGCCATAGCTAATACGGAGTACAATGCGGGCAGCGGTGGGCGCATTTCAATGTGGCCGGAAGCGCTGGGTCTTGCGGCAACTTTTGATGCCGCGCTCGTTGAACGATTCGGCTCGATCGCGGGCCGCGAGTATCGTGCTTTGGGAATTGCCACGGCACTGTCACCACAGATCGACCTTGGAACTGAACCGCGCTGGAACCGGATTAATGGCACATTTGGTGAAGATCCAACCTTATCCGCAGACATGGCGCGTGCTTACGTGGATGGATTCCAGACTTCTGCAGGAACTGCGGAAATAAAAAATGGATGGGGGTATCATAGCGTCAATGCGATGGTCAAGCATTGGCCCAGTGGCGGGCCGGAAGAGGGAGGGCGTGACGGTCATTTCGCGTATGGGAAATTCGCGGTTTACCCGGGAAATAATTTCAATACACATTTGATCCCATTTGTCAATGGTGCTTTTAAGCTCGCGGGCAAAACGAAGATGGCTTCCGCAGTGATGCCATACTATACGATTTCGTTTAACCAGGATTCAAAGTACAAGGAGAATGTCGGCAATGGATTTTCAAAATATATCATCACTGACCTGCTTCGCGGAAAATATGGTTACCAGGGCGTGGTGTGCACCGACTGGCTGATTACAGCAGATGAAGGAAAGGCGCCTGACGTGTTCCTCGGGAAGTCATGGGGTGTTGAAGAGCAAAGCGTGGCTGCGCGACATTACAAAGTGATTATGGCGGGCGTGGATCAATTTGGCGGGAACAATGCCGCAGGTCCCGTGATTGAAGCGTATCAAATGGGCGTGAAGGAGCATGGTGAAGCGTTTATGCGAAAGCGTTTTGAAGAATCTGCTGTGCGTCTTCTTACCAATATTTTCCAGGTGGGTTTGTTCGAAAACCCGTATCTCGATCCGCAGGTGTCAAAGTCCACAGTAGGCAGCCCCGAGTTTATGAAGGCGGGCTTTGAAGCACAACTTAAGTCCGTGGTCATGCTGAAAAACAAAGGAAACATTCTTCCGCTTACCAGGATGAAGACGGTTTACATTCCGAAGCGCACCGTGAACGCAGGACGAGACTGGTTTGGAAACGTTACCCCGGAGCGCATCGAATTTCCGGTGAACATGGACATCGTTAAAAAATATTTCAATGTTACCGATGATGCATCAAAGGCTGACTTCGCAATGGTCTTTGTGAAAAGTCCGGAAACAGGAGTAGGTTATTCGAAGGAGGATCGGGAGAAGGGAGGCAATGGTTATGTTCCGATCAGCCTTCAGTACGGAGAATACACGGCCAGAACAGCGCGCGAAAAAAGTCTCGCTGCCGGAGATCCGGTGATCGATCCAACCATTACAAATCGATCCTATAAAGACAAGTCAGTCACTGCGTCAAACATCACCGACCTTAAATCGATACTCGATACCAGGGCATTGATGAATGGCAAACCTGTAGTGGTTGTCATTGCGGGCAATAAGCCAATGGTCTTCGCGGAATTTGAAAAAGAAGTGGATGCGATCTTATACGGTTTTGGAGTCCAGGATCAAGTGGTGCTCGATATCGTAACCGGTGTTGAGCCGTCAGGACTGCTGCCGATCCAGATGCCAGCCTCGATGGAAACTGTAGAGCAGCAATTTGAGGACGTACCTCACGATATGAAAGTACACGTTGATAGCGAAGGCCATGCTTACGATTTTGCATTTGGACTGAATTGGAAAGGTGTGATCAAGGATAAACGTGTTGAGAAGTACAAAAAGAAATCGCCAAAATCTTAGTTTTCCAATTAGTTAGTGTTTGGGCTCGGAGGTGTGTATCTCCGGGCTCTTTTTACTAGTCAACCTGCCTCGAAATGCTTCCAGATTTGATTGCGGATAGTGGGACCGCCTTTCTGCGTGCGAATGCGCCTATTCGTCACGAGTCGTCCGGCTTCACCCACGCATCCATACTTCTCCAAGACTGTAGTGTTTAACTGCGTGGTGGCGTTGCTTTGTCGTCACTGAGATTTCCTCTATCTTCATCGCTCACTAATCCTCGTTCAATGGATCATAAACATGTTGGACACAGCGAAAGCTGGCATATTCGTGGCAAGTGGATGCAGCGTTTCGAGACCTATCTTCCAGAAGTTGTGTACGGGTCCATTGACGGAATTGTAACAACGTTTGCAGTAGTGGCCGGATCTGCTGGCGCTGATTTAGGAATTAACATCATTCTGATCCTTGGGATGGCAAATCTTTTTGCCGATGGCCTCTCGATGTCGATTGGCAGTTACCTTTCCAAAAAATCTGAACAGGACAATTATAACAAACATCTTAAGATCGAAGAATGGGAAATCGAACATATGCCGGATGTGGAGCGGAAGGAGATCGAAGAAATCTATCGGGCCAAAGGGTTTGAAGGTAAAGACCTTGAAGTGGTTGTCAATCGCATAACTTCCAATAAGCAAGTTTGGCTTGATACAATGATGAAGGATGAACTCGGCTTGACGCTGGAAAAAAAGTCGCCCTTTAAGTCAGGGCTCACAACGTTTCTGTCGTTTGTAGTTGCCGGGGCGGTCCCTCTTGTTGTGTACATACTTGTTTACTCCGGCAACATGCAGATCGATCCGTTTATTTCGTCTTCCGTGGTTACCGGCCTGGCGTTTATTGTGATTGCTTATATCAAGACCTATGTCACGCGCATCAGCATCCAGCGCAGCATTGCCGAAACACTGATATTGGGCGCAGCCGCGGCCACCGTTGCATATCTTCTGGGCGATTACCTGGAGAAAATCCTCAGTTGACAGCCATCATCGTGTCGGGTTACACATTCCCCCGATTTCGTATACTTGATACTATAGACATCCACCCATGCGTCTGAAGCTCGTTTTGGCCACTGTTAGCCTTTGTGCGTTACTCTTTGCATGCGAAGTTGAAGAAGAGGCCGCGAAAGAATTACTCCCGTTTAGAACCATTTCCTCAAATGGAATGGTAAAGTTCAGACTTATTGAAGGGCCGGAGAACAAAGTGATTTCCACTTCAATTGACGAATTTCAATACAACGTGAGCAATGGCACGCTCTCGGTTAATGCTGCGGGCGGATCCATGACGATCGCAGTCCGCAACCTGTATCAGTTATGGTGTAATTCGTGCAGTGTGGAAAGTGATGGACTGGTGGCCGATACCTTAAATTTTTATGTGCATGCAGGGAAGGTGGAGTTGTTCAACATCCATGTTAACAACTACCTGGGTATTTCAGCACTGAATACGGGAAGTTATAAATTCTCTGGATTCGCCTCTTTTTTTAATTTCGCTACGGTTAACCTCGCAACCGTTGAAGCCTATGATCTCTTAACGGACAGCACTTACGTTAACACCACGAGCGTGGGCTATGCTGAGGTACACGCTACACAGGTATTGAATGTCTTTATTAACTCTGTGGGAGGCGTTTACTATAAAGGCAATCCGCAGGTAGTTCGGGCAACGATTACAGGGACGGGCAAGCTTATAAAGAAAGATTAAAAGCGTGTCGCGTTTCTTAAGCCTGTTAAGCTGCAATCTTCTGGTCCATTACCATGCAAAAGAAATCCTGCAGTGACACACCGTGGATGTTGAGGATTTTATATAATGACTTTAATGTAATATTCGCCTTTCCGTTCTCCATGCGCCAATACTGGATTTCAGGAAGGTTATATTTTTCTGTAAACGATTTCGCAGTTGAAAATCCTTTTTTAATACGGAGCTCTTGTAACCCTGCGCCCACACCCACAAGAGTATTCTTAAATGTTTTTTCCGATCTGGTCATAGCTTTGATTGGTTTCGGGGGTGCGCAAAAAAAACGCATGCCACACGGTATCACGGTACAATTTTTTCCATGACAAATCCGGGCGCTCTTTGGGCGAGTGAGATGGATGAATAGAGTTACTACAGCACTTTTAGTTTCAGACGACCTGGATGATCATCAAACCATTACTGAGGCCTTTCAGAAAATCTTGCCGAGTATGGTTGTGGTTGCGGTACTTTCGCAACCGAAAGCACTTGAATTGCTGGCGTCAAAAAAGCTGGTACCCGACTTTGTTTTTCTTGACCTGACATCACAGGATTCTGATGCCTCAAGTTTCCTTGCAAGGCTAAAGACTGTGGAGGATGGGAAGCCGATTTCCTTTACCATCTACGGTAACGAGGAGGACCTGATGGCTAACCCCCTCAAAGGGATTCCAAGCTTTGAAAAGGACTATGAGTTTCCGCAACTCGTTGAATTCCTCGAATTTTTGTTGCAAACGGGCTCAGCGAAAATATAGCGGGTTGGCCGCTCGTAAAAAATTGTGCCATACCGATTTTCAGGGATTTTCTTATATGATAAACCGTGATTGAATTTTTCGGCTTATTTTTACCCACCACGGTATTCCTATAGCGCCCGGCAATGATTGTACATCATCTTAATACAAGCGAATTTTACGAACTGATTGAGGAAGGAAAGCGCTTCTTTATTCGCAACGAAAAATACAAGGCCTTCCATGCCAAAGCAGATTTACACTCAACCGTTTGGGACCTGATAGACTGGATCCGGATGACGAATTTTACTGGATTTACGCAGGAAGACTGTGCAAAGGTCATGAAGATCGCCAACACAACGCAGAATCTTGAGAAGGAAACAGTGATGAACATCATTTGCGGCCGCAAGATCAACCGGGTGTTTTATGAAGGCGCCTACAACCTCATTACGCAAGCATTCAATACCACAGGCATTGCAACGGTGGTCTTAAACAATGAAACCAATTTTTTTCTGTACGAGGAAGTGATTCAGCTCCTCAAATTCAGCCCATTGAAGATCAAAACTTCCTTTCCATGAAACGAATCCAGACACTTTCGTAACTGGATTCGGTCACTCAGGTTCAGGTATTATTCTGCGCAGTATCCGATAATAATCGGGCTGTTTTCAGTGCCTTCCATGTTGATGAAATCCACGGAAGAATATTTTAGCGATTTGCGAAGGCAAACTACGCTTCCTGGTTTCAGGCCCAGTTCATTTCCGTCAACGGTTGCTTCAGTCGGGTCGACAATGTAAGAGCAAGTAGCACACGGCACATCGCCTTGCACTTCAGTATAAACACCACTGACAGACAGGCTGCCGACCTCAGCCGCTTCACTTGCCATGTAAGTTGACGGTTCTTCAACTGCCAGCTCATCCACGATAATTTCCTCTTCAGAACATTTCGCCATCGTAAGAATAACAATAGTGTACAAAAAACTGGTTTTGCAAACTCGTAATATCGTCTTAAATGATTTCATATGCGGGAGTTGTTTAATGTTGAACTTCATTAATCTTTTACTGTAACTTTTACATAATCAGAATCTGTATTTCCTGTGTTGTCCTTTACCTTCAGGCGGAATACATAGGTGCCTTTTTTCAATCCTGATACTTTTAATGTTTTGGTGGTCGTGCCACTGAGCGTTGAGGTTGGACCGGATATCTTTGTCCATTCATAAGTTGCAATGGTACCATCTGCATCGGTCGCGGCTCCATAGATCACGGTTGAGGTTGCAGACGTCAGGTATTTAGTCTGGTCTGTCGCTGCGTTGGCAACCGGGATCTTATTGCCTTTATTGACCGTGTTTGTGAAAGACATCATCCACTCATAGACATTCGGGGTGTGAAGAGAATGGTCGGTTCGATAGGCGTATGACCACGCATTGTGCTTTACACCGGTATAGATGGTAAGCTTCGCTAACGGACTCGGTTTCGGAGTCGAGGCGTTAATAGCGTTCACCATGTTTACCGTCTTTGACATGGGCACAACATCATCAATACTTCCATGCGATGCCCAGACTGGGAGATTTTCTGCTGCAATCTTGTATGCTTTTGAAGGTGAGTTATAACCGCCACATACAGGAAGTGCTGCAGCGAAAAGCTCTGGGTAGTCTTGAATCGTCACCCACGTTCCGCCACCACCAAGGCTTAAACCGGTGATGTATATCCTCCTCTCGTCAATTCGGAGATAAGTTTTAACGTAATTGATAACCTCCATCACATAGCTTGAGGGCCAGGTTCCGTAATTGCTTTTAAGCTGTGGCGAGATGAGGATGAATGGAAACTTGTAACCGTTCTTAACATGCATCGGTGGACCAAGTTTGGCGACCTTGTATATATTCGCTTCGAGTGTTGCCAGATCTGTTGTGTTTGGACCGCGCTCGCCAATGCCGTGAAGAAAAATCACAACAGGATACTTGTTCGAGTTACTGTTATAGTCAGCGGGAACATACTCGTAAAACGCAATCTTAGATGCTGACGTGGTTTTAAAAACCTGCTGTGCAGATACTTTTCCCGTTGACGCGGCCAGGAAAGCGACTGCAACAAATAAAATCGACTTCAATCTTCTCATGTCTCGTTCCTCTTGGTTAAATCCCCGATGCACAATCATCGGGACGAACACAAAGGTCGGGCACAGGCTCATCCTAATTTCTGAAGACGACAGGGAGTCGTCTCATCTGTAAGTAATCCGTTTGACGAAAAGCATTTTACTTCCGTACTAACCAGCTGTAGTTGCACGTCTCGAGTTTAACGATACTGCGAGTTTTTGCCGGGTAAGTACCGCTAGACAAGCATGAGTAGCATTACAGAGCGATGGGTTGAACTATCAACGTGACAAGGTCGATAGGAGGAAGTGCTGCTTAACATCTCTCGAAGCAACGGTTTGTGAAGTGTACCAAAACAATGGATTTTTGAAGCGCTCTTGCAAAAATAGAAAAATGCGTAATTGGACGGCACGCAACGCGCAATGTGAATGAGCCGAGGTAGATAAAGAAAAAAATTCTGTAAAAACTAGTTGAGACGGAATTTTAGCGGCATAACAAGGCGAACGTGAACCGGATGCCCGTTTTGTTTGCCGGGCTTCCAGGCGGGCATTTTTTCAACGACCCGAATCGCTTCCTTATCGCATTCAGCCATGATACCACGCAAAACCTTTACTTCGCTTATTGCTCCTGTCTTGCTTACCAAGAAGCTGACATGAACGGTTCCTTCAATGCCCATCTTGCGCGCCATCTTCGGATACTGCATGTTCGAACGAAGGTACTCTGCAAGGGCATCATAACCACCGGCAAACTCCGGTTGCTGTTCAACCACTGTAAAGATTTCATCAGGATTCTCCGCTACCACTTCTTCCACCGGTTCATCAAATACAACGTCCGTATCGCCATCTACGGCAACGGCAGCAACCTCATTCACTTTTAACTCTTCAATTGTAGGTACTTCTTCGCTGATAGTTTCTTTTACCACCCTGGGAGGAACGAACTTAATTACCTTTTGCAATTTGGGCAGTACGACTTGCGGTGGAGGCGGTTTTGGTTTGTCGATCGGTGGTGGCGCCATCAGCTCTGTATACACAAGCTTTTTCGGTGCCGAGACAGGGGTCTCTTCGGTAGCCAGCCAGCGCATAATAGAGGGAAGCAGCAATACGAAGACAACAGCTACTGCGGTAATCGCAACTCCAGTGGCAATATTGAGTGAATAGTTTTTCCGAAGTGGATAAGCACCATAATCGCGATTTCGATTTTCAAAGATGATGTCATCCCAGGAATGATTAGCAAGTTCGTTAACGTTGAGTTTCATGGAAAGCGGAGTTGAGGGGTATCAACGCTTCTCGTAGGGGAGGTTCATCAGACCAGCAATAGCCGGTTAACCGAAGCAGGTGTTTTGTTGTACGACAAATACCCGATAAAGTTTAATTGAGGAGCCAGAAATTCCGAAAAAACATTCGTCATGGAATTTTTTACCCACGATTTTAAGCCTTCAAGCGGCATAATTGCCCGGATAACGGCAATAATCGGGAATTTAAGGGCGCGGCCATGGGCTGGCATCACCTTTATCAGCAGTACCTGTAATTATTTTACATACCAAATTCCTTATGAAAAGTTTAGTCATCAATTGTTTGTGTGCGGCCGTGATTATCTCCTTTGGCTCTTGCGATAGAGAAGGGGGAATCAGTGAGAGACCTGATGATATCGTGGCAACGGGTGAGCGCCTTGCATTATTCCAGGAAATCATGGCAGATTTTCCGGAGAGCAAAAATGTTAAAACTGCCAAGCCGGAGTTGTTCGAAGCCGGTACCAGAAAAGAAATTGTACTAAAGAGTGAATCGGATGTTTATGTGACCTTCATTTCCGAAGGGGCCAGCCTTTCCAATACGTTTGGCTGGTATTCATATACTGCTGGAACAAAACCAACCAATGCATCCGACATTAAAATGAACATCCTGTTTCCGCATGTGTCTCAGCGCGTGCTGCGGCAGGGAGACAGACTTCGTCTCGGTGAAAGCAAGTTCCCTGCAGGAACAGTGATTGGATTTTTCCTGATCATTGATGGCTGGGATCGCGGCCAGATCCACTACGACCGCCAAACCTTCTTTACAAATTCTGAACTTAATCCGAACGGTGAACAACAGCATGTGTTGTATAAGCATAAGGAACTTGGCGATATTGTTCTTTCCTTCGAGGATGTCCTGACATCTACGTCAAGCGATAAGGATTATAACGACATCATTTTTACTGTAACCGATAACACGACAGAGGCTGAAGTGACAAACTTCGACATTACTGGTGTGAAAGAATATTAGTCGAATCAACGTTTTTGAAAAGGTGTGCGGGAGCTTCCTTCACACCTTTTTCTTTTTTGAACGCAGCGGGTTCCGGTAAACGCTGCATAAAACAAAAAGCGAGCTACAACCGATTTGCAGCTCGCTATAATGTATTGTCGTCACGGACTACATTGCCCCAAACTGTTTCAGGAATTTCTCGGAATTAATTCTTACGTTGTCTGGTGGATTAAGACTCAAGGACTTTTTGAAATTCTTAATGGCGTTGGTTTTATCACCTTTGGTGGCATAAGCCTCGCCTAAACTATCGAAGGCATTCGCGCTTTTCGGATTCCTTTCCGTATTCAGGATAAAAACTTCAATCGCTTTGTCAACTTCGTTCTGGCCGATGAGCTGGTAGCCGTAAGCATTGAGCTCAACTTCGGTGGCTGCTGCCATCGCTTCCTTTAACAACTTTTCAGCTTCATCTTTTTTGCCGGTCTGGCGCAGGAGGCCGGCTTTGATTCGCTTCGTTGCAAAAGTATTGTTTTGCGCAATTGCCTGGTCAATCCAGCGAAGAGCTTTCTCATGATTCACGTTGTTTTGCAGGGCATAGTTTGCAGCGCTCGTAAATCCCTGGGGCGTGAAACCGGTCGGTCCTTTCAGTTCCTGCTCCGCATTCGCCATCACGATCTCATCTACCGCAAATTCGATCTTAACCGGGAACTGTTTCTTTTCCCAATTCAAAACCAGCTCGCCAGTATTTTTCTCAAGATTGATAAAATCATAGGTTAAAAATTCGGTGTGGGCATTTTCCCGAACTTGAATTTTTGCGCGCATCTGATCTTTTTCAGCATCATACCAAAAACTTCCCCACGACTGGTTTTCTTTCGAAAGGACCACTTCACCTGAATTGTCCTGGTTGATTACGAAGAACAACCCATACGTTCCGGCCGGCACAGATACACCTTCAATTCTTGCCGGGTGCGAAAGCGTCACCACAGTATTCTCGTTTGCTCCTGCACGCCATGGCGCTTCTTTGCCAGAACCAAAGCCTTGCTTGTTCCAACCATAGGGTACAAGGGCTCCCCAGATCTGGCGGCCTTTTACGGCTGGTCGTGAATAACGAACTTCCACAGTAGAAATGCCAATGGTTTGCCTGACAGTAGCCGCGGGGCTGGCAGTTCGCGGAGATGTGATGGGCTGTGACAGCACAACTGACCCAAATGTTGTTATGCACAACATCATGATGATTCGGAAGGCAAGTAAAGTTTTCATGTGTTTTGATTTTTAGTTAAGGTACGCGAACGTGTAACCATTATCCATTGTGTACCATACCAGCTCGATTCAAGTGTATTCAAACGGTGCGCATGGTGGCTGCGTGGTTAAATGTTCAGTCTTCGTAAAGTTTGGGGTAACACAAGTTGGGTGATGGTTGAATATTGAGTACATTGTGTAAAATATACACGATATGAAAAGACGCGAATTCATACAATCATCAGGTGCGTTGGCGGCATCATCATTCTTTATCACCAGCCCGTTTGCGAGAGATCTTTCGGCACTGAAAAACATCGGCATCCAGCTGTTCTCACTCCCGAAATTGCTTGAGTCCGACTTCGCAAAAGCAATTCAGATCTTGTCGGTCATGGGGTACAAGGAAATTGAGTTATTCGGACCTTTCCCGTTTAGTGCAGAGTCTGCCAAGAAGAGTTGGGCGCAGGTGACACCATCGCTTGGCTTCAGTGGAAGCGGTTATTTCGGGCTTGGCGTTAATGAGGTTCGCGACATTATGAAAAAACATGGGATGACCATTCCATCCGTGCATACCGATTATGATACGCTGCAACAAAACATGGAAGGATTGGCGCAGGCATCATCGGTGCTGGGATTCGAGTATGTGTGTCTGCCTGCGATCCCCGCCCAGAAGCGGAAAACGCTTGATGACTACAAACGGGTTGCTGATGATTTTAATTCGATAGGAGAGAGCGCGAAGAAGCATAACCTTAAGTTTGCCTATCATAACCATGGCTACGGCTTTAGACCCATAGACGGCACGGTGCCGATCACGATGCTTCTAGAAATGACCGACCCGAACACGGTGCTTCTTGAAATGGATGTTTACTGGACAACGGCTGGAGGAGCCGACCCTGTCGAGTACCTGAAAAAATATGCCGGGCGGTACCACCTCATGCACGTAAAAGATATGAAAGAAAAGAAAACATTTTCAGGCGATGGTGGCGATCCGCAACAATGGATCGAACTGTTTCCTTACATGACAACTGCAGGAAGTGGCGTGCTCGACTTGAAAGCCATAATAACACAAGGGCAGGCATCCGGGGTCAAGCACTTTTTTGTCGAGCAGGATATGGTGGCAAGTCCTGAAGTTGCACTGAAGAAAAGTGCCGACTACCTGAAGACAATCTAGCGCAAGCGAGAACATAAGCCTCCAGGTAAGGAAGGCCTTGTGTTATTCGTGCTTCAACTTTTTCTTTTGGTTACGTAAGTAAGCACCGGCCTGATCGAGTGGTTAGCGACCTCTTCGGCAATGCTTCCTGCGAGAACATGGGCAAACCCTTTTCGGCCGTGCGTTGCCATTGCTACAAGATCAGCATCGATCTGGCTGGCAAAGTGCAGAATGCCTTGTTCCTCAGAATAATCGTTAAAAACGTTGAGTGTGAAATTCTTCAACTTGATCTTTTTTGCAAAGTCTGCCATTACTTTTCTAACGACCGTGTCGCTCTGAAAATTTTGAGGGGTGTTGATGCGTACAAGGTGAATGGTGGAACCATACATTGCCTGTGTATTTCTCACCACCTCAGCAAATTCTTTTTCGTCATCACTCATCGAGGTAGCGTATACGATATTCTTGAAGTCGGCTTGTCCGGCTTTTTCGTGGACCGTCAACACCGGGCAGGATGCATGACGAATTACCTTCTCTGTATTGGAACCGATGATCATCTCTTCGAGCTTCGAACGACCCGATGTGCCCATCACAACCAGGTCAACCTCGTGTTCCGTGATCACTTCCCTCATTCCATGAAAAGGATTTCCGAGTCGAAGTTCGGACTTTACCTTTACCCCTTCGAGACTTGCTTCATTCGTGACGGCCGCAATTTCCTTTTTAGCTTTCTCAATCAATCTGGCGGTAAACAGCTTGTCTTCCCAGTTTGTCGGTTCGCTGATCTGCCCTTCAACGTTGAACGAAACGGGGTCGGGGCGTTCAATGATATGCAATAACAGAAGACGGGCGGAAGCGCGTTTAGCAATGCCGATAGCGACTTTCGTTGCGGCCTGTGCGACTTTCGAGAAGTCTGTTGGAATGAGGATGGTTTTCATTGAGTTTTTTTTGATGATTGATTACGACAATACTTCCGTGTCCATTTCTTCAGGCACGATGGTGAATGGCAATTTTGAGTTAGCGATCAGAGACTGAAGCGTGAGGTGATTTACCTCATTCATCAAATTTGCCTGCCGTTGACTGATCACAATGCAGTCGACCTTGTTCCTCTTTACAAAAGAGTTAATACGGTCGGCCGGGAATCCAATTTCGGGTTGGAATTCGAACGATATCTGATCAAGCAACGGAACGTGCTTCTTTAGTGCCAGAAATTTTTCTTTTGCTTCCTGTTCCAGCGTTGTTTTCAATTTTGCTATTTCACCTTTATACCCGTTATTGATCAGGCGGTAAGGGAACAGGATCGTCAGGTGCGATTTATATGCATAAGCCATCTTGGCCGCCACTTCCAGCACCTGGAGGGAGGTCTCACTCAAGTCAATGACACACAATATTGGTCTCATACGCGATTTAATAACACGAACTTAGGCCGTTTCTGGCCTGAAAATCAGGATTTCAGTCAAGAAAAAGGCTGATTTTTGTCAGTCCTTTCTTATCTTGCCCAGATCGCGTTGAACAATGTCATTTTTATCAAACGAAACCTTCCGGCAGATTTTCCAAAGTTCAGTGGAGGCCATCATTATGGTTGATGAGAACGGGAAAATTCTGCTGGCGAATCCAGTCACCGAGCGAATGTTTGGCTATGGAAATAATACCTTGATAGGACTTACGGTAGAGGACCTTCTCCCTGGTAATATGCGTGCCCGCCACGTAGGATATCGCAAAAATTTTACAGCCCATCCTGAACCGAGGCCGATGGGAATGGGCCGCGACCTGGTTGCGCAGCGGAAAGATGGTTCTCAATTCCCGGTTTCCGTCAGCTTAAGCTACACGCATATTGATAACCAACTGCTGGTGATGGCGTTTATAAGCGACATCACTGAGCGCAAAAAAGGCGAAGAAGCGCTGAAACGCAGCGAAGAACAGCTGCTCGTATATGCTTCAGAACTGGAGAAAAAAGTGCAATCCAGAACAGAGGACTTAAACTCTACTATTACAGCGCTGGAAAAGGAAGTGAGCGAGCGCAAGAAAGCGGAGGAGGAAGCTCGCAAAGCGCTGGACCGCGAGCGCGAATTAAATGAACTGAAATCGAAGTTCGTGTCCATCGCTTCTCATGAGTTCAGGACGCCATTGAGCACCGTCATGAGCTCTGCTTCGCTGATCAGCCAGTACATTGACCGCAGCGAACCCGATAAAGTATCCAAACACGTTCAACGGATCAAGTCTTCGGTCAACCACCTGACGTCCATCCTAAATGACTTCCTGTCGTTGGGAAAACTCGAGGAAGGAAAGATCGATGTCAACAGAGAATCGGTCCCGGTATCGGAATTCCTCGCGGAGATCAAGGAAGAGATTACGCCAGCGCTCAAACCGGGTCAGCAGCTCACGATCGATTGTGGTCATGCTGTCACGACCGTGAATTCAGACCCACGAATTCTGAGAAACATCTTATTTAACCTGATCTCAAACGCGAGCAAATATTCGGATGCGAACAAAACTATTGTCGTTGAATGTTTTGCCGACAAAAGTAGTATTGGCTTTGCGATCCGCGACCAGGGAATTGGGATCCCTCTCGAAGATCAGAAGCACATGTTCGACCGTTTTTTCCGCGCGAGCAATGCCGGCAACGTGCAGGGAACGGGCCTGGGATTAAATATTGTAAAGCGATACGTTGAGCTGCTCGAGGGCACTATTTCCTTTAGCAGTGAATACGGCAAAGGAAGTGTATTCACCGTCATTATCCCTATTCAATAAAATGAAAAAGATTCTTTTGATTGAAGACAATCCCGAGGTACGGGAAAACACCGCTGAAATTTTAGCGCTTGCAAATTACAACGTGGTTGCAGCCGAAAATGGTAAGATAGGTGTAGACCTTGCTCAAAAGGAAAAACCAGACCTCATTATTTGCGACATCATGATGCCCGAACTGGACGGTTATGGTGTTCTGCATATTTTGAGTAAGAACGATGCTACATCAAATATTCCCTTCATCTTTCTTACTGCCAAAACGGAAAAGACAGATATCAGGAAGGGAATGAACCTGGGCGCGGATGATTACCTGACAAAGCCATTCGATGACACAGACCTGTTAAATGCGATAGAGGCGAGGCTTCGGAAGAATGCCATGCTGCAGAAACAATACGAAAACTCTTCCGAAGGCCTTGAAAACTTTATCAAGGATGCGAAGCAGGTTCTCAACATCAAAGACTTGGGGAAAGATAAGAAAGTGAAAGCCTTCAAAAAAAAGACCGAGGTTTTTACGGAAGGCGATATGCCACTTAACGTATACTTTGTTAAGTCGGGCAACATCAAAACCTTCAAATCTCATCCTGATGGGAAAGAGCTGATCACTAATCTCTATTCCGAGAATGACTTTTTTGGTTTTGAGCCAATCCTTGAAAATGAAAACTATCGCGAGTCCGCGGTGGCCATGCAGGATTCCGAGTTGGTGATGATACCCCGGCATGACTTTATGCTGATGATCCAAAGTCACCCCGATGTGTCAAAGAGTTTCATAAACTTGTTGTGTAAAAAAGTTGCTGAACGTGAGTCACAACTTCTCAACCTGGCTTACAACTCCGTGCGACAACGGACAGCCGAAGCATTGCTAAAATCAGAGACGCTGAAAGATGCAAAATCAGTCATTGCCATCTCTCGAGACGACCTTGCCAAAATGGTAGGCACAGCATCGGAGTCGGTGATTCGTGTGCTGTCGGAGTTCAAAGACGAAGGTCTTATTGAAATTGAGACAGGTAAGATCAAGATTGTGCAGCGGGCAAAACTCGAGAAAGTAGTTCGGTGGAATGTTGCGCGTTAACGGCAGATGACGATATCAACAATCGGTGAATGCCCATGCGCCTCTGGGGCGTGAACCAGAAAGACACGTGCAATCAGCAGTATTCCGGACAATGCCATTAAGCCGGTGGTAACTGTCTTTACATCCCATTTCAGTTTCATCGTTACGACATTGAGTATCGAAATCAGTCCAAGCATGACCGGCAGTGTTCCAAGACCAAAGGTAAACATGTAAGCGAAGCCGGATAATGGTGAATGTAAGGTGACGCAAAAGGAAAGTGCAAGGAACGTAAGCCCACATGGCAAGAGGCCGTTGATGGAGCCAAGCACAATCATTGCCGCTGGGTTTTTCTTCGTGAGGAATCTTGAAAAGACATTCTTGAGCGCTGCCGTCACCCGCGCCATGGTTGCAGCAACAAAAGGAACCTTCACATCAGTCATCCCCAGGACCGCCAGCACAATCATGACGAGGCCGAGGCCCAGCGACAACGCGGTCTGGAAGTTATTAATCGGGAAGATGTAACCGATGCTGGCGAAGAGCGCTCCGAGTAAGCCATACATCGAAATCCGCCCCGCATTGTAGAGAATGCGGTTTGCAAATGCTTTCGATTTCATATTCGTGACCGCCAAGGCTAACGGACTGCACATGCCCGCACAATGAAGGCTTCCCGCAAATCCCATGATCAGAGCAGCGGCTAACATCAGATTTGGATTACCGTTTCGAGGTAGTACTCCTTGCCGTTCATGTGCCAGCTCATGCGAGCGCGATAGAAACCTTTCTGCATGTCAGTCACAGGAAATATTTGCTTTGTTGCCTGGCTTGGTTGAAGCGCGAAAACTTTGTCCATCTTCGCGTCAGAAGGCCTGAAGAGCTTCAACTCTCCGCGTTCAACCTGGTCGAACTGGTTGAAGTCAACTTCAATGAATGTTCCGGCAGTCGTGATCGCAGGCTTTTCGCTGAGTTCGTTCGTGTTATTGATTTTTGCAATCTGATCCTGGTACGCAAGTTCTTCTTTGTAATAATCTTTAGATACAAGGTTTATTTCCTGGCGCATGCATACCGTGACCAGCGTTGCAATAAATCCAGCAAACAAAATAAAGGACAGGATGATCCATTTTCCCCAGTTCATAGTCGTATTCATTAATTTCTTTTTGCATCGGATGCGCGGGTTACCGGACCGATGAATTTTACTTTTACGGTTTCAAGTCGTTTTTCACCTGCGTATACACCCAACACTACCACGGTGCGTGCATTGGTAATTTCGCTCTCGCGGATCTTTATGAAGTAGACGCTTTTTGCAATTCCTTCAGCGGGCACTATGATCGGCTTCTGGTCCACCTTTACAATCTCGGCATGTTGAGGAGACTCAACCCTTATGCTTAGCGGCAGATCGTTAAACGTCTTGTTTACAAATTCCACGTTATAAAGGTTCGTGATTAGCCCTGGCTCGCGCTGGTAGAGCGTTCCGGCCACCTTTAGCACAGTGGTCTCAACGTCTGAGCGTGTTATTAGCGCAAACCCGAGAATGCCTATCAACGCAATGAGAACAAACGAGTAGCCGATCACGCGCGGGGTAATTATCTTTTGAACTTTGTTTGTAATCGAGTTGACTGACGCGAAACGGATCAGGCCTTTTGGTTTGCCAATTTTCAGCATCACGTCATCGCAGGCGTCAATGCAGGCGGTGCAGTTTACACATTCCAGTTGGGTGCCGTTCCGGATATCGATTCCGGTTGGGCACACGTGCACGCAAAGTTTACAGTCGATGCAATCACCGGTTTGCACTTCAGTGGTTGCGTTTTTCTTCAGGTGGCCGCGAGGCTCGCCACGCAACCAGTCGTACGCAACAACGATTGATTCCTTTCCTAATAAAACACCCTGAAGTCTTCCATAAGGACACACCGCGATACAGGCTTGCTCGCGAAACTTTGCATAGACGAAATAGAAAACTCCGGTGAAGCTGATCATGGCGATGAAGCCGGATAAATTTTGTGCAGGCGACTGGTGCATGATGGCCATCGTATTTTCGGCACCGATGAGATAGGCGAGTACGGTGTGGGCTATCAATAATGAGATCGCGATGAAAATAAAATGCTTAAGCGTTTTCTTGAAAAATTTGAGGGCCGTCCACGGCTCCTTCGCAAGCCTTCGTTGCGCTGCTGCATCTCCTTCGATCGCATATTCGATCTTACGAAATACCATTTCCATAAACAATGTCTGCGGGCATAGCCAGCCGCACCAGATGCGTCCGAATACAACGGTAAACAGGATGATGAAAACAAAGAAGGTGATCAGCGTTACCGCGAGCAGGAAGAAGTCCTGCGGCCAGAACGCCTGGCCGAAGATCACAAACTTCCGTTCGAACAGGTTCAGTAACAGCAGCGGCTGACCAGATATTCTGAGGAATGGACCCGAAAACAATAACGAAAGCAAAATGACGGTTACCACAATCCGCCACCGGTGCAGGTTTCCTGACGGCTTCTTCGGGTAAATCCAAAGTCTTTTTCCCTGCGCATCAACGGTGGCAATCGTGTCGCGAAACCCTTCGTCACTTTCAACATCAGTGGTGCCGAGGCTTTTTGCTAATCTTTCTTTCCTGATATCGAGTTTTATGCTCTCCATTCCTGTTTCAGTATCTATAATTTTGCCTGGGCTTTGGTGCTGTCGGCAGCAGCGGGTGCTTGCTTGAAAAGTTCGCCCTGGGGCGCTTTCGCGTTAGCAGGATTTGAACCTTGAAGGCTGATGATGTAGAAGGTAAGGTCACGAAGATCTTTTGCACTCATCGCTTTTCCCCAGGCAGGCATTCCTTTATCAACAGCTCCGTTCTTGATGGTTGTGAAAACGCTTTTCACATCGCCACCATGGATCCAGTACTCGTCTGTAAGATTCGGCCCAATGGTGTTCCCACCTGCGTCTTCCCTGTGACATGATCCGCATGGATTGCTCGCAAAAACATTCTTTCCATTTTCGATGATCACGGGGTCGTTGGAGAATGCAAGAGTATTTTCATCGATTGCTTCGGCTGGCTGGCTCGCCTTTCGCTGGATGGCCTGCTGTTCCGCCATGGCTATCTCGTTATTATATTCCTCGGTTGAGAGCGGGAGGCTATTTGAAAAATGGAACACGATGATATAAACAACAGACCAGCCAATAGTTCCATAGAAAAGCCATTTCCACCAGGGAGGCAGGTGATTGTCAAGTTCTTTGATTCCATCGTAGCTGTGATCCATCTCGATGTTTTTTTCCTCCTCAACGGGCACGGAGGCATTCATACTTTGAGCAAAACGATCCCACCAGGTAGGGCTGGGCTTGTACGCAATTCCAAGTCGCTGTGCACGCGCCTTGTCGGTTTCTTCGTTGAGCATCTTCACCAGCTTAACGGCATAGTAAACAACAATAGACACCAATATAATCGACACCGCGAGCAAGGTAATCACGATGTATGTTGCAAACATTGGATGATTAAAAGGGTCATCCATAAAGGTTCGCGTTGCCGGTGCGGTTCCCTGCGCAAATGATGAGACTGTCAGTAGCAATCCGCACATCAATCCAGATAGTTTCTTCATAGGTTGTTCAGGTTAGATTGGTTCTTCGGAGTTTCATTCTCCAGGGGCAAGCTTTTCATTTTTTCGATGAAAACTTTCTTGGTGCTGAAAACCCACCATAAAAGACAGAGAAAGAATAAGAAGAATATCACGAACGATATCACAGGCCAGATGGCGATGTTATCGATGCTTTGAAGGACGTTCTTATACATATAGGTAAAGTTTTGATTCGAGGTTTATTTTTGTACTTGAGCAGTCTTTTCTGCTTTAATGTCTTTTCCCAAACGTTGGAGATAAGCGATCATGGCGACAATCTCCGCATCAGGCATCACTTCAATTCCATCGGCTTTCAATGATCTGGCGATTGCGTCTGACTGCTTTTCGAGATCTGCGTTCGCCTGGTCTTCGTAGCCTTCTTCGTATGGAACACCAACGGTGCGCAACGCTTTGATTTTTCCTGCGGTTGCACTCTTGTCGATCACTTGTTCAAAGAGCCATGGGTATGCTGGCATAATCGATCCGGTGGAGACTGCATCTGGCGCAAGCATGTGGTTGTAATGCCAGCTGTTGGAATATTTTTCACCAATGCGGTGGAGATCCGGACCTGTTCGTTTTGATCCCCACAGGAATGGATGATCATAGACGAATTCCCCGGCCTTCGAGTATTCACCGTAACGTTCAGTTTCTGAGCGGAAGGGACGAACCATCTGTGTGTGGCAGTTCACGCAACCTTCGCGGATGTAAATATCCCGTCCGTGAAGTTCAAGTGGTGTATAGGGCTTCACATTGGTGATCGTTGGTACGTTCGACTTGATCAGGAAGGTTGGAATCATCTCGATGAATCCACCAACTAAGATCGCGACCAGCGTGAGTACGGTGAAGATTACAGGCTTGTGCTCGAGCACACGGTGATGCCATCCTGCATTTCGTGATGCAACATATTCGTTTACGAGCGGTGCTGCTTGTGCATCTTCGTTGGCGATAAAGCTACCTGCGTTAGCCGTTTTAACAAGATTGTACGTCATGATGAAGGCACCGATCAGGTACAGGCCACCACCGATCGCGCGCAAGCCATAGAGTGGGAGGATCTGCACTGTTGTCTCCAGGAAGTTTTTGTATACGAGGAATCCTTCAGGATTGAATTCTTTCCACATCAAACTTTGAACAACACCTGAAACATACATGGGGAGGGCATAGAAGATGATTCCAAGTGTGCCAAGCCAGAAGTGCACGTTAGCAAGCTTTTTCGAGTATAAAGGTGTGTCCCACATTCTTGGAACTAACCAGTATAGCACTGCGAAAATCATGAACCCGTTCCATCCCAATCCACCTACGTGAACGTGTGCTACGATCCAGTCGGTAAAGTGTGCAATGGCGTTTACGTTTTTCAGCGACAACAGTGGCCCTTCGAGTGTTGCCATACCGTATGCGGTTACTGCCACAACCATGAACTTCAGCACAACATCTTCACGCACCCGGTCCCACGCGCCACGCAGCGTCATCAAACCGTTGAGCATCCCGCCCCATGATGGAGCGATCAGCATGATCGAGAACACTACGCCAAGCGACTGTGCCCAGTCTGGAAGTGAAGTGTAAAGAAGGTGGTGTGGACCTGCCCAGATGTAAATGAAGATCAATGACCAGAAGTGAATTATGGACAGACGATACGAATAGACGGGGCGGTTAGCGGCTTTCGGAAGAAAATAATACATCATTCCAAGGAACGGAGTGGTCAGGAAGAACGCCACTGCGTTGTGTCCATACCACCACTGTACCAGCGCATCCTGTACTCCCGCATACCAGGAGTAGCTTTTGAAAAATGTTACCGGCATCTCAAAAGAGTTCACCACGTGCAGTACCGCTACCGTAACGAATGTGGCAATGTAAAACCAGATGGCAACGTACATGTGACGCTCTCTTCGCTTAATGATGGTGCCGATCATGTTCCAGCCAAACACAACCCAGATCACCGTGATTGCGATGTCGATTGGCCATTCGAGCTCCGCATACTCCTTCGAGGTTGTAATGCCGAGCGGCAGTGTAATGGCGGCTGCGACAATAATCAGTTGCCAGCCCCAGAAATGAATCCAGCTGAGCTTATCGCTGAACATCCTCGTTTTTAACAGGCGTTGCATCGAATAATACACGCCTGCAAACATGGCGTTGCCTACAAACGCGAAGATGATCGCATTCGTGTGTAAGGGGCGAATGCGTCCAAAGGTGGTGTACTGTGTATCAAAGTTGAAGATCGGATACACCAGCTGAATGGCGGCTGTGAGTCCGACCAGCATGCCCACTAGTCCGAAAATGACCGTAGCGATCATGAACGCCTTTACAACTTTGTTATCGTAACTGAATTTTTCGAGTTCCATACTATTTAGCTCGGGTTAAACTTCATTTTCCGGTGATAAAAGTAGAGCGGGCATCTGACGCGCTTTATGATTGAGGTCATACGAAATCCTGATTTCTGTCATGATTTTCTGGCTTGCTGGTAATCAATCCTTTCAGCCTGTGTTTATGGCCGGAATTGTGAATTTTTTTCTTTATGACTCCAGTCATACACATCCAGGTGGACGTCCAAATACATTTGATAAAAAACTTTATGATTACCGAGACGAACAATACACTTGAAGAAAACCCAATGACGGTTGCACAGCTCGCGATTTCCCTGCCAGGAGCGCTCGCGGTATTTAATAAATACAATATCGATTACTGCTGTGGCGGACATCGCAGCCTTGTTGATGCTTGCCGTAGAATTGGAGTTGACCCAGATCGTGTACGAGCCGAGATCCAGAAAGGCAGCGCGCCCGGGTCAAGCGATACGTTTCGCCCTGAGGCCTGGAGCTCAGCATTCTTAATTGACTTCATTATTCAGAATCATCACACGTATGTGAAGGCGGCCATTCCTGACCTTCAATTATTTCTTGATAAAGTTTGCGATGCACATGGAAACGACTGCCTCGAGCTACTCCAGGTCCGCGAAGCATTTCTCGATCTCTCGGAGGAATTGAAGAGTCATATGGATAAAGAAGAATTAGTTCTTTTTCCTGCCATCAAAAGACTTGAGGGTCAGAGCCATCCGGATCACCCGCTGGCTGCCACCGTTCAGGCCCCGCTGAGTGCAATGAGTCACGAGCACATCCTCGCGGGAGATCTTATCAAACAGATTCGCATGTTGTCAAACAACTACACGCCTCCGGAGTTTGCCTGTCCAACGTTCCGAATTACCTACAAGAAACTCCAGGAGTTCGATCACGACCTGATGAAGCACATTCATCTCGAGAATAACATTTTATTTGAACGTGTAAAAGATAAGGCCCCTGTTGGCGGAAGCTGTTCACTCTAACCAAATCCACTCCGTTGTATGTTAATGAACCAACGAATTCTGAGCGACCTTGTTGTTCACATGAAGTATGCGCGCTACAAACCCGAACTTCAGCGAAGGGAAGTGTGGCCGGAGATATGCCAGCGATATGCCTCCATGTTAATTGGTAAGTATCCGCAGATGACGGAGCAGGTGTTTGAAAAGATGAAGTTTGTGCTGGAAAGAAAAGTGCTTCCTTCGATGCGCGCCATGCAATTTGCCGGCTCAGCGATTGAGAAGAACAACAGCCGGATATATAATTGTGCATACATGCCGCTTGACGACATCCGGGCATTTTCGGAAGCCATGTTCCTGCTACTGGGCGGCACCGGTGTTGGATTCTCCGTTCAAACGGAACACGTTGAAAAGTTGCCAAGGGTAAAAAAAGGACAGAAGCACCGTAGATTCCTGGTGGGTGACAGCCTGGAGGGCTGGGCCGACTGCATTAAAGTTCTGTTGAAAGGTTATTTTGGTGTGAGTGACTGCCTGCCCGACTTTGACTACTCCGATATCCGCCCGAAAGGTGCCCGCCTCGTAACTGCAGGTGGGAAAGCGCCAGGCCCTGAACCACTCAAGATTTGTGTCGCCCACCTTTCTGCAATCCTTGATCGAAAAACTGACGGCCAGAAACTTACACCGCTGGAGTGCCACGACATGATGTGTCATATCGCGAATGCTGTTCTGGCCGGAGGTATAAGGCGTTCAGCTATGATCTCGCTTTTCTCCTATCACGATGAGGAAATGCTGACGTGCAAATTCGGAAATTGGTGGGAGTTGAATGAACAACGCGGCCGGGCAAATAATTCCGTGGTGTTGCCCAGAGACACAACAACAAAGGAGCAGTTCATTGAATTGTGGAAGAAGATTGAACTCTCCGGATCAGGTGAGCCTGGTTTTTATTTTACGAATAATACCGACTGGGGCACCAACCCGTGCTGTGAAATCGCGCTAAGGCCGTTCCAATTCTGCAACCTGTGCGAAGTAAATGTTTCTGATGTGGAAAATCAGGAGGAGTTAAATCAGAGGGCTGCCGCGGCCGCATTCTTTGGAACACTTCAGGCTGGATTTACCGATTTTCACTACCTGCGAGAAGTCTGGAAAACCACAACCGAAAGTGAAGCGCTCATCGGAGTGGGCATGACGGGAATTGCCAGTGGGCGGGTTCTCGAGCTTGATTTGAAGGAAGTATCGGAAGTGGTCAAAAAAGTGAACCTGGATGTCTCAAAAAGAATAGGCATCGCCTTTGCCGCGCGTTGTACAACAATAAAACCATCCGGAACCTCATCGATCGTTCTCGGTACGTCTTCGGGAATCCACGCATGGCATAACGATTACTACCTGAGACGTGTTCGCATTGGGAAAAATGAGGCACTTTACACCTACCTCATCGACAACCACCCGGAACTTATTGAAGAGGACCAGTTGAATTCAAAGCAGGCCATAATCCGAATTCCGCAGAAAGCCCCGGAAGGGTCGATCCTTAGAAACGAAAGTGCAATGGCATTGCTGGAGCGCATCAGGAAATTCAACACCGAATGGGTCCGCAGCGGTTATCGCAATGGCAGCAATGCCAACAACGTTTCCGCGACAGTAAGCGTCAAGGAAAATGAGTGGCAATCTGTCGGGGAGTGGATGTGGCAGCACAAGGCATCGTATAACGGCTTGAGTGTTCTTCCGTTCGACAATGGTAACTATCGTCAGGCACCTTTTGAAGATATCAGTAAAGAGCTTTTTGATGAATTGGTTGCGAGCCTTACGGAGATTGATCTGGCCAGGGTATATGAACCTGACGATGCGACCGAATTACAGGCCGAGGCGGCTTGTGCAGGCGGTGCGTGCACCATAATGTAGTCTGATAAAAATCATATTTTTTTACCGAAATGGGTTCTAATTTTCTCCGAAAAAGGAGAACCATGTTTCCGTCTAAGACTTTAGAGAAATATCATGCGAAGCTGCTCAGCTTACGTAAGGACCAGGTTCTGTTTCATGAGGGAGATAACGCCTCTGACTACTTCCAGGTGGAGGAAGGCTCGGTAAAAATGTTCATTGCCAGCAATGACGGCCAGGAATTTATCCAGGGAATTTTTAATCCTGGCGAGAGTTTCGGTGAACCTGCACTGATTGGAAATTTTCCATATCCTGGGAGTGTCGTGGCGTTGGAGAAAGCGAAAGTATGGAAACTGCCGGGAGACTACTTCCTGCAGATGTTGCGCGAAAACTTTGACCTTCACTTGAAGATGGACCAGGTGTTGTGCCAGCGGCTACGGTACAAGTCGATGGTGCTTTCGGAAATCTCTTCGTATGAGCCGGAGCATAGAATTGCAGCGTTGTTAAGATATTACAAAAACAAAAATGTGAAACCTGGAGTGAACGCCAGGGTGATCGTTCCCTACACACGGCAACAGCTTGCCGATATGAGTGGTTTACGGGTGGAAACGGTGATCCGCACGGTGAAGAAAATGGAAAAGGACGGCAAGCTCTTCCTCGAAGGCCACAAGATCCGGTTCTAGTTGTCGTCTTTAGGCTTAAGCATAAACGTCTTCCATTCGGTTAGCAGCGTTTGCTCTGTGACTCCAAGAGAGGAAAGCACCTCGCTCTTCGTGTTGAATGTGAGCAATGACGCAAGCTTGGTTCGTCCGTATTTTTGGTCGATGTAAAATACTACTGATCCGGCCAGTCCATATTTTAGCTTGCCACTCCAGAATTTATCGAGGGTATTAGGCGCCTGATTTGTGCGAACTGCTTCTGATACTTGCGCTAACCGCAGCGAATCGCATTGTCCTGAGGCGTAGGTGGCGAGCCCTTCAACAAACCAATCCAGGCCGTTTGTATTGCTGAAATCGGGACTCGCGTTCTTTTGACCATGGTAAACATGCACGAGTTCATGCGTTACCAGTTGCTGGGTTTTCGTCTTGTCGCTGAAGTTATGCTCGCACGCTTCAGCTTTCCACTGCGATGGAGAGAGAATATCCACTTTAGTCGCAATACCGCTTGCCACCATCCAGCATTCTGATTTGAAATCGGGGGCATTCCAATCGCGCTGCCAGGTGACATCCAGGGAGCTTCTGTTTGGCTGGAAAACTACTTCAAAACGTTTTGGAAATTTTGATCCGAAGAATGCCTGCGTGACAGCGACACCGTTTTCAAAGAGCATTGCGTACTCCGCCAACGCTGCACGGTCATGTGCCGTGTATCGCAGATCAAATAATGCCCTGGAATCTACAAACCATTCCCGTTCGCTGGACTTTTGTGCCCAGCAGGTAAGCTGCAATAAACTGGCTGCAAGAAAGAAGAAGCGCTTCATGTTTTTTCTTTCTCAGACGCATTGTTCAAAAGCAACGTTACAGTCAAGTCAAACGGTTTGATATTCGGTGTCTGCTGAATAGCTCCACTTCGTATGTAGAGTAGTCAGTACCTCCGATTGGATAAATTCGATGATGTCGAAGTCTTTGGCTGTGAGAAAGGGAGAAACATCAATGTAAACGTATTTTTCTTTTTGGAATCCATGCGTGAGCACGTTCACGCAACCCGAACGGCAATCGTTGATGAAGATCATTCTCCGCTGTTCGGCAGGATCAACCGTATGCTGGTGTGAAAGGCTTTCCAGGCTGCCGAGCTCGCCTACGCCCATGCTTTCCAGCTGGGAAGCAACTCTAAAGGATAATTTCTTATTGCCGGCCTTTGCAGCCCCGGAGCAAAGAAAGATGATAAATTTGTCTGTCATGTTCTAACGTTGCGCAATCATAAGGAAACGTTCCGAGGCTGGCTATGACAAAAATCAGTTTTCGATTGTATTATGCTGGTGGTATCAAAAGCCCGGAGGAGTATCGGGCGCGAGACGTGATAGAAAGTGCGAGTCGTTGACGTTATCTCAGGGTGAGATTTACTGTTCGAGCATTTCTTCCTCCCGCAGCCGTTGTGCGATTTCCTCGAGTTGCGATAAAGTCATGTAGATCTCGCGCTTGCCAATGTAGTAGAATCCAATTGCGAATCCGATATTCTTTAGGATATTGATAATGTTGTGCAGGCTCCAGAAGGCGTCAATTGTTTCAGCATCATGGTTACTAAAAACGATATTCGTGAGTAAAAAAATGAAAAACGTCATTGTGCCATAGCCGAAAAACGTTGTGTTAAAAATAACATTGCTTAGTAGGTGAATATCAAAATAGCGGTCAAGCACCATGCTGTTAACGTTGAAAACATAAGACAAGCAATGGATGGCAATGATGAGCGAGCCGACCGCCCAGAGAAAGGTGAGGTTTTCGCGAATGCCGTAGTTGATCAAGCTAAACAGTAGTATTGCAACGTAAACGCCTATCAAGATCGACATTGCCAATCCAGCCCTCTTCTTATATACCACGTTATAGTAGAAGCCTGTTATGATACCGAATTGCATTATGCTGTATAGGTTTGAAAGCATTGGAGATGTATAAATGCGAAGGTAAAAGCTTAGGTCCGTTAGTCCGGATATCAAGATCAGAGCGCCAATAAAATGATGCTGTTTTGGCGCTTTCTTAATTGAGGTTAAATATGCAATCAGCGGAATTACCACCGAGACAAACGAGAATAGTTGGATGAACCTAATGATTTCTGTTTTCATCTCCATGTAATTTTATTCATCGCAGCGGGTCGGACAAGTGTATGACATATCATAAACGTCTACCTCGTTACTTTGCTTCCGGCCCGATGAAGTTTCGCGGGTGTTCCAGGCATACAATAACAGTTCTTGCTCCCCGGAATCGCTGATGCCGTGACGCACCTCTAGGTTCTCAAACGCTTCTTTCGACAGGATCTGATCAAATACGTGGCGGCCAAAAAAATAAGAACGGATTCGCGATGCATCTTCCGAAACATAACGCTGGGTCCAGGAAGTGACAGTGGATAACGTGATGTACGAGCCATCGTAAGCATCAAGCGCCAGGTCTGCCGAAAAACTACTTTCCAGCTTAGGAACTACCAGAACATGAATTTGTCCATGGTCGTCAATTCCATATTTAAAGTGAAGACCAACATAGTTGCCGAGTCCGCTAACAAAACCATGCAGTGCAGATGCCGGAATATTCAGGGCACCGAGTGTTCGACCGTTTTGTTGTTCCCTGACGTAACGGGCTGCCCAGCGCTCACCATCATCGAGTGAAATTTCTCCTCCAACGGATTTTGTGAAGTATGACGACTCATTCGTATTGTCCGTAAGTTCGGTGCAGGTAGTGAAGCCAAGTGCGAGGACTAAGGCAGCAATAGTTTTTTTCATATGTGGGCTCGGATAAAATAAGAAAGGACCAAAATAGAGTAAGGCGACACGTGCTGAATTTGAAATCAATGCGAGAAATCGTCAATCACTCATTGCCAGGGCCGGAAAAATCCGGTTTTCTTACCTGAAAATGGTCGTTGGTTGGGGTGGTATAGCAGCGCGTAACCTAACAACAAGCATCGTCCACGTGGCGGGAGACGATGCGGTGCGTTCGACCGGGAAGCGGGAGTTGACTTGGAGCGTTTGACACTGGAAGCGGTAGGGAACACCTAACCATATTGTGTGGTTGTTGAAGAAGAGCCCTGGTTGGCACTCATGAGCAATGGCGTCAATCCGAAGAAGGCAAAGGAGCAGGATCTCTGCCAGGCACCTGAATCAATCCCATCTTCACCTGAAACACTCCTGCGATTGCCCTGGCCCGCATTTTTACTTCCTCCGCTTTCTCTCCTGTGAAGTTTTCGTCAATGGTTTCATAAAAGAGAATAAGCCACTGTTGGAAATGCCTTTGGTCAATGGCCAGGTGCAGGTGCCTTTGCAGAGGATTGCCGCGATAACGCTGGTCACCGAAAAGCATCGATGACCAGAAGTTATACATGATTGGTAAATGATGAGCCCAGTCTACATGCGCGAAGACCGCGCGCAGCAGTTTGTCTTCCTTTACCTTCGCGTAAAAATGATCAACCATCGTGATCACCTCATTGCGTGTCAGGATATCTTGCTTCGCTTCGTTCATGGACACTTTTGTTGTCTCACTTTTGGGTACCATTATTGAGGCAATAAGACCTTGTCGGTTACGTAAATGATGCCGTTGGAAGTCTCAACTGTTGCGATAATGTTCGCTTCATTAACTTGCAGTTTTCCATCTTTTTTTGTGAGGAACACGTTCTTACCGTTCACCTGGTTCAGATTGAGGTTGCCCTGCACCATAGATTCGCGAATGACGCCCACGTACACATGATATTCCAGTATGTCTTGCAGTGTTGATTTATTTTCGGGCCTCGTCAGCTTTTCAACAGTGCCCTCAGGGAGCTTAGCAAACGCTTCGTCAGTAGGTGCGAAAACGGTAAACGGGCCAGCGTTTGAAAGTGCATCAACATACTCAGCCGCTTTAAGTGCGGCCACTAAAGTTTTGTGATCAGGTGATGCGATGGCGGTCTGTACAATGTTCTTTTTTGATTCATCGTCCTTCACCGCAGACTGTCCGGGCTGCGTGGTATGCGCTGTGACCGCTATTTCCTGTGTTGGCTTAGTGCAAGCGAAAGCCAGGAGGAGCGAGGTAATAATCAATGAAAAAATTGACTTGGTTTTCATAGAAATGAGCTTTTATATTCAAATATTCTTCAAACGCCTCGCACCTCATATGATTCAAATCATATCACAGCCGATATTACAGGTCTTTCCTGCTGAAGATTCGTAGCGCGAGCAGGCATGGAATCGCTATCCAGAGAAAGAGCGTTGCGGTGGAGAACAGGATGCCGAAGGAGCTGCCAAAAAAGTCTTTGTAGAATGCGCCTGTGTAACCCATAAGAGCAGAGATGTCAAGCTGGAGCAGCATGATTACCCGGGCGAGATCGACAGGATTCAGCGCGATCAGTGTAAGCGTTATTTTTTCAAGCGGATAGTCGTTGAAGGCATAAACGACCCATAACAGGAACCCGTCATAGATCAGCGAAAAATAGAACCAAAACAATAGTGCGATCCCAATGGCTTTCGCTTTGTCGCGTGTAAGCACGGAGGCAAGGAAGGCGAGTGAGACGAAAACCATCGTTAGCACAATGCCGCAAAAGAGCAGGGTGAGCGCGGTGGGTGTGATTCCGTATATCGCGATGGGAATACCAATGCCAACCGCGAAGGCTGCGCAAAGTGAGGAGGTTACGGCCAGGTATTCGCCAATAAAAACAACTTTTCGATTGATTGGCTGAGCCAGCATTAGTTCAATGAATTCGTATGAATTGTAAAAATGGATGGTTGTGAAAATGACGCTCACCAGGGGTACAACCATTAACACAATGTTCAGCAAACTCATAACAACCTTCCCGGAGTCGCTGTCTAGCTGGAAGAGCGCGAATGTGCTTACGAGAAGCAAGAGCGTATAGAGCAGGATAAAACGCGTGCGCAGGATATCGTAAAAAACGTATTTAATAACGCGTGACATAACTTTATTTATTAATTGAGTCAATCAATTGTTTCTGGCCGATCATTGTCGCGATGGCTTTTCCAAGTTTCTTTTCCTGGGTTTCGTCTTTGAGTGACTGGATTGAGTTGTTGTAGTGCACCTGGCCCTCGAAGATGTATACCATGTTCGTTGTAAGTTCGTCCAGGTCGCTGAGAATGTGCGATGAAATTATAAGCAGCTTGCCCTTTGCTTTTTCTTCCAGGATTTTCTCTTTCAGGAGTTCGACAGAGATTGGGTCGAGTCCTGCCGTAGGTTCATCGAGGATTAGCACCGGGGGATTGAACATAAACGCGAGCGCTGCACTTACTTTCTGGCGTGTTCCTCCCGAAAGTGTATGCATCCGTTTGTCGTAGATCTTGTAAAGCTTGAACTCATCGATTAAACTGTCATCGAGTTGGGTAACATTGCTCCGGATATTTTTCATCATGTCGATGAGTTGGCCGATGGTCATGTTCTCGGGATAACGGCCGATCTGCGGCATGTACCCGATGTTCTCGCGATATTTCCAGTCTTTGGCAATACTCTTATTATTGAACCAGATTTCGCCTGCGGTGGGAACCACCAACCCAAGGATGCTTTTGATAAGCGTAGTTTTGCCTGAACCGTTCGGACCAACCAGCGCGTAGGATTTTGCCATGCTTAGGTCCAGATCGACATTCGAAAGCGCCTGGAGTTTGCCAAATTTCTTAGTTACCGTTTTTATTGAGATCATGAGGTTTCATTGAGGGTAAATCGTCACGTAAGTTTTCAGGCGTCATGGCGGGAATAGCTTTCTCCGCTTTGTCCATCAGCAAGACCAGGAAGCTTCGCCACAACAGCACAGCTGAAGGCATCTGCTCAACCACCATCGAATACATGCTGACGGGGTGATAGGGAACGTCTCCGACCCTGTTCTTGTCGAGATCGTAACCTTCATACCGGTCCCAGTAGTTTTCACTAACCTTGTTTAATACAAGGCTTCCGTTGGTTGCCATATCGAATGTGTTGGCTATGAAATTATTCTGCCTGAACACGTTATCATCGCAACTGGCTTGTATCTTGATAGCATAGCCGTTCCGTGAAAATGAATTTTTAGTGAACTCGATCCTGCTAGATCCCTCCATAAAAATTCCTGTTGAGTTTTCGGTGAATGTGTTGCCGGAAACAAAACTGTCACGGATATCTTTCAGCAGGAGGCCATATGCCGATGAGCCCCAATTGTGATCGAATGTGTTGTCGATCATCTTTACACCGGTGGTGTACATCACTGCAACGCCTGCCCCGTTATTCACGAATATATTCTTGCGGTATTCATTGTTGTGCGAGAACATAAAATGCAATCCATAGCGAATGTTGCCTTCGCTGTAGTTGTTGGTGATAAGTGAATTGGTAACGAACTCGAAGTAGATGCCATCGCGATGTCCCTTGACGCGATTGTTGTTGATGGTGATGTGGTGGCATTTCCATAGGTGAATTCCATTTCCAATCTGATGTTCTGCAACTGCCTTTGCGGTAAAAACATTGTCTTCGATCCACGATTGTGATACGTTGGAAAAATGTATTCCAAAGAACGTGTTTTCGAATTGGTTGTCGATGATTCGTAATCCTTTTGAATTCACAACCTTGATAGCAGCCAGATCATTGATGCTCGCAACCCCGGTGTTAATGAGCCTCAGTCCTGTGATCGTTACGTTGTTAGCGTGGATTGTGAAGATCTCCACTTTGTGGTCGCCATCGAGCACGGGAAAATTTTCTCCGATGATCGTGATGCTTTTTTTGATGACGATATTGCCTTCGCTGTAAACACCAGGTTTGATAAGGATGGTATCACCCGGCTTGGCGATCGCAATCGCCCTGGTCAAAGAAGTCCCATTCTGCCGCACCGTAATGGTTGCTGCAAGGGCTTCGCAGGTGAAGAAACAGACCAGGGCTATCAACATGTGTTTCATTCGTTATTCGCAGTCGGTGAGCTTTACTGTGTCTTGAGTTATTTGAATTGTGTTTGCAGTTCTCCCCAGCTCATAACAATTCCTTTCCACTGACCGTTGAGTTTCAAGAGCTCCTCATTCGACTCGAATGCCGCGATACCGCTTGCCATAGGGCTTTTGATGTTTCCAGATTTAACATACAGGGCGTTTCGTGCATCGATCAGTTTTTCAGGCTGCGAGAAATCAATGATCAACACATTCTTCATATCGCTCGTTTGAACTTGGCCGCTGTTATGGAAGTTGAGCATGCAGTTTACGTCATCGAACTTATAGATCTTGCCTTTTGATGTCACGATCTCTGCTCCGAATTTGTTGTCCATCAAGGTCATCTTGCAATAGTGGCAGCCGTCTTTCCCGAATTGCAAGGGCTCAGGTTCAACGCTGCATGCGATTAGCATGATGCTGATCAGAAGGAGCGCGCCCGTTGTTATGTTTTTTGTTTTCATTTTCGATAGATAGAGTTCATACGTCAAAGTTCCGATTGCGAGGAGGCCAGCACCAAGGAAGATCCATCCTCCAACGTCTGGTCCTGAATAGGCGGTGAAATTCAGAAGCTGCTTCGTTCCGATCAAGGGCGGCTGATACGACATGCCCGGCACTACGATCGGTGCACTAGGGTCGAGGTTGTGTCCGTAATCGTATCCCCAGAGGTAAAAATCTACCAATGCAGCCACGCCACCTGCCAGGATGCATGTTGCAAACAGCACCAGGAGGATGCGTTTATTAACCAGCGTAGCCAGGATTCCCAGACCGATAATAGCTCCAACGATATAAATCATATAGCCGAATTCAGGAAACATACTGACTTCGATATGCTTCATGCCGATGTAGTGGTTCAGTGCACTGATAATCCTGACATCGCCTGTGATATTATCGATCCAGATTTTCATCTGCAGACCTTCGGGATACTGTGGCGCCCACATCAGGATTTGCCACAGCGGCACAAAGTATGCTGACACCATTGCCAATGCGGAGATAAGGATGAGAACACGCGAGATCGGTTTCAGCTTTTTCATTTCTTCGTTTGTTTAGAAGGCCCCGTCCTTATTAATGACTCCTGTCGGAAGACACGGTTAGGATCGGGGCCATTTTCAACCTGCAAACTATGATTTGATCTATTGACCAGCGCCACTTGTCTGGTCCTGGATCTCTCCGGTTGAATACTTTAAGGGTACATTGTTACCTGGTGCAGACACGCGGGCGTAGCCTTGCATCTCCTGGTGAAGGGCTGAACAGAAGTCTGTGCAATAGAAAGGGAACACGCCAACACGGTCAGCTTTCCACCTCAGGGTTTGGGTTTCGCCCGGCATTATCAGGATCTCCGCATTGTTGGCGCCTTTGATCGCAAAGCCATGCGGCACATCCCAGTCTTGTTCAAGATTGGTTACGTGGAAATATACATCGTCACCTTGCTTGATGCCCTCGATGTTGTCAGGCGTGAGGTGCGAGCGGATCGCAGTCATGTACACGTGTACTTCATTACCTTTCCGTTCAACTTTTGTCTTTCCTTCACCAAGAGCCGCATAGGGATGCTTGTTATCTTCCAGCTTATAGATCTTCTGCGACTTCGGCATGATGAGTGATGCCGGGATGGACTCCGCGTAGTGAGGTTCGCCAGTAGTTGGGAAGTCGAGGATCAGTTTCATTTTTTCTCCGCTGATATCATAGAGCTGGGCAGACTGTGTCAACTCAGGTCCTGTAGGCAGGTAGCGGTCTTTTGTGATCTTGTTGTAGGCGACCACATACTTGCCATGAGGCTTTTTAGTTGGACCACCTGGAACGCTCAGGTGACCAATGGAGTAGTAGGTAGGAACTCGGTCAAGGACTTTCAGGTCTTTCACATTCCACTTTACGATCTCCGAAGACACGAACATGGAAGTGTATGCATTTCCGTTTGCATCAAACTCCGTGTGCAACGGACCAAGGCCCGGCTTCTGGACTTCACCATGCAGCGCAGCTTCATATTTGAGTACGGGGATACCCGCGAATTCACCTTCGAATTCTTTGTTGGCGATAGCCTGTTGCATTTTGCTGAACGAGAATACCGGGATAAGTGCGGCAAGTTTTCCACTACCCACGATGTATTCACCAGAAGGATCAACATCGCAGCCATGGGGCGACTTTGGACATGGAATAAAGTAGATGATGTCTTTCAATTCCGCGGGATCCAGTTGGAGCACTTCCTCGAGGATCTCGGAGGTTGCCATGTGTGTCGATTCGCTCAGTGTGTTGTGAGCGTATCGTGATTTGACGTTCTTTCCCTTGCCGGCTTTGATGTACTCTTCGGCTTTCTTCCAGTTGACTGCCATAATGAAGTCTTTGTCTTTTTGAGACGCATTCAGTTCCAGCAGTGTGTACGCTTGCTCTGTGTTATAAGTGGAGAAGAAGAACCAACCGTGTGACGGCCCTTTTCCTGAACGCGCAAGGTCAAAGCTCACGCCAGGAGTGAGAAGCTGGAACGCAATCTTCATGTGTCCTCCGGTATCGACTTTGATAAAGCTCACTGTACCTTTGAAATTTTCCTTAAAGGAACTGATCGGAACATCGGTATTATTGCCGATGGGCACACTAAAGCGAGTACCCGCAACAACGTACTCGGTATTTTCCGTGATGTAAGGAGATGAGTGATTGCCGCCACTGTTAGGAAGTTCCAGGATCTCAACTGTCTTAAAGGTTTTCAAGTCGATTCGCGCAACGCGAGGTGTGTTGTTTCCATTTGCGAATGCCCATCTGCCATCATGTTCACCGTTTGTGGTCGACAGCGAGATGTGGTGGAGATCATCCCATGGAACGAACCCGTTTGCCGTATTCAGCATAGGTTTACTTTCTTCGCTGTAACCGTAGCCGTTTTCGGGGAACGTTGAGAATACCGGGATGATTTTGAATAAACGTCCGGAAGGAAGCCCGTAGATACCGATCTGTCCATTGAAGCCGCCCGATACAATATTGTAGAACTCGTCATACTGGCCGGGTGCAACGTATGCCTTAGACGCAGCATCCCCCGTCATTGCCTGTTGAGGGCCGGAAGGCTTGCAACTGTATATGGAGAATGCAGCCAGAGTTCCTGCCACTACCCATACGAATTTTTTTACCGTTTTCATTTTATATAGTTAGTTTGTGGGATAATATTATTTTTCTCCATCGTTTTGTCTCATAAACTCGAGGATGTCACGAGAGTCGCCAACACTTACATTTTGGTTTGGCATGCGCGTCAAGCAGAGTTCAAGCAGCTTCTGTGCTTCCGCGTCCTGGTCCAGCATCACGTCTACGTTGGTGATCATGTTCATGATCCACTCAGGTTTTCTGCGCTTGGTCACGTCTTTCCAGCCTGGACCAACCACACGCTGATCTGTCAGTTTATGGCAGGCAGAGCATTTCATTTCGTAGATTGCTTTTCCTCGAATGATACGTTCTTGCTCAAGGGGTGTATTGAGTGTCACTACCTTGATTTCACCCAGCCCTTTTCCATCATCCACCTTTTTAGGTGCTTCGGCAAGCTCATTGTCATCGTAACCGTCATCACCTCCTTCATCTTTTGGTTTTTCATTGCCACAGCCGGCAAGCAATACGAGCAGGATTAATAAAGCGAACAGCTTTTTCATAGTTTTGCAGTTTTGGTTGAATAGTAAAGTCTATTAGTCCTTTTACTTTGATGCAAAGTACCTGGGGTAATCCAGGCGCCTTATGATCGGAATCATATCATAGACCTGATTTACATCAGTTTTATTATGGCAGAATGGCCTAATGATATTCGGAAGTGCGTAGAGATGAGCCATGAAGCGAGACCAGATGCTGAATGGGTCATTGAATTATTTGATGCAGTCTAAATCGCTTTGCTGAAAAGTGTCTGATGTTTTTGCAGCTGTGCGTCATGCATGCGAAAATCAAAAACACTGCAGATGTTGCGTACGAATGCGCGTCCTTGTTCAGTTACCTGGAAGCCATCGATGTTTGCACTGATGATTCCCTCTTCGTTCATGATGCTCAGTTGCTGAAGCACGCGTTCCTCTGATACCATGAGCAGATTCTCCTGGCGAATCTTTCCTTCACAGGCAATTTCAAGGATACATTTTTTAAGAAGCAGATCCTGCGATGTTTGCGAGTGGCCTTTAAAGACGGCAAATGTGTCGTTTGCAACTGCTGCCGAATAATCTTCAACTTTTTTCAAGTTCTGCGCGTAGGCATATTTGGCATCCGAGATCGCGGACGCTCCAAGGCCAATGAGTAAGTCCGTCTCGCTTGTTGTGTAGCCCATAAAGTTCCGGTGCAGCTTCCCATTTTGTTGTGCCACATACAGCGAATCGTGGCGAAGTGCAAAATGATCCATGCCAACATCTTCATAACCCTCTGCTTTAAGCAGCGCCCGGCCTGTTTCATAGAGCTGACGTTTCACGAGGTCGCTTGGGAGGTCGGCATCTTCATAACCACGTTGGCCAGGTTTGATCCAGGGAACGTGCGCGTAACTGTAAAAAGACACACGGTCTGGCCGAAGGGTGAGCACTTTTTCGATCGTATTCAGAATAGACGCAGACGTTTGAAAGGGTAGCCCGTAAATTAAATCATAGCTGATGGATTGATAGCCGATATCCCTGCTGAGGTTTGTTACACGCTGCAGGTTTTCAAAGGGCTGAATGCGGTTGATTGTCTTTTGCACTCTTTCGTCAAGGTCCTGCACGCCAAAGCTCACCCTGCGGAAACCCAGCTCGTGGAGCGTTTGCAAATGTGCTTCGGTCGTATTGTTCGGATGTCCTTCAAAGCTGAATTCGAAGTCTTCATGCAATGCCGTTTCTTCAAGAACGTAACGAATCAGCGATCTCAGGTTATCAGGACTAAAAAACGTAGGAGTACCACCGCCCAGATGAAGTTCACGGATCTGCGGAATGCCACCAAGTACTTTTTTATAGAGGTCCCATTCTTTAAAGATCGCACGCAGGTAGTCAGCTTCCACTTTGTGATTCTTTGTTATGCGGGTGTTGCATGCACAATACGTGCAGAGACTTTCGCAAAACGGAAGATGAATATATAAGCTTATCCCTTTGGTAAGGTTCGATTCATTAAACGAACGCTTGACCGCACTGATCCACTTTTCAAGACTGAAATTTTCGGTTTCCCAATACGGCATTGTCGGATAACTTGTGTATCGTGGAACCGGAACATCGTACTTCTTAATAAGGGCGCGCTGATCTTCGATGGAGGTCATGCCAGCAAAGAACGCATCGATGCAGGTTTTGCTTTATGAGTCTGATCAACCAAAAGGATGATTTTTGTCAGCTTTTTTGCGGGAAGCAAGACCGAACAATAAATAGCTCAACGATAGTAAGAGTGAGAAGCCGAAAATGTATTCCGATGCGGAGAAGAGTAGGACCGGCTGCACGGCAGACCACCGGGGACTGAGTATAAGGGCGCACTCCATGCCAATGAAAGAAACGATAAATACCAGGGTTGCCGCCTTTGCGCGATCAGCACGGATAAAACTTGTTTCCATGTACCAGCTAAATAGAAACGCACTTATTCCCCCCACGAGTACTAAATGGAGATAGGCAATCACGATCGGGCGAAGTTCGTAGGCTAGTTGCGCGATTACCGGGAATGCAGACAGAATTTGCAATACGAATTTGGCAGTTAAGGCGAGTGGGGCCAACGTCAGGAGGGAACGGCTCGGAGACGTGAAATTGTTTCTAAGGCTTGAAGCCACGTCAAAAACCATCTTTAAAAATATGACCCAGCCAGCCAATTGCAATAGCGCGGCAATTGAACCGGCCACGTTATAAGCATACCCCGGCTTCGCCCACAGCGTGCTGAGTAAATAGGCGGGGATGCAGGCGACTGTAAATAACAATATACTAGTTCTTGCCAGATTAACGTTGAATTGAATCTCTCTGCTTTCAAGCTGACTGATGAACAATGCAAGGATCCCGAAGAAGAAGAAACCATTGTACTGAAAGTGCAGATAGAAGTAGATGGAGAAGTTATACCAGTTGGTTGCGCCCAGGTCGTTGGCCATAAGGTATCCGAGGGAAAAGGGGCCAGCGGCTGAAACGAGGAAGAATATCAGCGCGATTCTCACGCATTGCATGGACAAGGAAGAAACTGATGACGTTTGGCGAATAAAATTGACCGCGAATACAAATGCACCGAGCGTGTGCAATGTTGAAAACGAAATAGACCAGAAGCCGTATCCTTGCAGCGGGAATGAGATGAGCATCGCAACCATAAGGGTCTGTAGGACATAAAACAAGATTTTGAAAAATTGTTGGCGATGCTGTTCGATATGATTGAATACAAACGCGAGATAGAGCGCGTTGAAAACCCACCCGAGAAACATAATATGTGAGTGACCATGCAGGAAATTGGAGTAGTTTATGCCGCGTGTAGGTTCAATGAACTGCCAGCGGAGAAAAACTCCCAAGAGCGATCCTATGAAAAGAAATAGCAGCGGGATTCTAAACGACCTTAACATGGCGGTGGCTTCTTACGATCACGATCGCGAGGGTAATAAAGTAGCCTATAATTGCAACCGCACTCATGGCACCACTTACTTTTCTCGCCACGAGATGAACTGTAATGTCGCCAAAAATTCTCACCATCCATGAGAGATGAAGGATGGCAAGCCAGCCGTAGGCCAATGGGCTAAAATGCGTTACCCGGATGCCCAGCACATTCGGCAGAATTATCGGGCCGTGCGCAAAGATCATAGAAAAGACGAACCCTAAAAAGAAGCTGTGCACGATGGCATCATATGAAAGCCATTGATTAGGCAATGAGATGAAAAAGACACCGGTGAAAAGCAACGCAGCGTATGCGGCAAGTAAGGCTACCGCGACAAATTGCGGAAGACCAGATTTTTTCAAATTGACTGCGGTTATGTCAAACCGCATGAGCCATAGGGAGATTCCGATAAGTGCGAAGCCGCAGAACAGGTTGCCGGCTCCGTGAAAGGAGAAGAAGCAGCCAATCAGAAACATGCCCAGCAAACTGACGAAGGAACTTTTATGCAGCGTGGCTACTGGCAAAAATTGCATCAGCTCCATTCGCTCGGCCGAAATAACGAACAGGGCGAAAGACGCCCACCATGGGAAAGCGAGTGGGTAAAATGATTTTGTAAGGATAAGGATGTTGCCCACTAACCAACATACAGATCCGGCCAGCATGAGCAGATACACAAGAGAACGCTGCTTGTTTAAATAGTGAAGGAAGACAACTGAAAGCGCCAGGCTCGATGCCACAGTGATATAACACGCTACCCTGGGTTGGCCGATGAAAAAGACCGCGACACTTGATGCGTTAATGACCGGGATGGCATACAGGAATTTGTTTCGAAGGGGGATGATTTTCTCCAGCGTGATTAGCGTTCCGAGGAACGCGCTTACCATGATCGCACCATGATGTGCGGACAGGGCAAACGCTCTGGCATCCCATCCAATTCGGGTAAGCCCTGTCCATAGTCCGCACACCAGGGAAAGCAGGGCAAAGAAAATGATCGGAATCCGTTCTTTTTTTAACATCACCGGTGTGTTAGAGAATTACCTGTTGGCCTTGCGATCGGCCGCTGACTTCTTTCCACCCGGGTCGATCGGCTCTTTTCTGGTTTTCTCGTCAAACAGCATTCTGACGGAAGGAGTATAGGTGTCATCGTACTGGCCATGGCGCATGTTCCAGAAGAAGACCACCAGGAAGATCATCGCGATGGTAAGACTGATTCCGATCAGGAGAACAATGATAGTCATGTTAGTATACAGTTCGTTCAAATTCATAGGTATGAAACCGCTCAAAAGCAGCTCTCTCCAGCGCCTCGCGATGGTTCGGATGCGCAATCCGGATCAGCTCCTTCGCGCGCTGGCGCATATTCTTCCCGTACAGGTAAGCGATTCCATACTCCGTCACGATGTAGTGAGCGTGCGCTCGCGTTGTGACAACGCCTGCGCCTTCCTTTAGAAATGGAGAAATCCGCGATACGCCTTTGGCCGTAATGGAAGGAAGGGCGATAATAGGTTTCCCACCTTCAGACAATGAGGCCCCGCGCACGAAGTCCATCTGACCACCAACGCCTGAGTAATGAAAGGTGCCGATGGAATCAGAACAAACCTGCCCTGTGATGTCTACTTCGATGGCACTGTTGATCGCAGTAACCTTTGGGTTCGTCCGAATCACTGCTGTGTCGTTAACGTAATCGACATTCAACACGACAACGGCTGGATTGTCGTCAACGAAATCATACAGCCTGCGGCTTCCCAGAAGGAACGATGTTACTGTTTTTCCCCGGTACTTTTTCTTATGTTGGTTTGTGATCACGCCTTGTTCAATCAACGGGATAATACCGTCTGAAAACATTTCGGTGTGAACGCCAAGCTCCTTATGCTGTGTAAGCGAGGCGAGCACGGCATCCGGAATTGCACCGATGCCCATCTGAAGTGTGGCGCCATCAGGCACCAGCTCAGCACAGTAATTTCCGATTCGTCTCGAGATTTCGGTCGACTCTCCGGACACGACCTCCGGTAGTTCTTCTTCATGGTACACCACGGCATCAAAATCGTCTATCTTCACTATTCCGTCTCCGAGGGTGCGCGGCATTTTCGGATTAACCTGCGCGATCACATAGTTGGCGGTCTTGACTGCCGTTGCAGCGATGTCCACGGAAACGCCAAGCGAGCAATAGCCGTGTTTGTCCGGTGGCGACACTTGAACCAACGCCACATCTATTGGCAGGATATTCCGCTTAAAAAGGATTGGAATTTCGCTCAGGAAAATGGGAACATAATCACCCCGACCCTCATTTACGGCAGCGCGCACGTTTTCTGAAACAAACAGGGAATTAATACGGAAACTGTTCTTGTATTTTTTGTCTGCAATGACGGCATCGCCCTGCATGCTGATGCTGACGATCTCAACATTCCAAAGCTCAGCTGAACGCTCCGCCAATTTTGAAAGCAGATAATGAGGCGTTGCTGCGCCACCGTGAACGAACACCCGTTGGCCGGGTTTAACAATTTTGAGTGCTTCTTCGCCTGATATATAGTTCATATTTTTAAAACTGGTTTGAGTTCAATGTCTTCTTAGCCATAAAAGAAACTGCCAGCGATGAGAATCCAACAACGCTGATGCTGCTGATCGGCATGAGGATAGCCGCTACAAGTGGAGTAAGGTTTCCGGTGACGGCAAATGTCAATGCTATCGCGTTGTAAAAGAATGAGATGCCAAAACCGGTTCGCAGGATTATAGTGGATGTTTTTGCAAGTTCAAGAAACTTATCAAGAATAGATAAATTTTGTCCGCTCAGGATGCCATCACAGGCAGGCGTAAAAACGCCAGTGTCGTCTGTCACTGCAACTCCCACATTACTTTGTTTCAGCGCGCCAGAGTCGTTCAATCCATCGCCAACCATCAGCACATTCTGTCCCGTGGTTTGTAGCGACTTGATGTACGCCAGCTTATCATGGGGATCCTGATAAAACAATAGCTGTGTCGAAGGGTTGAAAAGGTTTCTCATCTTCGGCCTGTCGGCATCGCTGTCACCTGACAACAGCGCAGTGCATTTGTTGCCAAGGCGTTTAATCATCTGAGCGATGTTCTGTCGCACCGCCACCTTGATTGTGAAGAAGCCCTTTACAGCTCCGTCTACAGAAACGAAGACGTATGAACTTGCAGTGTCGGGTTGCGGAGTGGTGCCAATGAACGCGGCCGACCCGAGTCGGATATTTTTTTCGCCCACCGTTCCCTGAATACCTTTTCCTGGAAGCTCGTGGAAATCGACAACCGGGTCGGGGGTTTTGGTGTGAATGGATTTTGCCACAATCGTGCTTAGAGGGTGTGACGAACACGAAGCAACAAGCTTTACCGCGGCATATTCGTCTGCTGTAAGCGCCCCAATAAATGTTACATCCGGGGTGCTGCCATGGGTGATCGTGCCAGTCTTGTCGAACACAATCGAATCTATGTTGGCCAATCGTTCAATGACGTCAGCGTTCTTCAGGTAGAATTGATTCTTGCCAAAAATTCTCAACATGCTTCCATAGGTGAACGGAGCTGCGAGGGCAAGGGCACAAGGGCACGCCACCATCAGGACGGATGTAAGGACCAGCCACATCTCGCTGGGATCATACGTTTGCCAGTACACAGCGGTAACAATCGCAATACCGATCACAATCCAGGTAAAAATCCGCGCAGCACGATCAATGGTTTTTTGATATTTGCTTTCCGTGATTTTCCGGAATGCCCCGTTGTTCCATAAACTCGTCAGGTGACTTTGGGAAACCCTGTTTTCTACGACCAGTTTAACAGGAGCTCCGACCAGTCGTCCCCCGGCATACACCAGGTCTGCCTGGTTTACCTTTACCGGCTTTGATTCGCCAGTGACAAAGCTATAATCGATGTACGCGTGATTATCAAGAAGAGTGCTGTCGGCTGGAATAATTTCCATGTTGCGAACCTGAATTGTATCACCTCTTCTGAGGTCATAGATGACCGCAGGCTTCCATTCGTCTTTTGCCAGGCGATTAATGGCAAGGGGAAAGTAAGAAGTGAAGTCGCGGTCAAAGGCCAGACTCTCATAGGTTTTACTTTGAAACCAGCGACCAATCAGGAGAAAGAATACCAACCCGGTAAATGAATCAAGGTAGCCGGGGCCGGTGGCGGTAATAATATCATAGGTGCTTCGCAGGAACAGGGCGAGCAAGCCTGCAGCGATGGGCACATCAATGTTCAGTTGCCGCTGCTGAAAACTTTTGTAGGAGGATCGGAAATAGTCTGCTGCGCTGTAGAAGAACACAGGCACCGAAAGCGCGAGGTTCAGGAAAGAGAAGATTCTCATCAATCCTTTGTCATGATGGTCCAGTCCGAGATATTCCGGGAAACTGAAGAGCATTACGTTCCCGAAGCAGAACCCTGCCAGCGCGAGCTTCAACACCAGGGTTTTATCGATACGCCTGGCAGCTTTGTCTCCTTTCGAGTCGAGGTTTATTTGAGGAGGGTAGCCCACTAGACTGAGCGCACGGGCTACTCCGCAGAGGTTTGTTTTTGCAGGGTCAAAGTCGATGGCCACCGCTTTCTGAGCGAAATTCACTTCTGATTTGAGGATGCCAGGATTTAATTTCCGAAGGTTTTCCAGCAGCCAGATACAGGAAATACAATGAACCGCGGGTACATAAAATCGCACCTTCGCGAATGATGGCGAATCAAATGCGATAACTTTTTTTCTGATGTCTTGCTGGTCGAGGTACGAAAAATTTTCTTCGCTGACCTTTGTGCGTTGAATGCCTGGATTTTTGTCAAGGTTGTAGTATTCGCACAGGTCGTTCTCGTTCAAAATCTCGAAAACGGTTTTGCACCCATAACAACAGAATGATTTATCCTGCACCCACAAAATGTCTTCGCATCGCTGACCACAGTGATAACATTTCAGGTCAGTGATTACTTCGGATGACGTCATACAGGTGCGGTTTCAAGCGTTAGGTTATAGGTCCAGATGGCTGACTTCGAATGGTTGACAATATTTTCGGCCAGGCTTCCGTTGATCAGATGGGATATACCTTTGCGTCCGTGCGTTCCGACCGCAATCAGATCTGCGTCAATGCTTTTTGCAAATTCGAGGATACCTTCTTCCTCATACTGGTGATTGAAGATGTTAAGCGTAAAATCTTTGAACATGAATTGTTTTGCAAAGGCTTTCAGGCGCGCCAGCGTAACCGTGTCTGATGTAAAATTCGTTGGGGTATTAATGTATACGATGTGAACTTTTGCCTTGAAGAATGCTTGCAATGCCTTTACTTTCATAGTGAAGTCCTGCATCTTTTCAAGATCAAGGGTATTGGGAAAAACAATGTTTTTGATGGCACCTTTGAAGTAGTTTTTGAAGATCAGCACCGGGATAGACGAGTTGCGCACAACCTTCTCAGCGTTCGAGCCAATGAAGATCTCGCGGAGTCCGGATGCGCCATGTGACCCCATGACGATCAAATCAACGCCTTGTTTGTTTGCGAAATCATTGATGGTTCGCGCGGGCGAGCCGAACTCAACATTTTTCGATACCTTAACACCGGTTGCATATTTGGCAATAACTTTGTCGAATTGCGCCACTGCTTTGTCGCGAAGCGTTTTGAGAAAGTCTTGTTCAAACGTCATCACGGGCATGATCACCGGATCGTTAATGACGGGAAGCTCGATAACATGCAACAAATAGATTGTTCCCTTTGACTGCAGGGCAACGTCTACGGCAAACCGAAATGCATTAACAGCGGTCTTGGAGAAATCGAATGGAACCAGTATTTTTTTCATGGCTATGATGTTTGATGTTTCAAAAGTATTTAGGCTTCAAATCCTTTCTTTTGAGGATAGTCACTCTGAAACATGATTTTTGTCAGTTTATCGATACCTTTTCACCTGCTTATTTGCCTGTAAGATGGACGTTCGTGTAAAATTTCTCGGTGCAAGCGGCACAGTCACCGGCTCGCGATTTCTGCTTGAATTCGATGGTTTCCGCATTCTATTCGATTGCGGATTATTTCAAGGATTAAAGGAGCTACGGCTGAGAAACTGGGAGGAATTCCCGGTGGATGCAGAATCTATTAATGCTGTCATTATCAGCCATGCACACATTGACCACACCGGCTACTTGCCGAAGCTGGTCAAGGAAGGTTTTAACGGGCCGATCTATTGCACACGCCCCACAGCCGACCTGATGGAGATTATGCTACTCGACTCTGCGAAACTCCAGGAAGAGGAAGCCAGCTATGCGGCAACAAAAGGATATTCAAAACATTCGAATCCGCTGCCGCTGTATACGGCTAACGATGCGTTCGCAGTCTTCCCGCTTTTGAAGCGATTTGATTTTGACGAAAGAATCACGATCCACGACCGGATTGAAATTATTTTTCGAAATGCCGGACACTTGCTTGGTGCCGCCATCACGGAGATGTTTATCAATGGGCACAGCCAGCGCAAGAAAATTGTTTTTTCCGGAGACCTTGGCAGGTATCAGGATGCCATGCTTCATAGTCCGGCCCTTGTGGAAAGTGCAGACATCCTATTCATCGAATCAACTTATGGCAATAAAGACAATGCGGCCGGTGATCCCCCGGCTGAGCTGGCAAGAATCGTTAACGAAACTTTCCGCCAGGGTGGAGTCTTACTGATTCCCGCGTTTGCTGTGGGACGCACACAGCTGCTCCTTTATTATTTTCATCAGCTCATGGAGGCAGATCTGATTCCGGATGTGCCGGTATACATCGACAGCCCGATGGCTACCTCAGCAACGTACCTTTATTATCGATATCCAAAATATCATAAAGTAAAATTCAATCATTCTGAGTTTGCGCGGCAAATGGAGACAAACATGCTCGTGTTTGTGAAGACCGGACAGCACTCAAAAGCCCTAAATGCGATCAAGGGAAACGCGATCATTATTTCGTCCAGTGGGATGATGACAGGCGGAAGGATACTTCACCACATGTATCACCGGCTGCGCAACAAGCAGGATACGCTTTTGGTGTCCGGCTATCAGGCTGAAGGAACACGAGGACGTAAGCTGGTGGATAAATCCCCAACGATAAGGATCTTTGGCGAGGAAGTGCCCGTGCTTTGCCGCGTTGAGAACATGACTTCGCTTTCAGGTCATGCAGACCGGTCGGAACTTTTCACATGGATGAAAAATTTCAGAGACAAGCCGAAGATGACCTTCGTTGTGCATGGCGAAAATCCTGGCTTAAAGAAATATGCGGACGAAATCAGGGCTACGCTCGGCTGGAATGTTATCGAGCCGCAATACCTGGAAACGGTAAATTTGTTCCAGGGTATTTAGTGTGACTCATCCGATATTTTTCCTACGATTCTGAATTTGTTCATAACATCGTCCAGGTGAGGTGCGAGCGCCATCTGGTCGGTTAGGTCGCAGCCACTGTTGTGGCGATAATGTTTGCCGCCAGGGAACAAGGGCGAATGTGAGACATCGTAGATCAGGCCCTTATATGCAATCCATATTTCGTGCGATTCAATTCCGTTTCTTTTTTTCAGTTCATCTGCGGTGTAAACCTTTAGCGATAACGTGTCCGTACTCATAATTGTATCAGACGCTGTTCGGTGTCTTTGATGACAAATCGTTGGGCGATGTATTCCTTAGGCTTGCCATTTTCATCAAGCACGGGAGCGATGATGGCGTCCACCCAATAAAACGACCCATCCTTGGCCTTGTTCTTAACTTTCCCTCGCCATATTTTTCCGTTGCTGATTGTTTTCCAAAGATCCTCAAAGATTTCATCTGGTTGATCGCCAGATTTCAGCAGCCGGTGATTTTTGCCCAAGACTTCCTCCGGGCGATATTTGGACCACTTGACGAATTCATCATTCACAAACGTAATGTTTCCCCTGAGATCGGTTTTCGAAACGATAGCTATACTGTTTATGATTTTCGTTTGGGCCTCCGTCTCTGCCAGGATTTTGCGCATGGTCTCTTCCTTATTCTTTTTTTCATTGATTACAAACCGCTGCGCGATGTATTCTTTAGGCTTCCCTGCTGAATCCAACACGGGAGCAATGATTGCATCCACCCAATAGTAACTGCCATCCTTTGCTTTATTCTTCACCTCCCCGCGCCACGTTTTGCCACTGCTGATTGTTTTCCAGAGGTCGTGAAAAATTTCGTCAGCCTGGTGACCTGATTTCAGAATTCTGTGATTTTTTCCGATCACGTCTTCGCGGGAATACTTTGACCATTTCACGAACTCGTCATTGACGTACGTGATGTTACCGCGTGCGTCAGTGCGCGAAACTATGGCCGTGCTGTTGATGATCGTTGTTTGCGCCTCGATCTCCCGATGAATTCGCTGTAACTCTTCCTGTTGGGCCTGAAGTTCCTCCATATTTTGCCGTAACTCCTCTTCCTTCGCCTGCGATTCCTGGAGTATCAGGTTCATCTTTTCCTCTTTTTCTTTTTTTTCATTTATGACGAATCGCTGTGAAATATATTCCTTCGGCAACCCGTTGTGATCAAGCACGGGTGCAATGATCGCATCAACCCAATAGTAAGTTCCGTCTTTCGCGCGGTTCTTAACCTCTCCCCGCCACATGCGCCCACTGCTTATTGTATCCCACAGCTCTTTAAACAACGAATCCGCCTGATGGCCTGACTTTAAGATCCGGTGATTTTTGCCGATCACTTCTTCGCGCGTATACTTTGACCATTTTAAGAACTCTTCATTCACATAGGTAATATTCCCGCGAACATCCGTTTTGGAAACAATGGCCATGGAGTTGAAGATTTTATTCTGCGCATCGGTTTCCAGTTGTATTCGTTTCAGCTCTTCCTGGCTGGCCGTAAGTTCTTCCATATTCTGCCGCATCTCTTCTTCCTGCGATTTCAGCGCCTCTGCCTGCATTCGACTTTCGTTAAGGAGGTATTGGGTGTGCGCGTTTATACGGATATTGGTATACGCAGAGGCAATGCTTTCCGCCACCTTTCGAATAAAGTCGATCTGGAATAATTCAAAACGCGTAAATGATGCAATCTCGATCACCCCGACACATGCACCATCGTTCAGCAACGGCACCAGAAGTATGCATCGCGGAAGCGCCTCGCCAAGTCCTGAAGTGATCTTGATATAGTTGTCGGGTACTTCCGTCAGATAAATAACATCTTTTTCCAGGAAACATTGGCCTGCAAGTCCTTCACCCGGAGCAAGCTGTCGGGTTACGTATTTTCGTTTTTGATAGGCATAGCAACTGATCAGCTCAAGACCCTCGGTTTCGCTTTGCGTTTTAGCAAGGAAAATCGCGCCTTGATTAGCTGCCAGGTAGTTAACGAGATTACTGACGACTTTATAAAAAACATCTTCAAGCTTATCTTGCTGGTGAATTCTCAACAACTCCGCAAATTTTGCCAGTCCTTCGTTAACCCAGTTCCGCTGTTTTTCTTCCTTGTGCAGGTTGGCCGTTTTGTCACGCAGCTTCTCCAGTGCTGTTGTAAGGTGTGTCGCGACAGTTGTTCCACGACATTGGACTGCAAAGTTTCCGGCAGTGATCTGGTTGACAAATTCTGTTGCAGCTTCAAGATCGTTCTTAAGAACGTGGTTTTCCGAAGTGATCTGGCTTAGTTGTTGTCGCGTAATGAGAGTGATCCTTTTCATAATTTATCAGGGGATTTATTCAGGGCGTATTTGGTTTTTTGCCTCTTCTCATCTTCAATTCAATTTCATGCTCAAAAACAAAGTTTGATAGTTCGCGGGTCAGCTCGTTGAGGTCGTTGGCTGCCGTTTGGAGGTAACGGAGTGCCGTTTGTGATTCCGTGGAGAAGTTATCAGCATGCGAAAGTATATTGACGAGCCCAAGGATGCGGCAAAGTGGCCCGCGAATTTCATGGGCGACCATGAAGGCGATCTTTTCGAGCATTTCAGTGTATGTGCGATTTTGATCTTCTGCGAATTTGCGGTCACTGATGAGCATCCGCAGCGATAAATAATTGACAATGACCCTTTGCTCGTTAAAGATTGGGATGATCACGGTGTCAACCCAATACGTTGACCCATCCTTAGCTCGATTAAGAATTTCACCGTGCCACAATTTGCCACTTGAAATTGTGTTCCACAGGTTGGAAAAGAATTCCGGGGCGTGATACCCCGAGCGGATGATACGATGGTTCTGACCAATTAACTCCTTTACGCTGTACTGTGAGATCTTGCAGAAATTGTCGTTGGCATAAATGATCTTGCCGCGTGTGTCGGTAATCGAGGAAATCATGTTTACATCAACTGCATCGCGGTAGGCCTTGAGCTGATGCAGCAGACGAAGGCGGATGTTCACCTGTTGAGTTTCTGAAATATATCCTTCGGTGAAGGTTTCATCCAGTTCGGTGCAGTAGGTGATAAATTGGTCCTTTACGTATTTTACGTCACCATTTTCGCATATTATCCGATACTCGATACAGTTGAGATCTGTATTTGCCTTTGTCGACATTTTTTCCGCCCTTACAGCTTCGAGGTCTTCGGGATGAATGATCCCGAAAAAGAATTTCGTTTTTTTCTGCTCCAGTTCCTGAACGGAATAGCCAGTCAGGGCGTTCCACTGAGCGGGGCGGTATTCAATCGATTCGGCTACGTTTGACCTGATCAAATAGAACGCGCCTTGTAACTTCTTACATAGATTTATGAAACAATGTTCTGTAGGTTTCGTCTTCAAGCGTAGGGGGCTTATCGGTTTAATCTAAGGTAACTGAGCTTGCCTGAATTCAGTTAGGAGAACTGACATGCCCAGGTGTGATTGCTAATAGAAGGTTGCATGAAAACGGTCGGCCGAAGTGTGTAAGATGACCCTTCTGATCCGGTACGGTGCGCGGCTGGAGTATGACGCAAGTCATATGCCAACGAGGTGGTTCGACCGATTAAATAAATTATTGGCCATGTTTCCGGTCGCGGTTACTTTTTTAGTGGATTCGGTGCATTTAGAGATTGAAATCAATTGAGAAATGAAGGGAAATTGTTGTACAGGTGAATGTGCGTCTTTAAAACAGAGTGTGCTAAGTGAGCTGTCGAACCAGGAGCGCTGCAACCTTCGCGGGAATGCTATAAGCCTCAACTTAAGGAGAGGTCAGAATATTTTTGAACAAGGAAGGGAACCTGAAGGTCTCTTCTGCATCCAGCAGGGGAAAGTCAGAGTGGCATTAGAATCTCACAAAGGGGAAAAAGTCACTGTGGGCCTATACGCTGATCGCGGGACGCTTGGCCATGAAAGTCTCTTTGCAACTACCAATGCATATACCGCCACATGTCTTTCTGATGCTACTGTGTGTTTCCTTCCCAAAATGTTGCTCAAACGTTCGATGAGCTCATATCCCAGTATTTACCAGCGTGTACACGAACTCGTGGCCGATGAGACATTCCAGTTGAATGAGGTCATCCTAAGTCTTCGCTCAAAATCGGTTGGTCAGCGATTGGCGGAAGCGCTAATCAAACTACAGAATGTTTTCGGAAAGACTTCCGATGGATATATCGATGCTGAGCTTACCAAGGAAGAAATCGCATACCTCGTGGGATCGTCTGTTGAATCAATTTTCCGTGCGCTCTCGGATTTTAAGACGAAAAAATATCTCCAGCTGAGCGAGCGGAAGATAAAAATACTCGCAGAAACCAAATTGCGCAGCCTTGGCCGGATTTACAGCTAATGTCTCAGACTGCTTACAAGAACGGCCGCACTGCTTCTCGCCATCGACTTGGCAACGTCAACATTCGATTCGTCCGTCCGAGATTCATCGTTCGGTCGCATCAGCCAAAGTGAACGAGATTCAATTAGTTTACCACCCTGATTCACGACCAGCGACTCAAGGGCACGCTGTGAACCCTGCGTTGCCCCTGCACCCACTGTGAATACCACGACTCTTTTTGACGAGAGATCAGCAAGGTTCTCAATAAAATTTGTGATTGCCCAGTCGGGCTGCCAGTTGTATGTGTTGCCGCAAAAAACATATGCATCGTAGCTGCGGGCTTCGGAAGGAGAGACCGCTGCTACCGTTGAAACTTTGCAATAAGCGCCACCGGCTGCAGCCGTCTCGGCAAAGGCAACGCACACCTGTTTGTCAAGATCGTAGAATGGATCCGGGTCATACACGATGAGGATCGAAGTGCTCGCTGAAACATCGCCAAAGTTAAAGCTTTCAGCCTTTCCTTTTCGCTCGACCCAAAGAGTAAGGATGGTCCAAAAAAGCAGAATGCCACCAACGGAATAAGTTAAAACACGCACAAGCTTTTTCATAACCGGTCAATGTTTAGCCGCTTTTATGAAACCCAAGATCTCCTTGCGAAATTCTATGAATCCGTTTGAAAACTTGTCTACTTCTTCCGTCAACGCGGCATACTCCGTGAAGTATTGCGTGTCATCTCCGTTTACGTTTTCCAGTAGCTGTGCGAGGCGGTTTTCGTGCTCACGTAATTTTTTACGCAGGTTCTCGATGATCCCGCCTTTGTCATAACTTGTGATGAGACTTGGAAAGTGCTCAGCTCTTTTCTTTTCGTCAAGGGTCGTAAACAGGGAGGCGCGCTCATCCAGTATTTTCTGAAAAAGCGCTACTTCACCTTTCCATAGCATGCATCCTGAAAGTCCCCAAAGGGTCCTGGCGCGTTTTTCCAGTGGCATGGGTTGTAGAACATATTTGCAGGTTGCTTCTTTTACTGAAATCATAATTTTGACGCTTTTATAGATTGTGGTTCAGTCTATTCGCTAATGATGAAAAATGAATACCGGATAATTTGAGACCGAACTGATGTCTTTGATCAGGCTATTGTGAAAGAATCTCTCTAGCAAATTGCGGTGAACAGCACACAACGCAAGCATGTCGGGCTGCGACCGGAGCACATAACTGTGGATGCTCTCTGCAATTTCATACGAACGGATCGTGTCAAACGTTAAGGTGATATCGTCCGCCCAGAGTGATTTTGAAATAAACTGGAGCTCCTTCAATTCTTCTTCAAATTCTTCGCTATAGGCTTCTTCCATCACCTGGAGTACTGCGAGCTCACATTTCAAAACCTTGATCCAGGGTTTAAGTTGTTCTAATGGAAGTTTCCTGGCAGTCAGGTAGTCAAAAGCGTAAACGACCCGTTTTATTTCGGTAAAACCGCAGCCGTTGGGGATGAGCAGAACCGGGACGGAACTTTTGATCGCAGCCTTGTAGGCGTTGCTGCCCGTCAGGAATTGATAAATGTCATCCGGACCGTTCGTGCCCATAACCACTAAATCGTAATCGGAGGCTTTTTCTGCAATCGTCCGCGTAAGGGAAACCGAGGATGACTGTGTTTCGGCATAGCAAGAGATTCGGAAGGATCTGCTTACTTCCAAACTCTGTTCCTCGAGCGCGTCAGGGATCGACTTGACCGTGGCTTCATCTTCATCTGCAACCTGGGGCGCAGCCAGCTCAAACAACGATTGAACATTCAGTAGCGTGACAGTTGCTTCGGTCGCTTGAGCGAGCTTGGCTGCATATGCAACCGCGTTTTGTGCTGACTCAGAAAAATCGGTTGGGCAGAGTATCTTTCGCATACAATTAAGTTTTACACAGGAGTAACACGTTTATTTTCTATTACCTTGATGATTGGCGTGAGCGTCACTTTTGACCGGATGGAGTTCGAAATCAGGCACGCACCTTCTGACTTTCGAATGACACGTTCTGCTTTCTCGCGGTCTGCTTCGGTCGATACGGTAATCGTTGGCGCCAGCAATACCTCGGTCATCTGAAACTTGCCATCAACTTTTTCAAGTTTGCCCTGCGATTGGCACGCGAAGTCCAGGAAATTCAGTTTGGAATTTTCAGCAATGGAAAGAAATGTCGTCATCAGACAACTGCTCACCGAGGCGGTGAAGAGATGCTCGGGTGACCAAACCCCTGCGATTCCTTTTGGGAATTCGGGTGGTGTTGCGATTTCAATGCAGCCCTTGCTCGTGAGGAGTGGTGTGTCAATTTCAGGTGAGCACATCATGCCTTTGCGATCGCGGTTCCAGCGAATATCGACATGGTAGTAATGAGTTTCCATGGTGGTTTCGTAATGCTAAGGTAGATCGGGCTCTCGCCATATTTCCTGAGATTTGTCATTCCTCCCTGTGATTGAGATCATCTGCTCGCAATAGAACGGGTGCATCCTTACATTCAATCGATTATTTGTGATATAACTGATAAATATCATTTTCTCGTCTGATGAGCATCACCCCCCAGCCATGTCAGCACCCGATATCTTTGTTAATCATCAAAAACGAATCAACCATGAGAATACTCGCTTACAGCACAAAACCATACGACAAGCCTTACCTGGAAAGGTGCCTTGGCGCAAAACACGAGGTTCGGTTTACTGAAAGGAGACTGACGTTGGATACAGCTTCATTAGCGAGTGAATTCGAGGCGATAGCGCTTTTTACATCTGACGATGCCTCCGCTCCAGTGCTCGAAAAACTAGCGTCAGTGGGTGTGCGCTTTATCGCACTTCGTTCAGCTGGATTTGATCATGTCGACCTGAATGCTGCTACAAAGTCAGGTATTGCGGTTGCAAACGTTCCGGAGTATTCGCCCTATAGTATTGCCGAACATGCCGTAGCCATGCTCATGACTGTGAACAGGAAAATTGTTCAGAGTCAACTGCTCATGCAACTGCAGGATTTTCGGTTAGATACGTTGACTGGTTTTGACGTCCATGGTAAAGTGGTGGGTATAGTCGGCACCGGCAAGATCGGGGTCGCGTTCGCCAGAATCATGACGGGCTTCGGAGCTGTGGTGTTAGCCAGCGATCCCGTCCGTAATCCGGAGGCTGAAGCCATTGGAGTCAGGTATGTACAATTCGGTGAGCTGATTAAAGACTGCGACATTATTTCCATTCACTGTCCGTTAAACGACTCTACTCGCAACCTTTTCTCAAAGGATCGGTTCCTTCAAATGAAAAGAAATGTGGTGCTGATCAATACCTCGCGCGGAGCGGTCGTTAATACGAACGATCTGATTGAAGCCCTGGAGAAAAAAAATATCGGAGCGGTCTGCCTTGATGTTTACGACAAGGAAAAAGGTTTGTTTTTTGAAGACCATCGCGCTGATGTGCTCACCGATCCGTCTTTCGCCCGACTACGCAGTTTTACAAATGTTCTCATCACAGGGCATCAGGCGTTCCTTACCCACGAAGCGCTCACAGGCATTGCGGCAACCACGCTTGCAAACATTGATTGCTGGAGCGAGAAGGCTGAGTGCCGGAATCAACTCAATCAGCCGGACCTAATTTTTGCAAATAACGCAGTGCAATAATAATACTGAGTTTGATTATGACCAGAGAAGTGGAAATTAAAGCAACCCCGCTTGCCATCCTGCAGTATATTGTGTTTGGATCAGCGATCCTCTATTTCGGACGCGACATTTTCATTCCGCTCAGTTTTGCAGCACTGATCAGTTTTGTGATCTATCCTTCATGCCGCTGGCTTGAGCGCAAAGGACTAAGCCGGATGATGGCAATTCTGATCAACATGATTTTTTTAACCGCGTTGCTTTCCGGGCTGGTTGCCTTACTGGTCAACCAGACGCTTTCATTCCTTGACGAATGGCCCACCGTGCAAGTAAAACTCGGTGAGACGATGGAGGACTTTAGTCTATACCTTAATGAAGCTTATGGTGTGTCGAAGGCCGAGCAGAATAAATTGGTGACCCAGTTATTCAACGGCTCAACGGGTGGGGCACTGGCTTTTTTTGGTAAGATGATTTCTGCTTCCGCTTTTTCTACCGTGTTAATGATCCTCATACCCGTGTACTCCGTATTGATACTCTTTTATCGCGAACTTTGGTTGAAGGTTTTGCTACGGTTGTTTCCGGGTGAGCGCAGGGAAAATATAGTTGAAATTCTTTCCCTGACTATTAACGCTTATTACAATTTCATTAAAGGTATGGGGGTCGTTTACCTCGTTGTTGGAATACTGAACAGCATCGGACTTCTGCTGCTCGGAGTCCCACACGCCATACTCTTCGGGTTAATCGCATCTTTGCTTACGTTTATCCCATACGTTGGTATTATGATTGGAGCACTGCTTCCGATGGCTATGGCGTGGATCACATATGATTCAGTTTGGTATCCTATCGGGATCGTTGGTGTGTTTGCGTTTGTGCAATACCTGGAAGCGAATGTTATCTTTCCCCTCGCTGTCAGCAGCCGCCTCAATGTGAACACGCTGGTTATGCTCCTATCAATTTTTATTGGCGGACTTTTGTGGGGTATGGCTGGAATGATCTTATTCGTTCCATTTGCGGGAATTCTAAAATTGATTGCCGATCACACGCCTCGCTTAAAGACACTTGCGTTGATGCTAGGTGCTTCCGAACCTCCATTGAAATCATAACACGCATCTGCCAAGCACCGGTCCCTGCTTTGAGCTGCCAGTAGTGACAATACTCCTGCATGCTGATTGCAAATGCCCTGGGCGAAATCAATTCGCATCAATCGATTACTGATGTTTTTGCCAGATGTGTGCTGCCATTATTCCGCTGAAAACAACCATATTAGCGATGCCTAAATGGAATACAACATGAATTACTGGCAGCTATCCAGAGAGGAGATTTTTAAGACGTTGGGATCATCCATTGAAGGTCTCACGAGTGATGCCGCTCAAAAGAAAATGGCTGAAGTTGGGCCTAACGAACTGCTGGAAAAGAAGCGAAAATCACCCCTCCAGATTTTTTTGAACCAGTTTAAGGATTTCATGATCGTTGTTCTGCTGGCGGCAGCGGTTGTTGCCGGAATTGCGGGCGATCTTACCGATACAATAATCATCGTTGTTATTGTCATTCTCAACGCTATTGTTGGGTTCGTTCAGGAAAACAAGGCGGAAGAAGCCATGGAGGCGCTGAAAAAGATCTCTGCACTGAAAGCTCATGTGAAGCGCGATGGCAAGCTTGTTACTATCAACTCGTCCATGCTGGTGCCCGGTGATCTTGTTGAACTGGAAGCAGGGAACATTGTGCCGGCAGATCTTCGACTCGTAGAGGCGTTCGGTCTGCGGGTGAATGAGTCTGCACTTACAGGGGAATCTGTGCCAGTGGAGAAGATTGATAAAGTCATTCCCGAAAACGACCTCGCGCTGGGGGACCGGCTTAACATGTCCTATAAAAGTACACTCGTTACAAACGGCAGGGCAAAAGGGATCGTGATCGCTACCGGTATGTCTACGGAGATTGGCGCGATTGCGAGAATGCTGCAAGTCGGTGAGGAGGTGACTCCACTGCAAAAACGCATGGCTGATTTTGGGAAGAAATTGTCGTACCTCGTTATACTCATCTGTGCGCTATTTTTTGCTGTCGGATTTTTTATGAATGAAGATCCGATGACGATGTTGCTTACCTCCATTTCGCTCGCGGTAGCTGCCATTCCCGAGGCGCTTCCAGCCCTGATCACGGTTGCACTGGCTGCCGGGGCAAAAAGACTGGTGAAGAAAAACGCCCTCATTCGAAAATTATCGGCAGTCGAAACATTAGGTTCGGTTACATTCATTTGCTCGGATAAAACCGGAACGCTTACCCAGAACAAAATGAAGGTAGTGCGTGTGGAGAGTGCGACCCGCGATGAGATATTCAATAAGATCGGTGCCCTGGAGTGCTCCATGGCGCTAAATCAGGATGTAAAAAAGAACGCAGACGATCAGTTCACGGGCGATCCGACTGAAGTGGCGTTGATCGAGCATTTTTTTGAAAAATTCTCCGCTGATGTTTTTTCGACCTTGACCGGGAAACTCTCCCGCGTGGCCGAGCTTCCGTTTGATTCCGAACGGAAATTGATGACGACCGTGCACCAACTGGACAAGCGATTTTTGATCACGTGCAAGGGTGCGGTTGAGTCGTTGGTCGCCACGTTAGCCGATCAGGATAACAATGGAGCGCTCCTGGATCGGGCCTCTGCCTGGTCGGCCGAGGGAATGCGTGTTATTGCGTTTGGTTATCGAATCATCGACAGCATCCCCGCACCCTTCAATCACGAGACAATCGAAAAAGATTTTGTGTTTGCCGGATTGGCGGGGATGATCGATCCACCTCGCGAAGAAGCCAGGGTAGCGATTGATGAATGTAAAACGGCCGGGATCACCACTGTCATGATTACTGGAGACCACCCAGCCACGGCAGCAGCCATAGCAAAACAAATTGGCATCCTCTCAGCGAATGAACTCGTAGTCACGGGTAAGGAGCTACAGGCCATGAACGATGCGGACTTCGAAAGTAAAGTTGAGATGATCCGGGTCTATGCCAGGGTGTCGCCTGAACAAAAGTTGAGAATTGTGAAGGCGCTTCAAAGGAAAAATCATTTTGTCTCAATGACGGGCGATGGTGTGAATGATGCCCCTTCGTTAAAGGCGTCTGACATCGGTGTGGCGATGGGTATTAGTGGTACAGATGTGAGCAAAGAAGCTTCCGACATGGTCTTGCTTGACGACAACTTTGCAACCATTGTTAAAGCAGTAAAGGAAGGACGTCACATTTACGACAACATCCGAAAGTTCGTGAAGTACATCATGACCTGTAACAGTGCGGAGATCTGGACGATGTTTCTGGCGCCCCTCGTAGGATTGCCAATTCCGCTTCTTCCCATTCATATTTTATGGATCAACCTCGTGACCGATGGTTTGCCTGGCCTGGCATTAGGAAGTGAAAAAGCGGAAGTAGATATCATGCAGCGTCCACCACGAAAAACAAACGAAAGTTTATTCGCGGATGGCATCGGCATTCACATTGCGTGGGTAGGATTATTGATGGCAGTCATTACGCTGGCCACGGAAGCCTGGGCAGTGAACCACGACATGCCGCACTGGCAAACCATGGTGTTCACCGTTTTGTCATTGTCGCAGTTGGGTCACGTGATGGGTATTCGCAGTGATCGGCAATTTTTGTTCAAACTCGGCCTGTTTAGCAACATACCATTGCTCGGGGCCGTATTGCTGACGTTCGTGCTGCAGCTCGGTGTAATTTATCTCCCTTTTGCAAACACGATATTTAAAACGCAACCGCTTTCGTTGGGGGAACTGGTATCGTGCATTGGCTTGTCACTCGTTGTGTTGACGGGTGTTGAGATCGAAAAGCTATTCAAAAAAAGGAAAAACAATCGGTCATGAGAGGACCCTTGCTTACATTTATGCCATGCATCCGTTAACGGATACATAAATATGACGAAAGTCAGCGCAACGGTTGACCTGACTCAGTCATTCCCACAATCAAGCATGTTAACATTACACTAAAACACCAGCCCCATGAAAAAAGTACTCGTCACAACCGATTTGTCAGTCAGTTCGAAAGCCGGAATTCGTTTTGCCATCCAACTCGCCAAGCAGGCCGGGTCAACATTGATTTTTTATCATGGCACCGAAATTAACAAACCCACCCGCTGGACAGACGAGAAATTCAATGACTATGTTCAGGAAGAAAGAGGAAAAGCACGCGAAAAAGTGGATCAGTTTGTTCGCGCTATCTATAAAGACTCTGGAATTCGCCCAGGCAGTTTCGAGATCGTGATAGAACGGGTCATCTCGTTCACGGATTCAATTGTGAACTTTGCGGCAGCAAACAACATCGATTTTATTTGCATGAGCACGCGGGGTGCAGGCAAGTTGAAAAGACTTGTCGGCAGCAACACGTCCGCTATCATTAAGACATCGCCCGTTCCGGTTTTCGCCATCCCTGTTAGTTATCGCCAAACGGCAATCAAGGAAATCCTGTACGCATCCGATCTCAATGCGCTATCTTCTGAATTAGCTACTGTCAAGGATTTTGCGGCCCAGGTGAAAGCCAAAGTGACGGTTTTGCATTACGACTACCTGTATCAGCTTGAAGAGGTACGGGCTAAATTCGATAAACTGACGAAACAGGAGAAAACTCCAGGTGTTAGGTTTCACCTCGAGCAATTTAACATTGAAAACTCACTGAGCCTCCACCTGAAGAACGCGGTCAGGAAATTTGATCCATCGCTGGTAGTGTTGTTTACGAATCAGGATCGCGACTGGTTCGAACGACTTTTCCTTTCAAGTAAGTCTGCGGAGATCTCATTCGGTACGAAAAAGCCATTGTTGATTTTTGGGAAAGGCCACAAGCGGGCATAGCAATAGCATGGTGGACCATTCTACCACATGAGGCTTTGTGATCCTCAATTTCTGCGTACCGATAAAATAAAAAAGTCGTTCACGGGCTGTGAACGACTTGCCTTAAAGTACCTAAGGCCGGAATCGAACCGGCACACCTTGCGGTACACGATTTTGAGTCGTGCGCGTCTACCAGTTCCGCCACTCAGGCTTGGCTTCGCTAAAGGTCTAAAATAATGGCGAACAAGGCTCTGTTTTGCCATTCCTTCAAACCTCTAGCGAAGGAGGGTGCAAATATGGCTAAAGTTTGATTTTCTGGCAAGTCATGACTGAAAAAACCACATCCCATTGGGGCGCATCCCAAAGCAAGTTTGAATTTCATCGGATCGGGAGTCTTCACTGCCCTGAATAGTCAAGTCGCGGTGGCGAAGTCGAGTAGGAATTATGTATTAGTCCAGTAATTTTAGCATACTTGAACCAACCGGCAATTTCCCATAATCTTAATTTCAACGACTATGAAACGAATCCTCCTTATCACCGTGATTTGCCTAAGTCATATGGTGTGTGCTCAGCCTCCGGATAAAAAGCCGAGAGCGCGCGACCTGGGAATACCGTTTCCAGGAACACCCGGTGTCTTCAACGCCATCACCGATGTAGCTGGAGTCGAAGTTGGCTTCACTACGCTCATTGAAGGCAAAGGCGATCTGCAGGAAGGAAAAGGTCCTGTTCGAACCGGCATCACAGCAATTTTTCCGAAAGGAAAACTATACCAGGGACGAGTATTCGCAGCGTGGTACACACTTAACGGCAATGGTGAAATGACGGGAACCGCCTGGGTTAAAGAATCAGGATGTCTCGGTTCGCCCGTTATGATTACAAACACGCACAGTGTTGGTGTCGTGAGGGATGCGGTGATCGAATGGTATGTGAAGAAATTTCCTTCCATGGGCTATTCGGGTGATATCAGCTTGCCGGTAGTGGCGGAGACATTTGATGGTTTTCTAAACGATATCAACGGCTTTCATATTAAGAAGGACCACGTCTTCTCAGCCATTGAGTCTGCGAGCACGGGGCCGGTGAAAGAAGGAAACGTGGGAGGCGGCACGGGCATGATCTGCCACTTCTTTAAAGGGGGCACTGGAACCGCTTCGAGAAAAGTATCGATCAATAAGCAAGACTATACCCTCGGGGTTTTGGTCCAGACAAATTATGGCAGTCGTGACCAGCTTACTATTGCGGGCGTTCCGGTGGGAAAAGAAATTCAAGACCTGCGGCCGTCACTTAACAAGAAAGATAAAGATGGATCGATCATCGTAGTGCTCGCCACAGATGCCCCGCTTCTGCCACACCAGCTTGAACGGCTTGCGAAGCGCATTCCGCTCGGCATTGGTGTCATGGGCGGACGAGGCAATAATTCATCGGGAGATATTTTTATCACGTTCTCTACGGCTAATGCAGGCATCAATACGGATACCGAACTCTCGAAGCTTGAAATGCTTCCAAACGATTTGATGGATCCGCTCTTTACGGCAACAGCAGAAGCGACTGAAGAAGCCATTGTAAACTCGATGATCGCGGCAGAAACCATGGAGGGTATAAACGGAAATAAGGCTTACGCAATTCCGCACGACCGGCTGGTTGCCGTTTTGAAGAAGTACAATCGGATCAAATGATCTTATGAAGAATGCGTTCGACTTTGTTGTGGTTGGAATCGGGTCGATGGGATCAGCGGCAACCTATTTCCTGGCACAGCAAGGTTACCGGGTTTTAGGCATCGATCAGTTTGCTCCACCGCATGACCTCGGCTCGCATGCAGGACAAAGCAGAATCATCCGCAAAGCCTATTTCGAACATCCGGATTATGTACCGCTGTTGGAAAGATCTTATTGGCTTTGGAGAGAATTTGAGCGGCAAACCGGGAAGAAATATTACTACGACACCGGGATTGTCTACTTCGGTGACGAGGCGCATCCCACCATGAAAGGCGTTCGTACTTCTGCCAAACAATACAACGTGGCTGTTGATGTTTATGATTTCAGGAAATCACAGCATGAGTTCCCACAGTTCAATATTCCTGGTTCGTATCAGACGTTGGTTGAACCCGATGCGGGCTTTGTTCGTCCCGAGTTTGCCATACAAAATTACCTGGTCGAAGCTGAGGTCGCAGGAGCAACGTTAAAAACCGGTGAGAAGGTTCTGACCTGGGACCAGTCAGCCACGGGAGCTACCGTTAAAACAGACAAAGCCACGTATGCTTGCGACAAAGTAATTCTTGCAGGCGGGAGTTGGATGGCTTCATTAGTACCACAGCTCGAAAAGAAACTCACCGTAACGCGACAGACACTTGCCTGGATCGATCCACGAGAGCCTGAAAGGTTCGCACTCGGTAATTTTCCATGCTGGTTTATTGAAGATCCCGCATTAGGAATGTTCTATGGATTTCCCGTGCTTCCCTATGAAAACTTTGGCGGACCCATCGGGATGAAAATCGCGAGTCATCGCCCGGGCGAGGTCACTGATCCCGACCACGTTGATCGCAAAACGCTGCCTGCCGAGGAAAACGCGATTAAGACGGTGCTGTCAAAATATTTCCGGGGAGCAGGCGAAGAGATTATTTCTTTAAAGACATGTTTGTACACGTACTCGCCAGACGAGAACTTCATCATCGATATCTTACCGGGTACGAATGGGCGTGTTGTTGTGGCAGCAGGGTTCAGTGGACATGGATTTAAATTCGTGCCTGTGATAGGAGAGGTAATAAGCGATTTAGCGGTTAAGGGAAAGACACTGCATCCAATTGAGTTCTTATCACTGAAACGGTTACTATGATCATTCACCTTATTGACGGCACTTATGAATTGTTCCGGCAGTTTTATGGCCAGCGAAAGTTCAACGAAGGGAAAGATAAACCGCTCGCAGCAACGGTGGGTGTGCTCAACGGGGTTCTCCAGATGATCGAAGAAGGCGCAACGCACATTGGGGTGTCGACAGATCATGTGATTGAATCGTTTCGCAATGACCTTTGGCCGGCCTACAAAACAGGTGCTGGCATCGAACGTGCACTGCGAATTCAGTTCCATCCGCTGGAGGAGGCGCTTGCGCTGATGGGCATTGCCGTCTGGCCAATGATCGAACTCGAGGCAGATGATGGTTTAGCCTCTGCCGCATTTCTTGCTGACAACGATCCACGCGTTGATAAGGTCTGCATCTGGACGCCTGACAAAGACCTTGCCCAGTGCGTGAAAGAGGATCGCATTGTTCAAATCGACCGCAGAGCGAAAGCGATTCGCGATGCAAAAGCCATTCGACTCAAATACGGTGTGGATCCGATCAACATCCCGGACTTTCTGGCCCTTGTCGGTGACAGTGCTGACGGTTACCCGGGAATTTCAGGAATCGGCAAGGTGGGCGCTGCCAAGCTGGTAAACCAGTTTGGTTCCATTGAGAATTTTCCAAAAAACATTTTGGGTGACAAACGAGAGGATGCTTTGTTGTTCAAACGGCTCGCAACACTGCGAACAGATGCGAAGCTGTTTGATAATGTTGACAAGCTTCGTTGGCGCGGTCCGACCACCTCCTTTACCACATTTGTTGAAAAGATCAATGAACCGAAACTCCTTGTACGGGCAACCAACGCAGCGCAAAATATTAATAATAGCTAGTGATCGCCTCCTGGATCACCAGTGCAGAGACGCTTCATTCTACTCGCTCCAAAACCTCCCGACCGAAAGCAATGATTTCGACAACATTGCCTTTGCTGTCCCTAATGAATTTTACGGTGCGGTAGGGATTATCCTTTACGAAAAAGCTGAGTTCTGATTCGGGAACCAAAATCAATTCCCCGCCATCCCAAAGTTGCCGCACATGAATGTGACCTTCTTTTGCTGTTAACTCCGCGACAAGCTCTTTGTTGTTTTTCACGCGAAATTTTCCCTCCAGTAACTTCAACTGCTCAGGTGAAAGGTTAATTACTTTTTTTACTACTGGCTGGAATGTTGGATCACGTTTCCAGACGTCACGATTGAAAGCGAGCACTTCGGCAATGTTGCCTTTGGCGTCTCGCGAGAATTTCAACGGGAACTGCATCTCTTTATTGAAGAATTCAAATTCCGACTGGGCCTCGAAAACAATTTCGCGTCCATCCCACAACTGTCGAAGCATCAATCCTTTTTCGGTCGCCACCATTTGTAAAAAAAAGTCACTATTGAATGCAGCCTGGTAGAATCCTTCATACTCTTTCAGCTTTTCCTGCGAAAGCTTAATACCTGAATCGCTGTATCCGTCCCACGCATACACTTGTGCAACAGCGAGCAACAACTCTGGAATAATTTTGTTGTTCTCGGAATTCACCATGATTACTACACCATTCCCTTTGTCGAAATCGCCAATATAGAGGCAGCGAAAACCTTCATTCGCACCCGAATGCTGGAAGTATTTTGCCTTACCGATTGAATGAATAAAAACACCAAGGGCTGCGTCATCTTTAATAGTCGTGAGCCTTTTGCGGGTAAATTCCTGGTTCAGCACTTTTGAGGATTGCCCCCTAAGCGAAAGCTGCGTTTCAATAATATATTTTGCAAGGTCTGACGGATTTGTCCATAGGCTGGCCGCACCTTGCTCCGGATGGATGTTGTACTTACCGGGCACTTCGGTTTTGTCGTACAGGTAGCCAGTGGCGAGATTAAGTTGTTCCGATTCGTTCGGTACACGATAGAAACTTGACTTCATACCAAGCGGGTCCAAAACCTCATCCTTCATAAATGCGTTGAAATCTTTACCTGAAACGTCCATGGCCACCAGCTGGGCGACAGTCGTTCCGCCACCGGAATATTGCATTCTCGTATTAGGCTTTTCAGCCGAACGTACAGGCTCGTTGTTAGCAGGTACTTCTCCGTTCAGAACTTGTAAAACGGTCGGAACTGGTCTTCCCTTTTTATAGCCACGAAATCCGTGCACCGTCAATCCTGCAGAATGACTCAGTAAATTGTTAAGCGTAATTTTATCGTTGCCCGTGATTTCGTTGTACGGAAATTTCCATGATTTGAGATACTGATTTACGTCCTCATCAAGCCTCACTTTATTGTCTTGTGCGAGTTTTACCAAGCCCACTCCAGTAAGCGACTTGCTGATTGATGCGGCCTGAAAAAGCGTTGATGGTGTTACCTCGCGTTTTTGTTTGATATCGGCAAGCCCGTAGCCTTTAGCCCAATCTAGCTTGTAGTTATGGATCACACCAACGCTTACACCCGGAATTTTCAATGCCTCCATTCTCTGGTCAATTGTCCACTTTCGTCCTTCAGCTTGAATAGAATTCTCGACAAGGTTGATCCGCTCTTCCACGTCCTCCGGCAGCTTAGCTGAATCACGCTGGCATGCCGTAAGGAGGATCGAGTGACCGATGAGAAGGAAGACTGGGAACAATAAGTTTTTCATGGACATGGTTTGGTTAACGCGCTGGCAAACCCAGACGTTCATTCAGATTCCTGAAGAGCTCAGATTCCATAACTAAGTAATAAAAAGATGGAATCGCCCTGCGATTAAGAGTTTCTAACGGTTAGCCGTGGCGGCAGTTGACAGGTCCTTCAACTCATTGATAGTGTCGCGATGAAGCTTGCGTTCGGGCCCACGCATGAATTCAAACTCGCTGAAAAGTTCCTGTGCTTTCGTTCGCATGTCGTCTGTCCTGCCAACTTGCTGAAGAAACTTGCAATACTCCACCCGATGCTCATAGTTGGTGTTCGTTTTATCCATATCCTGGAAAACGCGCTCGGCCGAGTCTGTTCGGCCACTGTGGTGTAATGCCCACGCATAGGCAATCCGTGAAAGCGATTTTTTAAACGTGTTGTCGCCTTCCATTTCTGATCCAAGATCAACCGCTTGTTGGTAACTGTGATTCACATACAACGCGTGAAGGAGCTTCATGCGCAGACCAATATCGTCAGCCATGAATCCAGTCAGCGATTGCTTGTAAAGGTTGATCGCCTCTTCTGCTCGACCCACGGTAATGTATGCGTCCGCCAGGTTGACCCGGTTTGTCAGCGTATCACTGAATTCGTATGCCCGTTCAAGCTGTTCGATCTTATAGTTACTATTCACCACGCCCTTGACGGCCTCGGTAATGTTGTTGATGCTGGCGCGATTATTAAAATGATGAATGAGGTAAAAAACGCACCCAAACAGAGGAAATAATATTATAAACCAATACCACCGATACTCGACACCATTCCTATAGGCGTGGTAGATGCAGAATGCTTGCAACAGCAGGACAGGGGTGTAGAGGCCGTACATCGGATTTTTACGTAAGATAATGATAAAATGTGAGCTATCGGCAGGATAGGGTGAGGAGCAAATTCAATATTCCCTCTCTTACTTGGAACTCAGCGAGTTGAAAAATCTCTATCTTTCGCCCTGAACCTCACCGAAGATGAAAATATTAGTATGTGAAGACGATGTTATTGTTGCCAAGGTTATCCAGGTCGCCCTTGAACCCCTGAACGTCCATGCGTATTGGGTGAAGGATGGCGACAAAGCTTTCCGCCTTTTGAAAGCGCAAAACGATTATGATCTCATCATCACTGATATTCACATGCCTCATTATAATGGCGACCAGATCCTGAGCCTGATCCGTAACGAACAAAAGAAGACCACACCCATCATCATGATCTCGTCCGATGATGCAGAAGAAGCTATAAACTTAGCACTAAAATCAGGTGTAAATGATTATATGGTGAAACCGGTGAACCCGGAGTTGCTGGCAAAGAAGGTGAAGAAGCTGCTGAACCTTAAGTGACAAGCGCTTTGCCTGCTACAGTTCAATGAATTTTTTCAGCGAGAAGGCGATGGTTCTTTCCGCAAAAAGAGTTTTTACCCGTCCCCACACGGAGCCGAATAATTCAGATTTCCTGTAAGCCTCCAGGCTCTCCTCATTATCCCAATGGCTTAACGTTGAAAACACGGTTTCGTCTTCCGCATCCTTTAGGAGCTGAAGATGTGTGCAGCCAGGAAAATTGCGGATGGCCAATTTATTCTTCTCGAAGATCTCGAGGAATTCCGAAACTCCCGCTTCGGTGAAATGCATACGAACAATACGGATAATCATGACGATATAAAAGCCAAAAGCCAAAAGCCAAAAACCAAAAACCAAAATCCAAAACTGATCTTAACGGACCAAGTGTCTTCGTAATAACAAAACTAACTAATGCCCAGTGCCAAATTCCCGGGCCAGCACTCGTAGTCAAGCCGTAGTCCCGCATGACTAATGACTAATGACTAATGACCAGTGACTAATGCCTAATTCCTCAAGGCCAACACTTCCAGTTAGCCCTACCCCTGCATTCCTATTGCCTAATGCCTAATGCCTAATGCCCAATGCCCAATGCCCAATGCCTAATGACCAGTGACTAATGACTACTGACTAATTCCTATTCCTCAAAGACAATATTTACCATACTGTCATACGTCAGACCAAGTAATTCAGAGGCGTTTCCTTTGTAAATACCGATTTCAAGCAGGCCCAGGCTATTAAAAAGAAGGAAACATTCACCTTCTTCGGCCTGGCTGTATTGCGTATGGATACGCCTGAATTTTTCACCTCCGAACTGCACGGTAAACCCTTTGTCTTTACTCAGGATATCAAAAGCCTCCTTCGGAATATTTGTGATCAGGTTGCCTGAGTTGTCGACCCGGATTACCTGACCCGAAATTTGTTTTCGCGCAGCCTTAACCTGCCGGTCGATCATTCGTTTAATGGCTTGCACCGGTTTGCCAAGATCGGTTATGGAGACGCCACTGGCGATCCGGGCCGCAGCCGGTGCGAAGATATCCCGCTCCGGGAACGTTGAGCTAACCTGGGTCAGACTGTTAAGCTGAACCGCATATTGATAGTTTTTCTCACTGATTAGGCTGAAAAGGCCGTTGTCTGAACCAATAAAAAAATGATCTTCCAACTGAATGGCGATAGGTAAATCGCCTTTGCTGCCAACAGCGTTAACGCCCACCAGGTGAACAGTGCCTTTCGGGAACTCGCGGAAAACGGACTTTAGCACAAAAGCTGCGTGGCCAACATCGCACGAGGCAATAGCATGGGTAATGTCGACAATGCCGATACCGGGATTAGTACTGATAATTTTCGCCTTAATAGCCGCTACATAGTGATCGCTTTCCCCGGAATCCGTTAAAAGTGTGACGATGGGCATCCTGGCTTGCTATTTTTATGGCGTTTTGTAAAAATAATCGCACCCCGAGTGTGCTTTTTATTTCGTTAATTTTGTTGTGCTAAAAATAGAGATTTTAACAACCATTTAAACACAATTTATCATTGATAGAAAAAGTCGTAAATCTTGACAACATCTCCCTGATCGATTTTCTCGGGGTGGCAAATAAAAATATCGATTCCCTGGCCGCAGCGTTTCCGAAGAGCCGAATCGTCTCGCGCGGAAATCAAATTGTGCTGAAAGGAACGACATCGGAAATCATACAGATTGACGATATCCTCAATTCACTGATTGATCATTACCATAAATACGGACGTGTGACGGAGGAAAACGTACAAAACTACATCACTAAGGAAGCTGAAACGATGCTTCCGGATAATGGCGATGGTTCATCGGCCGATGATGTCATCTTGTATGGTACAAAGGGAACCTCCATCAAGGCCAAGACCGTAAATCAGGCCAAGCTGGTTGAGCAAGTGCAGAGCAATGACCTGGTGTTCGCCCTTGGACCTGCCGGTACCGGAAAAACATATATTTCCGTGGCCATGGCTGTACGTGCCTTGAAAAATAAACGCGTCAAAAAAATTATCATCACGCGACCTGCAGTGGAAGCAGGAGAGAACCTCGGTTTTCTTCCGGGCGATCTCAAGGAAAAGATTGATCCATACCTGCGCCCGATCTATGATGCGCTGGGCGATATGATTCCGTATGAAAAGCTTCAATATTATATGGAGCGTGAGATCATTGAAATCGCCCCGCTTGCCTACATGCGTGGCCGAACCTTGAATAATGCATTTATCCTGCTGGATGAAGCCCAGAACACTACGCCCATGCAGATGAAAATGTTTCTTACACGTATGGGCCCTGATTCAAAAATGATCGTAACGGGTGATACCTCGCAGATCGACTTACCGCGCAACCAAAGGTCAGGCCTTAAAGAAGCCATCCGCATCCTCACCGAAGTCAAAGGCATCGGGTTTGTTGAGCTCTCAGAAAAAGATGTGGTAAGACACAGGTTGGTGCGCGATATCATTGAAGCATATACGAAGGAATCCAATCCGGAAGGAGCGAAAATATAGATTTGAGATTGAGATTTGAGATTTGAGATTTTAGATTTAAGATTTAAGATTTAAGATTGTAGGGTCTCATCCACTAATCTCTTAAGTAAGCCTTCACTCCAACGTAAAATCTCCGATCTAAAATCTAAAATTTCTATTTAAGGTCTGGCCATTGATTTTACAATTGTCGGGTGATCATCGGACATCTCATGCCTTCACTTAAATCTCAAATCTCAAATCTAAAATCTAAAATTTCTATTTAAGGTCTGGACATTGGATTTACAATTGTCGGTGATCATCGGACATTTCATGCCTTCATTTAAATCTCAAATCTCAAATCTCAAATCTAAAATCTAAAATCTAAAATCTCTAACATCCGGCCGTTGGATGCACTGGGTCGCTAATGTCGGACCTGTCGCATACCCATTTTTTCGGTTGTGAAAAAACCGAAGTCAAGAGGAATGCTCTAATATTTGTCAGCGTAAGTGTTGGTGCGTCAAAGGCCTCACTCCAAATCTAAAATCGTAAATCTAAAATCTAAAATCTCTTGTTCCGCTGGACCCCCTTCACATTCATACGAATTGCTGCGGTGTTTATTGGCGGAATTCTGCTCGGTGTTTACAATCCGGGAATAATTTCGCCACTGCTTTCATGTGCATCCCTCGCGGTTCTCCTCGGGATGTACCTGCTACTGTTCTTCCTTCGCACTGAGTTTCCAAAGCAACATTTTGGATTGATTGGCTTGCCCGCGGTGTTCCTGGCCGGGTATTGCCACGTCTATTTTCAAAAACACACCCATCAATCCGATCACCTGAGCTTTCACACGGATACAGTGCATTACTATCGGGTGGTGATCACGCGGTACTCCGACTCAAAACTCAAGTCGTGGAAAACAGAGGGGTTCGTGACGGAAGTTTTTTCGAATCAAAAATGGATTCAGAAAAAAGCGAAGACGTTGCTCTATTTTGCCAAAACAGATTTTGAAGTGCCCTACGCCTATGGTGATGTGCTGTTGGTTAAAGGGTGTCCTGCAGCCTTAACGTCTCCCGCAAATCCTGGCGAGTTTGATTACAGACGCTACCTGTCATTTCGAAATATTTTTCATCAGCATTTCCTGAAAAAGGGCAGCGTGAAGCGCATTGGTCACGAGGCTCCATCCCGATTCATTGAGTACGCCTATTTGTCCCGGGGGTGGTGCCAGCAAACCCTCGAGCAGTTCGTTACAGGCGCGCGCGAGCAGGCTGTGGCTTCTGCATTGGTGCTGGGCGTAACCGATGGTCTGGACAATGAGTTGCTCAACGCCTATGCATCAACCGGGGCGATGCACGTGCTGGCAGTATCCGGTTTGCATATCAGCATTCTCTACATGATCATTATGTGGCTGCTGAAACCGTTGTTAAAATTGAAGTCGGGTCCGTGGTTATTGGCTATTATCAGTCTCGTTTTACTGTGGCTCTATGCGTTTGTAACAGGGCTTTCGCCTTCCGTGCTTCGCGCAGTTACCATGTTCTCGTTTATGGCCGTGGCCAGGCCCACCGGACAAACCACCAATATCTACAACACGCTTGGAGCGTCTGCGTTTTGCCTTTTGTTGTTCGATCCTTTCCTGATTATGTCAGTGGGTTTTCAGCTTTCATACCTGGCTGTGCTGGGCATTGTTTACCTTCAACCCGGTTTGTACCAACTTTGGTCGCCAGCAAATTATTTGCTCGATGAGATCTGGAAAATTTCGTGTGTATCCATAGCAGCGCAGGTTTCTACATTTTCGTTGGGTCTGTTATACTTCCACCAGTTTCCAAATTACTTTCTGTTTTCGAATCTCTTGGTGATCCCGGGCTCATTCGCGGTGCTTGTCCTGGGAATTCTGTTGCTCGCGGTAAGTTTTATAAAGGCTTTCGGTGTGGCCGTGGGGTTTCTCCTTACATGGTCGATCAAATTCATCAATTATGTGGTGTTTGTCGTTGAAGGGTTTCCATTCAGTCTTGTGGAAAACATTTATATCACCACCTTTCAAAGCTGGCTGATCATGATTGCGATAACACTGGTCGTGCTCGTCTTTCAGTTTCGCAAGTTCTATTTGTTTGCCATGGCCTGCGTTGTCATGCTTGTTTTTTCATTTGAGCAATGGGCGCATCATCGGGCGTCTTTTGCTTTGCGGAAATTCACTGTGTATAATGTGCAGGGGCAAACTGCTTTTGACTTTATGGAAGGGGGCAAGGCTCTTTTTTTTGCTGATTCTGCCTTGATTTCCGACTGGGAACGAATCCGGTTTCATATTCACCCTAACCGGTTGCGAGCGGCTGTCCATAATGTGAAATCAATTGATACGTCTGGCATTGGCCGGCATGTGCCTGGCGGAAACATCTTTTATTGGCATGGAAAATTGATCGTGTACAAACGTGACGGATTGTTGCGGATACCTGATAACGTCACTCCGGATATCTTGATAGTCGCAAACAATTCTTTGCACGTCCGCGATATCAAAAAAATCCGGTCTTCTTCCGGTTTGATTATTTTAGACAGCAGTAATTCCTATTTTTACGTCAGCCAGTTTCTGAAAGAGGCCGCTGCTGCGGGATTACGGGTTCATTCCGTTAAACACAATGGCGCTTACGAAGAATATGTGAGCAATTCGATCTGATAGCTAAACGAAAAGACAATGAGGTACGTAAAATATTCGGTTCTTGATCGCATCGCGTTCATTACCCTCGACCGTGCGGAAAAACGCAACGCCCTGAGTTTCGATCTTGTCAGTGAGTTGAAAACTGCGTTCGCTGATGCTGAAAAAGACGATGCCGTGAAGGTGATCGTCCTTAAAGCCAATGGCGAAGCCTTCTCGGCAGGGGCAGACCTCGAATACCTCCAACAACTCCAGTCCTTTTCATACGAACAGAACTTCAATGATTCCAACCACCTCAAAGAGCTGTTTCTCCAGATCTATAGTTTGAAGAAGGTGGTTATTGCGCAGATACAGGGGCATGCCATTGCTGGCGGGTGCGGCCTTGCAGCGGTGTGCGACTTCAGTTTTGCCACACCCGAGTCAAAGTTTGGATATACCGAAGTTAAAATTGGTTTTATCCCGGCAATTGTTATGGTTTTCCTGATCCGCAAGATTGGCGAGGCGCGATCGCGTCAACTCCTCCTCAGCGGTGCACTCATTACGGCTGAGCAGGCTAAGAAAATGGGAATCATCAACGAGATTGTAGCCAAAGAAGAACTCGATGAGGAAGTAATCCATTTTGCAGCACAGCTTATTGTGTCAAACTCAGGTTATAGCATGGGGGTTACGAAGCAAATGATGGCAAAAGTGCAAACGCTCCCGTTGGAAGATGCACTAACGTTTGCGGCAGAAATGAACGCCAAAGCACGCGAAAGTGAGGATTGCAAGCGTGGCGTTTCTGCGTTTGTAAACAAAGAAAAAATCTCATGGTAAAAGTTTAATCTTGTCGTAAATAGTACGCCAATATTACTTCTTCGGCTCTTTTGTTGATGGAAAGCCATATTATAGGTGAACATTAACCCAAACAAATAGCCCAATGAACCTTAAACTATTTTTTGCTGCCCTGCTCGTCACAGGTGTTGCGTCTGCCCAGACGTTTACTGGTGACAGCTGGAGCAAAGTAAGTTCTGCGAAAAGCGGAACGATCTCGTTCGCTTACGTTGAAACCCCCAGCTTCGTTTACAAAGACAAAAAGGGTGAGCTAACCGGAATCTGTGTCGATATCATGCACGACTTTGTGGCGTGGGTGAACGCAAACAAGGGAGTGAAGCTCACGTCCAAATTTGTGGGCGATGGAACGAGTTTTCGCGGTATGTATGACAAGACCAAAGCATCTTCTGGAGGAGTCTTCGGCCTGGGAAACGTAACGATCACCGATGAGCGCAAGCGTGAAGTAAAGTTCAGCCCGCCCATCATCACCAACTTCGCAATCCTGGTTACTCAGCCAAGCGCTCCGAACCTGACAAAACTCGAGGACATTTCGAAGACGTTTGCCAATTACACTGCCTACACTGCAAAAGGAACGTTAAATGAAAAACGAATTGCAGACCTCAAGTCGAAATATTATCCAGGCCTGAAAGTGGCGATGACAACAACCAGCCAGGAGACACTTGAAAAAGTATTCTCCGATCCGACAGGCATGGCCTACCTTGATCTGGCGTTTTACATCGAAGCCGTTCAGCTTAAGAAGCCTGTGAAGCGTCACCCGGTAGGCGACAAGGCTGCCGAACAATTCGGCATTGTGATGCCATCGAACAGCGACTGGGGCCCGGTGATGGAAGAGTTTTTCAAAGCAAACGGAGGATACACCAACACCAAAGCATACAAAGAAATTTTGGTGAAACACCTGGGCGAGTCTGGTGTGAAGCTCTTGCAGTCGAGTACAAAGTAGGAGTATCAGGTACCAGTTAGCCGGGTGCCAGGTAATGGTGGCTCGGTAACCGGGAAGAAACCTACACACCAAATATTAACAACAATTAAAAGGCGAAGGGGAGTCCTTCGCTTTTTTTGTGCATGAACGCTACTGGCTCATTGACAACGTTGACGAGCAAGGCCGCCTCCTTCACGTTCATGGTCATTCCTGGCATCCCGGCTTCCTGGCATTCCACTTTTTTGCTACCTTCACGCCTCATTTAACTTCCATATACCGGATATGATTACAGTCGGAAAGCAAAGGCTGTCGACAGAAGATTTCAAGCGACTTTTATACGATGGAGACAAGGTGGCCCTTGATGCCTCAGCGTTAAGCAAGGTAAAGGCTAACTTTGATTTCCTTTTGTCATACTCGAAAGACAAGATTATCTATGGCATTAACACCGGTTTAGGCCCGATGGCGCAATACAAGATCAGTGAAGATGATCAGCGCCAGCTGCAGTATAACCTGATCCGGAGTCATAGCTCAGGGTCGGGCGACCCATTCAGCGAAGACCTTTCGCGCGCAACAATGCTGGCCCGCCTTAACGGCCTCATGCAGGGGGCATCCGGCATCCACACCGAAGCAGCAGAGCTGATTGTAACGCTACTGAATAAAAATATCAGCGCCTGTATTTTTCAGCGCGGTGGTGTCGGAGCCAGTGGCGACCTTGTGCAGCTTGCGCACCTTGCCTTAAATCTCATCGGTGAAGGAGAAGTGTGGTACAAAGGAAAGCTTTCACCGGCCAGGGAAGTATTCGCGGCCGAAAACATTAAGCCCCTTCAGATTCACCTTCGCGAAGGACTTGGATTGATGAATGGAACCTCAGCCATGACAGGCGTTGGTCTGGTCAATGTCATCCATGCAAAAAAGTTGCTGAACGTTGCTGTGATGCTGTCATCCATCACTAATGAATTGATGAAGTCGTTCGATGACCATTTCTCCATCGAACTCAATGGAGTAAAACACCATGTAGGGCAGCAAAAGGTTGCGCAGGCCATGCAAAAGTTCCTTGGCGACAGCAAGCTGATCCGCAAACGACCAGAACACCTTTACCATCGGAAGATCGAAGAAGCAGTTTTTACGGATAAGGTTCAGGAATACTATTCGCTCCGTTGCGTTCCTCAGATTCTTGGGCCCGTGTACGACACCATAGCGTTCGCGGAAAAGGTTCTCGTAGATGAAGTAAACTCCGTTAACGACAATCCGATCATTGATCATTCGCGTGAAATGGTTTACCACGGTGGAAATTTCCATGGCGACTATGTTGCGCTGGAAATGGACAAGCTCAAAACGGTGATCACAAAATTGTGCATGCTGTCGGAGCGTCAGCTAAACTACCTGCTCAACGACAAACTGAACCAAAAGTTAACGCCATTTATCAACCTTGGAAAACTCGGTTTGAATTTCGGTATGCAAGGAATGCAGTTTACGGCTACCTCCACAACGGCAGAAAACCAGACGTTGTCATATCCGATGTACCTGCACAGCATTTCAAATAACAACGACAACCAGGATATTGTAAGCATGGGCTGTAATGCCGCCCTGATTACACGCAAAGTCATCGATAACACCTTCGATGTGCTTGCCATCCAGGCTATCTCGCTCATGCAGGCGATTGACTATTTAAAATGCCATGCACGCTTGTCTGGCGCTACACACAAGCTTTACGATGAGATTCGCGGAATCATTCCTGTTTTTGTGGAAGATGAGCCAAAATATCACATCCTTAAAAAAGTTAAGCAATACCTGGTTCAGCACCAGAACGCTGTAATCATGTAATCGGAAAGAATAAAATGAAATATGCATTAGTCACCGGAGGCTCGCGGGGAATCGGACGAGCGGTCTGTATCAAGCTGGCAGAAGAAGGCTACACGCTCCTCATCAACTACAAGAGCAATGAAGCGGAAGCACTAAAAACACTTGAACTTGTTCGCCAAAAAGGTACGGATGGCCTCATCATGAAATTTGATGTATCTGACAAGAAACAAGTTGACGATGTGCTGGGCGGGTGGATCGAAGCCAACAAAGACAAAACAATCGAAGTACTCGTGAACAATGCCGGGATCAGACAGGATGGCTTGCTGATGTGGATGACGGATGAGCAGTGGAAGGGAGTGCTGGGTTCAAGCCTGGATGGTTTTTATCACGTAACCAGATTGGTAATTAACGGAATGCTGGTAAAACGGTTTGGACGGGTGGTGAATATCGTATCGCTTTCTGGTCTGAAAGGAATGCCCGGGCAGACGAATTACTCGGCAGCGAAAGCCGGGGTTATTGGTGCAACGAAAGCATTGGCACAGGAAGTAGCCAGGAGAGGCGTGACGGTAAACGCTGTGGCTCCGGGTTTCATCAAGACCGATATGACACAGGATCTCAAGGAAGCCGATCTGAAGTCACTTATTCCAATGCAACGCTTTGGTGAAGCCGAGGAGGTGGCTGATATTGTTGTGTTCCTTGCATCGAAGAAGGCATCATACATTACTGGAGAGGTTGTGAATATCAATGGTGGATTGTATTCATAACAAGGTACGCTCTGAGTTAAAATCGTCACCTCGAGTCCACACACTCACTATGAAATGCGAGATCACAATCGAGAGGTACTGAGCTGAGCAGGCCCTAAATTAAGAGCACGTGGTAGTTATATCGTGGTCAGAACCTCTCGGAGTGATTTTGACTTCCATGAAAATGCGCAGACTTCGAGGTGACGGTCTTAAAAGGGGGTGCGGAGCGCAGCAGTGCCAATTGCGGCATCAGGTCGGGGGAATAATTAAAAGGCGCTGAAAACCATCCCACTCTAAAGCCGCTTCATTTACGCGAAAATCAACTCGAAAATTACCTCCGTGTTGTTACCCCTTTCGTACAGACCGCGTAAACTTCATTAATTTCTTTATTTTTGCTGTACTTGAAATGGTATGCATGCAGCTTACTTTGCACTCCGCTTCAAACCCCTTGTTTTACAGTAACTAGCACTCAATAAAATGAATCGGGTAGTAATTACCGGTTTAGGAATTTATTCCTGCATAGGCAAAAATCTTGATGAGGTGAGGGATTCCCTATACCAGGGAAAATCCGGGATCATTCTTGACCCTCAACGGAAAGCTATGGGTTATCGCTCAGGGTTGACGGGTTTTGTTGAACGGCCACAGCTCAAAGGTGTGCTAGACAGACGCGCCCGGATTATGTTACCCGAGCAAGGCGAGTATGCCTATGTAAGCACGGTTGAAGCCTTAAAGCATGCGGGGTTGGACCAGGATTACCTCGATGCGAATGAAGTGGGTGTGATTTTCGGGAACGATAGCTCCGCGCAGCCCGTGATCGAAGCGATTGACATCATCCGTGCCAAAAAAGACACCGTAATGGTAGGATCGGGCTCAGTGTTCCAGGTATTGAATTCAACGGTAAACATGAACCTGGCAACTATTTTCCGGTTGAAGGGAATCAACTTCACCATCAGCGCAGCCTGTGCAAGCGGTTCTCATTCAATCGGGTTGGCTTATATGTTCATTCGTAACGGCATGCAAGACCTCATCATTTGTGGAGGCGCGCAGGAAACGAATATTTACTCGATGGGAAATTTTGATGCGCTGGGTGCATTTTCAATCCGTGAAGACGATCCAACGAAAGCGAGTCGCCCGTTTGATAAAAGTCGCGATGGTCTTGTTCCCAGTGGAGGTGCGGCAACTGTGATTGTTGAAAGCCTGGAATCCGCCCAGAAACGTGGGGCGAAGATCCTCGGTGAAATTATCGGTTACGGATTTTCATCGAATGGTGAGCATATTTCTAATCCGAGTGTTTTAGGTCCGGCAAGATCCCTGCGCATGGCCATGAAAAACTCCGGTTTGAGCGCCTCGCAAGTCGACTACATCAACGCGCACGCAACTTCTACCCCAGCGGGTGATGCGAGCGAAGCCCAGGCAATAAACGATGTGTTTGGAGCCGCGAGAACGCCTGTAAGCTCTACTAAATCGATGACGGGACACGAATGCTGGATGGCGGGTGCGAGCGAAATCGTATACTCCCTTTTGATGATGGAGAACTCATTTATCGCCCCAAATATCAACTTTGAAACCCCTGACGAACATTCTGCCAACCTTAATATTGTTACCAAGGCTACGAATAAAAATATTGACGTATTTTTGTCAAACTCTTTTGGTTTTGGAGGCACGAACTCCAGCCTGATTGTGAAAAAATGGAATACTTAAAGTGATGGATAAAGAAAGCATAATTGAGCGGATCAACGGGTTCCTTGTTGAAGAATTCGAAGTTGAAGCTGGAAAAATTACCCCGGAAGCTAATTTGCGCGAGACCCTCGAACTCGACAGCCTTGACTACATTGACCTGGTGGTGGTGATTGAAAGTAATTTCGGTTTTAAGGTAAAACCTGAGGACTTTCAGGGCATTGTTACCTTCCAGAATTTTTACGATTACGTTAATAACCGCGTAGGCGAAAAGGTGAGCGCATAATATGCCTCAGTGGGCAGGCAAATCCAAAGGAAACAAGCTCGGATACAGGATCTTTGTATTTGTTTGTAAGACATTCGGTGTTTTGCCTGCCTATTTCTTGTTGCGATTCGTTTCGCTCTACTACTTTTTATTTTCCTGGTCCTCATCCCGACACATCTATCATTATTTCCGAAAGCGCATCGGCTTTGGAAAAATTAAGTCCTTGTTTAAGATTTACAGTAACTACTATGTGTTTGGCCAAACGCTGCTCGACAAGATCATTGTGATGGCAGGCATTGAAAACAAGTTCAGCTATGAATTCGATGGCGAAGAAAACCTGCGGGAGATGGCGCGGCAGGGCAGAGGTGGAATCCTTCTTAGCGCCCATGTCGGCAATTGGGAAGCCGCAGGGCATTTACTCAAGCGATTGAACTCAAAAATCAACGTGGTCATGTTTGATGGCGAACACCAGCAGATAAAGGCCTATGTCGAAGGTGTTACGGGCGGCAAGAATTTCAACGTGATCGTTATCAAAAACGATATGTCGCACGTGTATGCTATTGGCGATGCCCTGGGACGCAACGAACTGATCTGCCTCCATGCCGACCGTTTTCTTCCCGGAAATAAAACTATTTCAAAAAATTTCCTCGGTGCCCCCGCGATCTTCCCGCTTGGGCCGTTCCAACTCGCGGCTGGCTTCAATGTGCCGGTCTCCATCGTATTCGCCATGAAAGAATCTCACTCGCACTATCATTTCTTCGGAAGCCCTTTGCAAAAGAAAACCGACACCGAAACGAAGACGCAGTTTTCCGAACGTTTATCCGAAACTTTTAAAAACGACCTCGAACAAAAAGTGAAACGCTACCCCGAACAGTGGTTTAATTATTATAACTTTTGGATGAATTAATGCTGGCCACAAAACGAAATATCACTGACTTTATTCCGCAACGACATCCGATCGTGATGGTCGATGACCTGGTTGAAGCGAGCGAAACCCATTCGGTAACTCAGCTTGAAATACGAAACGACAACATTTTTGTTGACGCAGGAACACTTGCGGAGCCGGGGCTCGTGGAGAACATTGCACAGACCGCTGCAGCCCAGGTTGGCTACCAGTGCTTCCTTAAACAAATTCCCGTTCCTTTAGGGTATATTGCGGCCGTTAAGAGCCTTTCCATCACTAAACTTCCAGCGGTAAATTCTCGTATCACCACTTCTATCCGTATCGTAAACCAGGTGATGGATGTAACGCTGGCAGAGGGCATCGTAAAGGATGGAGAGGGCGAAGAGTGCTGCCGGTGCGAAATGCGGATATTTGTGAAAGCATAACTAAAAAACTTTCGATATGCTAAAAAGTAAGTTTGCCTTGTTTGGAGCGATCCTGCTCACCACCACGTCAACGTTCGCGCAGGACGTTAAGGACATCTTCGAGCGTAAGACCAAAGTGACGTGGCTGGGAATTGATCTCACGGGTGCGAAGTTCATCGGTGATCGCGAACGTTTCGGTTCAACTTCTGACGTCATGCATTTGATGGAATCGTGGAATGACCTGATGCTGAAAGAGCATGACAAGTTCAATGTGAAGTCGGCCATTCAGAAAGACGCCCTGGACGAAGGTCTGGATGTGGCGAAAGATCATAATGCCAGCCTCGATATTTCAGAAATGTTTTCTAACGATGAAAATGATCACAATCACCTCCGTGAAAATGACATCGCTTCCATCATTGCCGACTACGACTTTAAAAAAAACACGGGCATTGGTATCATTTTTAATGTTGAAAGCTTTAACAAACTGAAAGACGAAGCGTCCGTGTGGGTTACGTTTGTAAACATGGATACCAAAGAGGTTTTGTTTACAGAACGTGTTACCGGTGGCCCAGGTGGAGTTGGTCTCAGAAATTACTGGGCCAACGCAATCTACGACATCATCAATAAGATCAAGCGAAAGGAATTCGAAAACTGGAAGAAAAAATATTATCGTAAATTCTAAAACGTGCTCACAGACCAGACAGAAGTTGTTGTAAAGTTTAATGAAGCAGACCCTCTCGGCATCGTCTGGCATGGGCACTACATCCGCTATTTTGAAGATGGCCGTGAAGCGTTCGGTAAGCGCTACGGCATCGCGTACCTTGATTTTTATCACAACGGGCTGGCGGTGCCGGTCGTCTCCGTCAATTGCGACTACAAGAAGCCGTTACGTTATGGCGACTCCGTTATTGTTGAGACGACCTATATCAATTCTGCCGCGGCCAAACTTAAGTTTGAATATAAGATCTACGAAAGCAAATCACGTAACCTCGTAGCTACGGGCCAGTCACTGCAGGTTTTTGTGAACGCCAGAACGTTTGCTCTTGAACTCACCATGCCGGAGTTCTTCGAAAAGTGGAAGAAGAAATGGAACCTGTTGTAGCGAGAAAGAGCGTTTGGGTGGTCGCAGATTCGATCGTTTCTCCGCTCGGAAACACCAGCGAAGAGAACTTTCGAAATGTTGTCGATTCGGTGTCGGGCCTCAGGGAGATAACAGATCCTGCCATCACCACATCGCCAATCCACGCGGGCCAGGTTGTGGGAATCACCATAGAAAATGACCTGACGCGATTTGAGCAAATGTGTGTCGATGCGATCCGGGGCATCATCTCTCGCTACCCACTGTCATCGTCCCGCACGCTGTTGATCCTGTCGACCACAAAGGGAAATATCGACTTGCTTAAACGAACACCTGACGATCCTCGTCTCCGCCTTCACGCTACAGCAAAGCATATCGCGAATTATGTTGGCTTTCAAAATGTGATCACCGTTTCGAATGCGTGTATTTCTGGTGTGATGGCTGTGACTGTGGCAAAACGTTATTTGCAGGCGGGAACGTTTGATCACGCGCTGGTGATCGGTGCCGATGAGCTTACAAGTTTTGTTGTGTCGGGTTTTCAAAGTCTCGGAGCGTTGAGCAGCGATGCCTGCAAGCCGTTTGACAAAAACCGAACCGGTATTAATCTGGGTGAGGCTGCTGCCGCCATTTTACTGTCATCAAAACCTGAAGATTTTCCGGCAGCAGAACGGATCGAGGTGATGGGCTCGGGGCTCACCAACGATGCGAATCATATTTCGGGGCCTTCACGAACGGGCGAAGAACTTGCGCTTGCAATTACAACCGCCCTTGAGGAAAGTAATCTTCAACCCTCCGACATTGATTTTATCTCAGCCCACGGCACAGCCACAATCTACAACGATGAAATGGAGGCGAAAGCGTTCAGTCTGGCTAGGCTTAGCCATGTACCACTGAATAGTCTCAAAGGCTATTACGGACATACGCTTGGAGCTGCGGGTGTGGTCGAACTCATCATTAGCATCCATAGCCTTTTAAATAACCGACTCATCCGATCATTAGGTTTCTCTGTGAGTGGTGTTTCACAACCGTTGAACATTATCCAGGAGTCATCCTCAACCGATCTGAAAACTGTCTTAAAAACTGCCTCCGGTTTCGGAGGATGCAATGCTGCAATAGTTCTGCAGAAACATTCTTAACTTCGGCCTTACTTATTATACTATCAATGGATTTTTACGAAAAGGACACCCTTTCAGCACTTGAAGCAAAAGAAAAAGCACAATGGATTGCATTTGCCCCCGTGGTATTTCAAACCAGTCGTGTGCTTCGCGATTCGGGCATTTTAAAGGCTGTCGAAAGTAATGTAAATGGACTCACCCTGGATGAGATCGTCAGCAAGGTAAAGCTTCCACAGTACGGTGTGCGAGTTCTGGTTGAGGCAGCGCTTGGCATTGGGCTGCTTACGTTTCGCAGTGATAAATATTTCGTAACCAAGACAGCGTCCTTTCTTCTGCACGACACGCTGACAAAAGTCAACATGGACTTTATACATGACGTCTGTTACAATGGAATGTTCTATTTGGATGAAAGCGTCAAGAATGAGAAGCCCGAAGGGCTGAAAGTTTTTGGTAACTGGCCGACCATCTATGAAGCCCTGTCCAAGCTGCCGGCCCAGGTCCAGAAAAGCTGGTTTGCTTTCGATCATTTTTATTCGGACTACGCGTTCCCAGACGTGCTGCCGTATGTGTTCGACAATAAACCAAAAACCTTACTTGACATCGGTGGCAACACAGGCAAATGGGCCATCCAATGTGCGGAATATGATCCGGCAGTTCAGGTTACCATTATGGATTTGCCTGGCCAGGTGGATATGGCGAAAAAACAAATTGCCCAGAAGGGACTGTCGGGCCGCATTTCATTTTTCGAAACTAATATTCTTGACGAGAGCCTACCGTTCCCACAGAATTTCGATGCGATCTGGATGAGCCAATTCCTCGATTGCTTTTCTGACGAACAAATTAAATCGATTCTCAGGCGTTGTCATAAAGCCCTTTCTGGAAATGGTCGGGTGTACATTTTGGAGCCGTTCTGGAATCGGCAAAGGTTTAAAGCCTCTGCGTTCGCACTGCAGCAAACGTCCTTGTACTTCACTGCAATGGCGAACGGTAACAGCCAGATGTACCACTCGGAGAATTTTATTGGCTACGTTCGCGAAGCAGGCTTTGTTGTGGAGGAACAGAAAGATCTTATTGGTGTTAGCCATACTCTTCTTGTGTGTAAACCAAAATAGCAATGGCCATTGGCTGTTGCCTTTCGGCTGCAAGACCGTAACTGGGTGACAGCAAAGTAAAGCTCTATTAAAGCTGGTAGCCTTGGGCAGTAGCCAGTGGCTAAAAGCCAATAGCTTTTGACAAAAAAACCTACCTGTTGCTCACATTGTGATTTTAACTGAGTTTCTTTGTAATGAATTCCATTAGAACATGATAGAAACAGATGTGCTGGTGATCGGAGCCGGGCCTGCAGGAAGTATTGCCGCTTCCATCATTGATCAGGCGGGGCTCCGGGTTAACGTTGTTGAGCGCGAGAAATTCCCGCGATTTGTGATTGGCGAAAGCCTGCTTCCGCGGTGCATGGAAGTGCTCGAAGCTGCGGGTTTGCTCGAAGCGGTGAAGGCAAAGAACTTTCAGCAAAAATTCGGAGCCAAGTTTCTAAAAGACGATAGCGTTTCAGACTTTAATTTTACCGAACAGTTTACGAATGGATGGACCTGGACATGGCAGGTTCCCCGGGCCGAATTTGATCTAACGCTGGCTGAGGAAGTACAGCGCAAAGGTGTACCCATTCAGTTCGAAACCACGGTAACGAATATTGAATTCTTCGAAGACGAGAGCTCGCTGACGACAGTACAAACAAAGGATGGAGCAAAGGAGCAGATCAAAGCTAAATTTATTGTAGATGCCAGTGGCTATGGCCGCGTTATTCCCCGCCTGTTTAAGCTGGATAAACCTTCAAACCTGGATCCGCGCAAAGCGGTTTTCGCTCATGTGCAGGATAAGCACCGGATGAAATTTGAGGAGCCGAATCGCATCATAGTGGTTTTGTATGCTCCGGGAGTTTGGGTTTGGATAATCCCGTTTTCCTCCGGCATTACATCTCTTGGCTTCGTTGGTGATTTCGAATTCTTTGAGCGGATCGAAGGCGATCTGGATGAGCAGTATACCACTTTGATCAACGGCCATCCCTACCTGAAAGCGCGCTTTGGCGGTGCCGATCGTGTGTTTGAGCCGCGCAAGCTTGAAGCGTGGTCTGCAACGACAGATTCCTTCTACGGCAAAGGGTTTGTGCTGACCGGCAACGTCACAGAATTCCTCGATCCGATCTTTTCGTCTGGTGTTATGTTTGCCACCGTATCAAGTCATTTGGCAAGCTCGCTAGTCGTAAAAAAACTAAAGGGCAAGAACGTGAACTGGGAGGACGAGTATACAAAACTTATTCAGCAGGGGGTAGATACCTTCCGCACGTACGTGATGGCGTGGTATGATGGAACGCTCGAGAAAATATTTTTCGCCAAGAATTCGGACGCAGCAATCAAGCGCCAGATTTGCTCAGTGCTTGCCGGGTATGTGTGGGACCAATCCAATCCCTATGTGAAGGACCATGAGCGCAACGTGAGACGCCTTGCGAAATTAATCGATGTGCAGCAGCGCCTCGAGACTACCTGATTTCTGAATGCCTATGATAACGCACTATTGCCGTATAGTCAACAAGAGAGTTCAGCTGGATGGCGTTGATGTATTCAGTTCGGGCCAAAAACCTCTTGATGATTTCCTGGTCGATGCGTACCTGGCTTTGGAAATCGAGTATCCCAAGTTTTATAAGATGGACAATCTTTCCAAGGCGGGATTCCTGGCGGCAGAGGTTTTGTTTAGAACAAGGTATGGCGGCCAAAAGGTGCCTGACGAAAAGACTTCATTGATCCTGGGGAATGCCCATGCGAGCCTCGATACTGATAAGCGCTATGCAGCTGCCGCGAGGACAGTACCCAGTCCAGCGCTGTTTGTTTACACTTTGCCGAATATTGTTGCCGGTGAAATTTGCATCCGTCATAAAATGAAAGGCGAGAACGCTTTCTTTATCAGTGAGGCGTTCGATGCCGAGCTGCTTTCCACCTACGTTTCCTTGATCCCTGGCGACAACCTTTGCCTTGCCGGATGGATAGACGTGATGAACGAGCACCACGATGTTTTCTTATATTTGCACGACAAAGCGGGAGAGGGCCTTCCTCATAACGCAATGACCCTCAACGAACTTTATAACAGATAGTATGGAACAGTTAATGGCTAATCTGAAACGCCAGATCATTGAAGCGCTCAATCTTAAGCACCTGAAGCCGGAAGACATCGGAGACGACCAACCCTTGTTTGTTGAAGGTCTCGGACTTGATTCCATCGATGCGCTCGAACTGATTGTTCTCCTGCAGCAGCACTATGGAATCAAGCTGGCCAATCCTCAGGATGGTCCGAAGATCTTTAAATCCGTCAAGACCATCGCTGAATTTATCCAAGCGAACAAAGCCGCTGCCTGAAGGTGAAAAAAAGAGTTTACGTTGCGGGAGCTGGTGCCATCTGCGCCATTGGGAATTCCCTCCCCGAAACGTTGCGCGCTTTTCAATCCAAAACATCCGGCATTGGTCATATAACCAGGCTTGACTCAATCCACAAAGGCGTTCTGCCTGTGGGGGAGGTAAAGCTGTCCAATGAAGAACTGGCGACAACAACGAGACAGCTGCCAATGACGCGAACTGCATTACTTGGTATTCATGCCGCCCAGGAAGCATTGCGAAATGCAGACGTTAAAACCCTTCCGCATCTTAGGACAGGATTGATCTCGGCCACCACTGTTGGAGGTATGGATCTGACTGAAAATTTTTTTGGTGAGTTCCTCAAAAATCCTTCAAGGGGTCGGCTGAGGAATGTCGTAAACCATGAATGCGGCAAATCCACAGAGTTGATAGCAGATGCCCTGCAAATCCGAAACTATGTGTCGACCATTAACACGGCATGCTCATCGTCTGTGAACTCAATAATTTTCGGAACAAAACTTATTCAGCGCGGCATGCTCGACATCGTTGTGGCCGGAGGAACCGATGCGCTCACAAAGTTCACCTTGAATGGTTTTAACAGCCTGATGATCCTTGACAAAGAGCCGTGTCGTCCGTTTGACGCATCGCGCGCTGGATTAAACCTTGGCGAAGGTGCCGGCTACCTTGTGCTTGTATCTGACACTGTGCTTCGCGATCAAAAGTTGAATGCAAAAGCCTACGTTTCCGGATTTGCCAACACCAACGATGCGTTCCATCAGACAGCCTCATCCCCGGAAGGACGTGGCTCATACAACGCGATGTTGCAGGCACTCCAGGTGGCTGAACTCAAACCTGCTGACATTGACTACATTAATTTGCACGGAACAGGCACCGTAAATAATGATCAATCAGAAGGAACTGCTGTAAAGCGCATGTTCGGTCACAAGGTCCCAAAACTTAGTTCAACGAAAGCATTTACCGGACATACCCTGGGGGCATGCGGGGGCGTTGAAGCTGCTTTCTCAGTGATGGCCATCGAACATCAATGTGTGTTTCCGAACCTGAGATTCACGCAGCCGATGCCCGATATCGATCTCACGCCTCAGCAAGACTTTGAATCAATGGCAGTCAATCACGTCATGAGTAATTCATTTGGATTTGGCGGGAACTGTTCCTCAGTAATTTTTTCCAGGGCGTAGTATGGCGTTATACATTAAAGGCATGGGCAACATTTCACCGCAGCAAACGTGGAATGCAAAGTCATTGTCAAACGATGTCGAGCGCGCGTCAGCGGACCGATTCGGTGCCATTGAACCCGATTACGCACAATTGATCGATCCGAAAAACATCCGAAGAATGAGCCGGATCATCAAGCTGGGTGTGGGGGCTGCCACCATTGCCTTACGCCAGGCGGAAGTAGCTGTGCCGGACGCGATCCTTACTGGAACCGGTTACGGATGCCTTGAGGATACAGGCACTTTCTTATCGAAAATGATTGAGAATCGGGAGGAGGCATTGAATCCAACGCCATTCATTCAATCGACACATAATACAATCGGATCGCAGATCGCGTTGCTTCTTCAGTGTCAGGGCTATAATCAGACTTACGCGCATGGTGCATTTTCATTTGAAAGCGCCCTTCTTGATGCCCTCATCCAGTCTCACGAAGACATCGAACGAAATATTCTGATCGGGGGAGTGGATGAAATAACAAACGCAAGTCATTCCATTCAGCAACGCTTTGGCATGTTTCGCAAGACTGTCAACGGTGAGGGTGCTGCATTTTTTGTCGTAAATGGACAACGGGAAAAATCCATTGCCTGCATCGATTCCGTTTCAACCTGGTACAAGCCGCGGTTGAATGATGTTGTTACTTATCTCAATGGCGTTGAAACAAAGTGCGATCTCGTGCTTCTTGGTATCGGTGAGGAGGATGATACTGACAACCTCAAGCAAACGTGTAGCGAGTTGTTTCCCGCAACCGCGTACTTTAAGCACGTGTCGGGCGAAAGCCCGGTAGCCTCGTCCTTTGGGGTGTGGCTGGCTGCAACGATTCTGCAAACTCAGGTCGTTCCAGATCCTGTACTGCTGGCAGGCACTACGGCAACGATCAGAAATATTCTGGTGCTTAATCGGTATTTTGGCACACATTACGCTGCGATTAGCCTTTCAGCATGCTAAAGAACAAAACAGTAAATATTTTTTTTGTGCTCGCCCTGATCACTATTATGATCAGTGATAATTTTTCTGAAATTCCGCTTTGGATCTATTTGTTGATCATCCTCGTATATTCTTTGATGCAGGCGTATGGGAGCATCGTGTTGTCGGCTGAATTTTTTGTTGATGTAAGGTCAAGCGGAGAGAGAAGTTTGAACCAAGTTGCGCTTACGTTTGACGATGGACCAATTCCTGGCATGACCGATCAGATCCTGGCGGTGTTGGAACATTACCAGGTTTCAGCAGCCTTCTTTTGCATCGGAAATCGAATCAAAGAAAATCCAACCCTGCTTACTAGGATCAACTCGAAAGGTCATATTGTTGGCAATCACAGTTACTGGCATGGTAAGCTTTTTGATTTGCAAACAGCGGGCGCTATTCATCGTGAACTCGCTGATACGAACGAAGTCATTTTCGAAACGCTGGGGGTGAGGCCTAACTTCTTTCGCCCGCCCTACGGAGTTACTAATCCCATGGTGGCAAGTGCCATCCGGCAGGGTGGATTTAAGACCATCGGCTGGTCGATTCGGTCACTCGATACAGTGATCAAGGATTCGGAGAAATTGTTCAAAAAGGTGAGCTCAACTGTACAGGGTGGTGACATCATCCTGTTCCACGATTCCAGCGAAAGCACCCTTGCAATCTTACCACGATTGATCGAACATATCCAGAAAAGTGGTTTAAGAATTGTACGGTTAGATGAGTTATTGAATGAAAAAGCGTATGCGTAGTCTGTTTACTGCAACTTTGCTTCTTATTGTGTGCGGACAACTGTTTGGTCAGCATGCCGGCTATCAGCCCGTGGCCGACTTATCGTCTTTCAAGAAACAGTTCATGCAAGAAGCGCAGAAAATCAATTCCATCACAAGTAATTTCAGACAGGAAAAAACGCTGACGGCACTAACGGAGACAATTGTCTCAACCGGAGTCTTTAGTTTTAAGCGCGCCAATAAAGTGAGGATGGAGTATAAGAAGCCATTCGCCTATATGATGGTGATGAATGGGGAGAAAATGCTGGTAAAGGATGAAGGTCATGCCAACACGGTGAATCTAAAATCGAACAAGCTTTTCCAGCAGGTTAATAAAATCGTGATCGATTGTGTCCAGGGAACGATCCTCGACAGCAAGGACTTTACTTCGCGGGTGTTTGAAAATCCCAAGGCCTATCTGCTGGAAATGACTCCTACGACTAAAACGCTGAAAGGATTTTTCCAGACGATTGTACTCATCGTTGAAAAAAAGGACTATTCGGTCGATTCGATCAAAATGAACGAGCCATCCGGTGACACAACAATCCTTACCTTTACCGAAAAGAAGCTCAATGCCCAGGTTCCCGATGAGATCTTTGCTTTTTAGTATTGCGTTGCTCGGAACAGCCTGTGCCTCTGAATACAAGGGCTTACGTCCGGTCAAAGTAGATGAGCGTTGCCTAACTTCCATACGGCCGCCCGCACTCACAACTGCGTGGTACGATGCGGGGATTGACGTGGTTGGTAAGCACATCAGCGGTTTGCTGCTGATTAAGGAAATGCCGGATTTCTCAAGGCGCGTGGTTTTTACCAATGAGGCCGGTGTTACGTTTTTCGATTTTGGGTACGATCCAGCAGGAAAGTTCAAAGTCCACTACGTTATCCGGCAGCTTGACAAAAAAGCAGTAATCCGTCTTTTACGCAATGATTTTGCGCTCCTCCTGGGAATTCCTTTTCAAAGTCGGGTGTGGAAGTCATGGGAGATGAATGGAGAAAAATATTTTGGCGTAGGTGAAAAAAAGCAGAATCATTTTTTAATTACCCGTGAAGATTGCGGTTCTTTGCTGCGTTTGGAAACGGCATCCAAAAGGAAGAAGATGCTCACTATCGCGTTTAGCGGATCCGATGTTCAAAGACCTGAAAGTATTACTTTGCAACACCACACTTTTGCCATGCAGATCAACCTGAAAAAACTTATCCGCTAATGATGGTTATCGATTCCCTTTTTGTTGTTAAGGACTTTCAAGGGGAAGCCGGTGAGGTCAAGGCTTGTCTTGAGCTGAACGCGGCTCATCCGATATTTGATGGACATTTCCCAGGCCAGCCCGTGGTGCCCGGTGTGTGCATGATGCAATTAATGAAAGAACTCACGGAACGCCATCTCGGCAAGAAACTGATCCTGTCAGAGGCTGACAACATGAAATTCCTGTCGGTGCTCGATCCGGGGGCTAATAAAGTTGTTCAGGCAGCTATCACCGTCAAAGCTGATGTTACAGGCATCGCCATTAACGCTTCGTTGTTTGCTGACACTGTTACTTTTTTTAAATTGAAAGCTGTTCTGAATCCATCTATCTAGCAGGAATGACTACACCATTGCAACAGGTTTTCAAGGAGATGAAGGTTTGTGTTCTCGTTCCTACTTACAATAACTCCGGAACGCTGGCTACTGTTCTTCGCAACGTGCTTGCCTACACCAACGAAATCGTTGTTGTGAATGATGGGTCGACCGATTCAACTGCAACGATTTTGAAGGAATTTCCCGAGGTGAAAGTGAGAAGCTACGAACAGAACCAGGGAAAAGGTTTTGCGCTTCGAACAGGATTTGATTTCGCCAGATCATTGGGCTATGACTACGCCATCACGATCGATTCAGACGGTCAGCATTATGCCGATGACCTGGCTGCCTTTACTGACGTTTTGATGGAGAACCCAAACGCAATCATCATCGGAGCCCGAAACATGAATCAAAGTGCTGTGCCTGGCAAGAGCAGCTTCGGAAATAAATTTTCAAATTTCTGGTTTTGGGTAAACACCGGCATCAAACGAAACGATACGCAAAGCGGCTATCGCCTGTATCCGATCCGATCGCTTGAGAAAATTTCGTTTGTTACGCGCAAATTTGAATTCGAAATCGAGGTGCTTGTGCGATCTGCGTGGGCTGGCATAGATGTCATCGAAGTTCCGGTTAAAGTCTACTATCCGGAAAAGGGAAAGCGTGTTTCTCATTTTCGTCCGTTTAAGGACTTTTCGCGCATCAGCGTGCTCAACACGGTGCTCGTTACCATTGCCCTGTTGTATATCAAGCCCCGCGATTTCCTCAGACGTTTTAAAAAAAAAAGTTCGGCCAGGTTATCGAGGAAATTCTCTCCAACCCTGGCGAATCTGACAAACTAAAAGCAATTTCGGTAGGCTTCGGAGTTTTTATGGGGATTGTTCCGATCTGGGGATTTCAGCTTGTAACCGCCATCGCCTTGTCGATATTTTTTCGGCTCAACAAAGCGCTCGTGATCGTAGCCGCCAATATCAGTATTCCTCCTATGATTCCTGTGATCGTGTACCTAAGTCATTACACGGGCAAATTGTGGATGGGCAAAAATGCGCAGTCGATCACCTTCAGCGATAAGATTACCTTGCAATTTATTCACAACAACGCCCTCCAGTATTTTTCAGGGGCGATAACATTGTCAGTTGTTGCAGGGATCGTTTTTGGAATGGTAACTTACCTCATGTTAAAAGTCTTCAAAAAACGGCAATCCGCCTGATGGTTTAAAATATGGATTCTCTATTCATCGGCATTTACCGTTTTTTTCAAGCCAGGCGCTCGCTATTCTGGATTGTGCTGGCGAGTATTCTTGCGCTCCTTGCATTCGGTGCTTCAAGGGTTTCGATCGAAGAAGATATTTCGAGATTTTTTCCTGATGATCCGCGGGTGGAAAAGCTAAGCTACGTTTTTCGAAACGCTAAATTCTCGGAACGCGTGATCGGTATGGTGTCCATGGCAGATAGCGCTGCCACACCACAGCCCGATACCCTCATTGCCGTCACTGAACGGTTTGTCGACTCGCTGAATGCAAGTGCGGCAAACTACATCGTCTCGATCCAAAGCGAAGTGGATGATTCTCAACTGATCGAGGTAGTTCAGTCAATCCAGTCTAACCTTCCGATCTTCCTTGATGATGAAGATTATGTTGCGCTTGACTCCCTGACAACACCAGCGAATATTGACGCACGCTTAGCTGCCAATTATCGTCAGTTGATCTCTCCTTCTGGAATAGCAACCAAAAACATCATTGTAAACGATCCGCTCGGCATTTCGTTCATCGTGTTAAAGAAGCTACAAACGTTGCAGTTTGATGAGAATGTGGAAGTGTATCAAAACTACCTGATCTCTCACGATCATCGCCACGTTTTGTTTTTTATTGAACCGAAATATAAAGCTTCTGAAACCGGCAAAAATGCCGAGCTCGTCCGAAGGCTCGAAGACATTTCTGCCGGGCTCTCCACCCAAACGATCAAAGCATCATTTTTTGGGGCGCCAGTGGTGGCAGCGGGAAATGCCCGTCAATTGCAGCGCGATACGTTTATCACGATCGGCTTGATGCTGATCCTGCTCGCAGTATTTATACTCGGATTTTTCCGAAAGAAGCGAGTGCCATTCTTGATTTTATTCCCGGTTGCTTTTGGTGCGCTCTTTTCAATTTGCTGCGTGTACCTCGTGCAGGGATCGATCTCCATTATCGCAATTGCAGCGGGATCCATTATCCTGGGCATTGCGGTAAATTATTCATTGCATTTTCTTTCCCATCTCAAGCACGTAAATGACGTAGAGACTGTTATTCGGGACCTGGTGAAGCCAATGACGTTGGGCAGTGCAACAACAGTTCTCGCCTTCATCTGCCTGCAGTTTGTAAATGCCTCGGTGCTTCGCGATGTGGGGTTGTTCGCTGCATTCAGCCTGGTGGGAGCAGCATTATCAACGCTGATCTTTCTACCGCATTTTATCACGCGAAAGTACGTCTCATCGCAATCACATCATGAGTCGTGGATCGAAAAAGTTTCACAGTTTTCCTTCGAGACGAATCGTGCGCTTCTCATCTTCATCGTGGTGGTTACACCGGTGTTACTCTATTTTGCCGGTGATGTTAGGTTTAACACAGACCTGAGCCAGATGAATTTTATGACGCCCGGGCTCAGGGAATCGCAGGCCCGGGTGGAGTCAATTAATAAAACGTCACTCGCCTCCAGCTACCTCGTTTCACAATCGCCATCCTTTCAGCAGGCGTTACAGCAGAATGAACGCGTAACAAATACCGTTCACGCGCTGCATGCAAGGGGCATGATCCAAAAATATTCCTCGGTCTCTTCGTTCGTGGTTTCCGATTCGCTTCAGAAAATTCGCATTGATCGTTGGAATAAGTTCTGGAACAAAAGGAGAGCACGGGTCACCGCTGATGTACGTGAGTCAGGAACACGCCTGGGCTTTTCGGAGAAGGTATTTCAAAACTTTGATCATCTTTTGACCAGAGAATATCAGGAGGCCGATTCAGCAGTGTTCAGCCCATTCCGCAAACTATTTTTTGATAATCATATTATCGAAAAGGATGGGGTCTCGACTGTGATCACGCTCGTCAATATCGCATCTGAAAAGAAGGCTAACGTTGTCGATCAGCTTGAGCTTGCCGGCATTCATGCATTTGACAGGCAGATGGTCACCAACCTTTTTGTTGAATATGTCCACGAAGACTTCAATTTTATTGTGACGCTTACCGGGTTCATTGTATTTGCTGCATTGCTGGTCAT
>DASWTP010000283.1:0-30141 GCA_036402075.1 Chryseosolibacter sp. | reverse complement strand
GGTGCTTTCGTCATTGAAGAGGGAGGCGAAAGAATTGCTGAAATGGCGATTGGAGTCTCTGGCAGCAACATGACCGTGTATCACACTGAAGTGTCAGACAAATTGAAAGGGCAAGGCATAGCATCAAAATTGTTAGCTACCATGGTTGAGCATGCACGCAAAAACAACCTGAAGGTTATTGCACTGTGTCCGTATGTCTCAGCACAGTTCAAGCGACACCCGGAGCAATACGCGGACATCTGGAATCAACATTGGCACAAGTAGGAAATGGTGCGCCAGTGTGACGGGAAGCCCCGTTTATAGGGAGTCAAACATAGGGCCATAGAAAGCATTTGTCTACCTTTGCGCTGCTAGAATGATCGCATGCTTCACAAACAAGTCAGATCGATGAAACCCATCGTGTATTTAGTGAACCTCGTGCTCGTATTACTGATTGCACGGTTTGAGTATAACTCGGGTAACGATAAGTCCGTAATCATCAGCTCACTCGCGGTAACTGCCATAGTTGTGCTCAACCTGATTGTTGGGCTGTTATCGCAAATGGACCGCAAGCCTTTTTCGCACTACTATATTTCCGCCATCGGAGTCATTGTGTTGTTCTTTGCTTTGTTGCTGGTGGAATAATGGATGTTTCAGCTGAGGTCCACTCTCGATTCGTCCACGTTGGTCGAGCGGTAGGACAGATCCGGTATTGATAAACTGACGGCACGCACAGCTCACACGCACCGTCCCCGAGATTGAGACGATGCAAGACATCGCGGGCCTCGACACGAGATGTATTCCGTTATTGATACGTAGGGATCGACCCCAGGATGGAGAGACGATGCGAGACCATCTAAGGCTTCACGCTTCCTTCTATTGAATCATCGAGTGTTTTGCCAATCGCGGCACCAATCATCTGTTTTGCGAACGCGACAATTTGCGCGTGTTTGGTGTCCCAGTAGTAGCCGCTGAGCGGAGTGAATTCCACCACCGTAATTCGCGGGTCGTCTTTGCCTTCGGTAAACCACGTCTTCAGCATCGGATCCCAGAGCTCATCAATCTTTTCCTCATCGCGACTCAATAACGCGTTTCCATACAGGCTCAAGAAATCTGAGTAGTCTGATCCTTTGAAGAGTAGCTGAGCGGTAGAATCGTGCAAGAGCTGTTCGTTCTTGTGACTGTCGATCGGGCTAAGAAACCACAACGTGCCGTTCTCATCGATTTTCTGAACCGCCATTGGGCGGGTTGCGAAGGGTTCGCCCTCTTTCATATTGGTGCAGAAAAAGCAGGTGTTCTTCGCCTTGCCAATCAGATCTTTTATTTTTTCTACTGCTTCTTTTCCAAAAAGGTTGTCGCGATTCTTTTCCGGCTGCTGGTTGTTGATGCTGTCCATAGTGTTTTCTGTTACTCGCAGAAAAATAAATGCCCCCGCAATTTACGCTGTTTTGTTTTAGAGAATTTTTCAGACGGAACAGCATTCTTAAACAGGATTGACTGACCCTGGGAAATTCGTCCTCACCAATATTCTGTGCCCGTTGAAGGCTTGCCGGAGGTGAAGCGCCAGTGAGGCTGGAAGCTGACGTTTGGAATTTCAACTTGTTGTTTATCTTTGGCCATACCTAACACCGAACGATGCGCTCACGAAAATCCATCATCCTGTTCACCGTACTTGCCGTCCTTGTGGTCATGCAGTTTTTTCGGCCCGGGAAGAATAATTCACCAGACAGTGAATTCGCGTTAGCCAACAAATATGCACTGACCGGATCGGTCGATGACATCATGAAAAAAGCGTGTTATGACTGCCACAGCAACCAAACAAACTATCCGTGGTATGCTGAAATTCAACCCATTGGCTGGTGGCTGAACAGTCATGTTCAGGACGGAAAACGCCATTTCAACTTTTCGGACTTTACGCGTGCAACTATCGCCCGTCAAAATCACAAGTTCGAAGAGGTGATTGAAACAGTTGAAGAAGGTGAAATGCCGCTGCCATCGTACACCTGGCTTGGCATGCACCCCGAAGCCGACCTTACCGAACAGGAACGCACTGAAATCATTAACTGGGCTAAATGGCAAATGGAAGCGTTGAAGAAGCAATATCCCGCTGACAGCCTGAAGATGAAACCCAGGCAGTAAAAATGACGAATAACGAATGACAAATAGGTATCCGATTCATGGGTCACAGTCTCACAGCCTTGAGTCGAAGGCTATTGGCCACTACGCTCACTGAACTCAAGGCCATGGCCGCGCCTGCAATCATCGGATCGAGCAGGAATCCGTTGAGGGGATACAACAAACCAGCAGCCACGGGGATTCCGATTACATTGTAAATGAATGCCCAGAAAAGGTTCTGCTTGATTCCGCGAACGGTCTTTGTTGACAGGTTCAACGCTTTCGGAACAGATTGGAGGTCTGAGGTGATCAAGGTCATTTTGGCAACATCCATGGCAATGTCTGAACCTTTGCCCATGGCGATGCTGATGTCGGCCTGGGCAAGGGCCTGTGAATCGTTGATGCCATCGCCAACCATCGCCACCGTTTTTCCCTGAGCCTGGAGTTGCTTTACAAAGTCTGCTTTGTCTGAAGGCAAAACCTCCGCTTTAAAATGTTCCAAACCCGTTTGCGCTGCAACTGCCTTTGCTGTTTGTGTATTATCGCCTGTCAGCATATAAACATCGATTCCCCTCTGGTGAAGGGCAGCGATCGCACCGCGTGACGAGTCTTTGATTTTGTCGGCAATGGCAATCACGGCAAGAACCTTTTCAGCGTCTGAAAAATACACTACGGTCTTTGCTTCTTCCTGGAATTTTGAAGCCAAAGCGCTCAGCCTTTCCGATACCGTAACTTGATTTTCATCCATCAGCTTCCGGTTGCCGATGTAAAATTGTTGTTGCTCTGTTTTTCCCCTCACGCCCCGGGCCGTAATACTTTCGTAAGCTAGGAACGAGACACGTGATGATACGCCAGGGGCGAGTTTGCTGGCCACCGCTTCGGCAAGCGGATGCTCGGATTGCGACTCAAGACTATAGAGGACCCGCTCGTTGGTGTCGGTGTCCATACCATTTTCCCAAACTAAGTCTGTCACCACAGGTTTACCTTCGGTAATAGTGCCGGTTTTATCAAGGATGATTGCGTTTACTTTGTGAGCAATTTCAAGACTTTCAGCGTCCTTGATCAGGATGTTGTTCTCGGCACCTTTCCCAACGCCTACCATTATCGCTGTTGGCGTGGCAAGGCCCAAGGCACACGGACAGGCGATGACAAGCACTGTTACCGAAGTGAGCAGCGCATGTGTGAAAGCATCGTCTCCACCTGCGATCATCCAGACAATGAAGGTAAGGAGGGCAATACCAATAACTACAGGCACAAAAACTCCTGCAATCTTGTCGACAAGCTTTTGAACGGGGGCCTTGCTTCCCTGCGCTTGCTGCACCATTTTGATGATTTGTGCGAGCAATGTATCGGCTCCTATCTTCTTAGCCTCAAATTCAAAACTGCCTTTCTGGTTGATTGTCCCGGCAAATACTTTTTCACCAGCGTGTTTGTCAACCGGAACTGGTTCACCAGAAATCATGCTCTCATCGACATAAGAATTTCCGGACGTTACCAGGCCATCTACGGGAATTTTCTCACCTGGCCGGACAAGAATTTTGTACCCTACCTGGACTGATGAAATCGGTATTTCTTTTTCGACACCATCTACCAGCGCGCGAACGGTTTTCGGTTGCAAACCCATGAGCTTTTTGATTGCCGAGGACGTGTTCGATTTGGCACGCTCCTCCAGCAACTTTCCCAACGATATAAACGCGACCACTACGGCCGCAGCTTCATAATAAACGTGGGCATGGAGGCCCCGCGCATGCCAGAACTCCGGAAAAAAAGTGTTAAACGCGCTGAAGAGAAATGCAATGCCCGTGGACAAAGCTACCAGCGTATCCATGTTAGCACGACCGTGTCTTCCTTGTTTCCACGCGTTAATGAAAAAGCTACGTCCAAAATAAAAAACCACAGGCGCTGTGAGCGCAAGCGAGATATAAGTTCCATAGGGTATATCCATAAAGAACATTCCGATGACAACCACCGGCACAGCGAGAATGGAAGACCAGATCGTGCGGGTCTTCACTTCTTCGTAGTGCTTTCGTTGAGACTCTTCCTGAACCGCCTGCGGGTCTTCTGTGTCCACGACAAGGTCATAGCCAATTGATCGGACGGACTTCTGAAGGTCTTGGGGTTTTGCTTTTTGTGGGTCGTATTCAACCCAGGCTGTCTGGTTGGCATAGTTAACTGCGGCATCATTTACACCTGGAGTCGCCTTCAACATTGATTCAACACTAACCGCGCACGCGGCACAAGACATATCCAATACAGGAAATGTTTCTTTTTTGAGGTGCCTGGCGGTCGTTTCTAAAGTTGCCATTGGTTTTTTATCGGGTTATTATACTACAAGTATACTGGGATACAGCTCCGGGTGTTTTATACTTTTCCTGAATTGACGTGCAGGATTTACAGACCGGATGACGTGTTGGTCAGTGCGATGTCTTGCCTTTGATGATTACCGACTGTAATTTAAAGGCTTAATATTTTTATCATGACAAAATCCATTTACGGGCTGCTTGTGTTCGTTTGCCTTGCCGCGTGTCAGAAGTCGGGTGAAGAGAAGTCGGCTGGCGTGATTAACGAAACGGCCAAAGCGCGCATTGACTCGACCTTTAAGAGCATGATTGATTCTGCGAAGATCGCAGGGGTTTCAGCGCTCATCTATGAGAACGATAAAGAAGTGTACTTTAATTCCTTTGGTTTCGAAGATCGTGAAGCGGGAAAGGCGTTCAACCGAAACACGATCGTCAGGATTTTCTCGATGACGAAGCCGATTACAGGTACTGCCCTGATGCAGCTTTACGAAAAAGGAATGTTCCAGCTGGATGACCCGCTCTCCAAGTACCTTCCTGAGTTCGCTGACATGAAGGTATTTGTGGGAAATGACGCCCAGGGTAAGCCGAAGTATGTTCCTGCCAATCGACCCATCACCGTGCGCGACATCACGCGCCATACTGCAGGCTTTGCGCGCGCAGAGCATGAGCAGCTTGGTTCCATGGTAAAAGAAGCTGACGTTATGAACCTCGAAAACACACTGGAACAGATGGCAAAGAAACTCAGCATGCTGCCCCTGGCTTTTCATCCAGGCGAGGAGTGGTCGTATGGAATTTGCGTTGACGTCCAGGCTTACCTAGTCGAAAAGCTCTCTGGTAAACCGTTTGACCAGTATGTGCGCGAAAATATTCTTGACCCGTTGGGAATGAAGGAAACGAATTACGTTCCGGTGGACACGAGCCGGTTTGCTGCTGTGTATGTGAAAAACGAGAACGGAACACTCGAACGGATGCCAGACGCGACAGCCGATTTGTTCAATAGCAAATCGTGGCCGTTGAAGCCGGGCGGGTGGGGACTAACCTCCACTGTTGACGACTACCAGAAGTTTGCACGGATGCTCGTAAACAATGGAAGCTTCAACGGGGTGACTATCCTCAAAGCTGAAACGCTGAAATTAATGACAACCAATCATCTTGCCGACAGTGTAACAGAGCGTATGTGGCTCCCCAGCAAAGGCCAGGTAGGCTTCGGCATCGACTTCGCAGTGCGTGTGAAACCACCAGCCGATAACAACGAGAAGAACGGAGTTGTGGGAGAGTTCTTCTGGGATGGGGCTGCGAGTACACTCTTCTGGGTGGATCCAAAGAATAAGCTCACAGCCGTGTTGTTCGTGCAGGTATTTCCTTTTAGCAACGAACTTCACAAAGACTTTCGTCAAGCAGTCTACGGCAAAGTGAACTAAATGATTGTCAATTTCGAAAAATCGAATGAGTTCCCTGTACTTTTCCTCATGCGATCGCTATTTCTCATTATTATTATTATGACCACGCATTCTGTGTTCGGCCAGGAATTTCAGCTGTATGATCCAAAACCGAAAGGTTCGGAAGATTGGAACTGGCAGGAGGGAAAAAACAACAAAAACAGCATGAGGGTGATGACAGTCTATAACGTTACCCAACCTACACTCACGCTATTCCGTCCGGTGAAGACCAAGGCAACTGGCGCGGCAATTATTGTTTGCCCCGGAGGCGGGTTTCATTTCCTGGCGATCGATCACGAAGGAACAACTGTGGCAAAAGTACTTGCTGAACTGGGCATTACTGTTTTCGTGTTGAAGTACAGGCTGGTGCACATCAATAGCGAAAATCCGTTTGACGATATGCTTACCGCTCCAGACCCAAAAGCCTGGGATGATGAAGCCATTCCCATCATCCCTCTTGCCGTGGATGACGCGCGGAATGCCATTGGCTATGTGCGGAGGCATGCTGCTGAGTTCGGAATAAAGGAAGATCGTATTGGCGTAATGGGCTTTTCAGCGGGAGGACTGGTAGCGGCCTCAGTGGCTTTTAACTACACTGCAGAAAACCGGCCAGATTTTGTTGTTCCCGTGTATGCAGATTTTGCTCCGGAGCGGGTCGGAATGATTCGGACCGACTCACCGCCTGTGTATATTGTATGTTCACAAGATGATGAGTTCGGGTTCGTTGCACACGCAGTCAATCTTTATCAGAAATTGACTGAGGCAAAACGCCCCGTTGAACTGCATCTCCTCAGCAAAGGTGGCCATGGCTTTGGTGTTGGCATGGAAGGCACAACAACCTATCAGTGGCTGAATAAATTCGGATTTTGGCTTGAATCGCGCAAATTGTTGAAGTAAGTGGCCAGTATAGAGAGCTACCTTAAACGAACTCTGAAAACCTTGCATTGCCAGTTTCACTTAAATCTCTTTCATTTGATGCACGTAGCGCATTCTTCACCCTGTTAATTGGCATAAATTTCCTATTTTTCGTGGATGAATGACTCTGTAGTTCTTTGGGCAGGCTTTAATCTGTTTGTCCTTGGCATGCTCGCGCTCGATCTGGGCGTATTCCATCGTAAATCTCACACTGTCACCGTTCGCGAAGCGCTGACCTGGACCGGTGTCTGGATCACGCTCGCAATGATTTTCAACCTTTTTATCTATTACTATTTCGATGAAGACAAGGCGATCGAGTTCTTCACTGGATACCTGATCGAGAAGTCACTAAGTGTCGACAACATTTTCGTAATCATCCTGATCTTTTCGTATTTCCAGGTTCCACAGCAGTATCAGCACAAAGTTTTATTCTGGGGCATTCTCGGTGCACTTGTTATGCGCATCATCTTTATCCTTTCGGGAATCGAACTCATTCACCGCTTTCACTGGCTTGTCTATGTTTTTGGCGGCTTCCTGATTTTTACGGGTATTCGAATGATCACTTCAGACGATTCGAAGATCGAACCGGAAAAAAATCCGCTCATCAAGCTTGCCCGCAGGATGTTTTCGGTAACAAAGACGTTTGAAGGCGACAAGTTCTTCGTTAAGCGCGACACAAAAACCTGGGCGACACCGTTGTTCCTCGTGGTTATCCTTATTGAGGCAACCGATCTTATCTTCGCAGTCGACTCAATCCCGGCTATCCTCGCAATTTCCGATGACCCGTTCATCGTTTACACCTCCAACGTCTTTGCTATTCTCGGCTTGCGCTCGCTCTATTTTGCCCTGTCAGGAATTGAAAAATATTTTCATTATCTCAAGTTTGGATTATCCACTATTCTGGTATTCGTGGGTATAAAAATGTGTATCGTGGACTTCTATAAAATCCCGGTTGGTATTTCCCTTATTGTCATTGTCTTTGTGCTGGCAATCTCGATGATTGCCTCCGTGCTGTTCCCGAAAAAAGAAGAGCAGGAAGCCAAGTGATCCCAGCGAGAAGCTGGGATCACAACTTCGTTTTATTTCAATTTCGCTTTAAAGAAATCCACGGTTCGCTGCCATGCGAGCTCGGCAGCCGCCTTGTCATAGCGGGGCGTGGTGTCGTTGTGAAAGCCGTGGTTTGCGTTTGCGTAGGTGTAAGCAGTATACTCTTTATTATTTTCCTTTAACGCCTTTTCATACGCTGGCCAGCCTTCATTTACCCGCGTGTCAAGTTCGCCATAGTGAATCAACAGCGGAGTTTTGATCTTTGGAACGTCTTCGACCGGGGGCTGGCCACCGTAGAATGGAACCGCGGCCGCGAGGTCAGGCATGCGCACAGCCATCATATTAGAGATCCAGCCTCCAAAACAAAATCCCACAACACCTACTTTGCCATTGCAGTCTTTGTGATTTTTAAGATACGCTGCTGCTGCAATGAAGTCCTCGAGCATTTCGTTGCGATCCCGCTTGCTTTGCATCGTCCGGCCTTCGTCATCGGTGCCGGGGTATCCGCCCAGGGGAGTCAGCATGTCAGGAGCGATGGAAATAAAGCCGGCAAGAGCAGCGCGTCTGGCAACATCTTCAATATGCGGGTTCAGCCCGCGATTTTCGTGCACGACCACAATTCCCCCAAGCTTTCCCTTTGCATCAACCGGCTTTGACAATAATGCCTTTATTGTCTTTGCTCCCTTAGGTGAATCGTAATTGATGTAATCGGATTGGAGGCGAGCATCCTGCGGTTTTATCTGGATGGCACCTTTGTAGTCAGGCATCAGGAAGCTCATCAGTGACGCTACTGTGATTCCGCCCACAGCATACGTTGACAATTTTTGTGCAAACTCGCGCCTGTCAATACGATTGTGGGCATAGTCATCATACAGGTCAAACACTTCCTGTCTGATGTCTTCTTTTCTTAATTCGCTCATAGGTTTTTGGATTGATAGGAGATAGGTAAGTCAGAGGTTATCGTATCTCGAGTTTACAGTAAATATTTTATCCTTCAAAGATTATTTCCTTAAACGGAGATGGCGCCCATCATTTGATGCTCCTTTACATGATTACTTTTTGGTAGCTTAGGAGGGATTATCCCATAATTCTACTTCCAACATTTCGTCACATGATCCGAATCTCTGCTCTTATCCTTCTTTCTGTTTTGGCTTTTGGTGTTACACGAGCTGACAACGGCTACCGGCTTTGGCTCAGGTATGAAAAGATTTCTGATGAGGCCATGCTTGGAAAATACCGGACGCTGATCACTGGCGTCTGGATTGCCGGTACTTCACCGACAACTGACGTCATTCGCAACGAATCCGCTATGGCCCTTTCTGGAATGCTTGGCCAGCAGGTTGCAATGCTGACAGGACCTGCCGATGCATCCGTAATCATAGCGAAAATTTCTGATGCCGCTCTGGCGCGTGTTAAAAGTGAACTGGCGAATGGTATGGCAGGCATCGCTGACGATGGTTTCGTGATCAGGACCGTTTTATGGAGTGGGAAGAAAAAATTGATCATCACCTCAAATTCCGAGATTGGGCTGCTGTATGGAACATTCCACTTGATTAAACTCCTCCAAACGCTTCGACCCATCGATGGAATTACGATCACAAGCTCGCCACGCGTGAAGATCAGGATTTTGAATCACTGGGATAACCTTGATCGAACGGTTGAACGGGGATATGCGGGCATCTCAATTTTTGACTGGCACAAGCTTCCTCGTTATATCGATCAGCGCTACCATGATTACGCAAGAGCCAACGCTTCGATTGGAATCAATGCTACGGTGCTCACCAATGTGAACGCAAATGCACTGGTGCTGACACCGATGTATCTTGAAAAAGTGAAGGCGCTCGCGGACGTATTCCGCCCTTACGGAATTAAAGTTTACCTGACGGCTCGATTCAGCGCTCCGATGGAGATTGGCGGACTTAAAACCGCAGATCCGCTGGACGAAACAGTCCAGGCGTGGTGGACTGCGAAGATCAGGGAAATTTACAAGTATGTTCCGGATTTCGGAGGAATGGTTGTTAAGGCAAACTCGGAAGGTCAACCCGGTCCGCAGAACTATGGAAGAAGTCACGCAGACGGGGCAAACATGCTTGCCCGGGCTTTGCAACCGCATGGAGGTTTTGTGATGTGGCGAGCTTTTGTGTACGATAACGCGGTTCCCGTGGACCGCACGAAGCAGGCATTCAACGAATTCAAACCACTGGATGGAAAATTTGATTCCAACGTCATAGTCCAGGTGAAAAACGGGCCATTGGATTTCCAGCCTCGCGAACCGTTTCATCCGCTCTTTGGCGCCATGCAGAAAACTGCTGTGATGCCAGAGTTTCAGATTACACAGGAGTACCTCGGATTTGCCACCCACCTCGTTTACCTCGCTACACTTATTAAAGAATGCCTTGATGCCGATACCTACTCGAAAGGCAAAGGGTCAACGGTTGCGCGGACCATGGACGGTACCTTGTATGGCAATTCGATTTCCGCTGTGGCAGGTGTAGCGAATATCGGCAACGATGCAAACTGGACCGGCCATCAATTTGGGCAGGCAAACTGGTTCGCATTCGGGAGACTGGCGTGGGATCACACGCTCGAGCCTGAGACCATTGCAGAAGAATGGGTACGCATGACATTCTCGAACAATGATAAGGTGGTAACATCCATCTTATCGATCATGATGGCATCACGCGAGACACTTGTCGACTATATGACGCCACTTGGCCTTCATCATATCATGGGGTACAATCACCATTTTGGGCCCGGTCCTTGGGTAAAGAATAAACAACGCGAAGACTGGACATCGGTTTACTATCATCGGGCCGATAGCACAGGTGTGGGTTTTGATCGAAGTCCATCGGGAAGCAATGCGTTGGAGCAATACCATCCGGAGGTGCGCAAGAAATTCTTAACGAAGGAGGCCTGTCCCGAAGAATACTTGTTATGGTTCCATCACGTTCCGTGGGTGTTCAAAACCAAATCAGGGCGAATTCTGTGGGATGAACTTTGTCATCGTTATTATCGCGGGGTTGAGGCGGTGGGAGCAATGCAGAACACGTGGCGTTCGCTCGAAGGCCTTGTGGATGAATATCGGTTTAAACAAGTTGACGCTTTTTTAACCATTCAAAAAGACGAAGCAATGCTTTGGCGTGATGCCTGTGTCCTTTATTTCCAGCAGTTCTCAAAGATGCCGATTCCTGCCGGGTTAGAAAAGCCCGACCATGGTTTGGAATATTATGAGAAGCTTTCGTTTCCATATGCCCCTGGAATTCGCCCCCAGTGGTAGCGAGGCGTCAAATCCCGGACCGTCTGTAATCTGGCATGATGAACCATGGCCGCCTATAGTCTCCGTTGTGCGTCACGGATTTTTTGATCGTCAAGGAAGCCTTTGAAGACTTTGTCAATTGCCTGAGTGAAAATTTCTTTTTCCGGAATGGATCGGAAGTAGGTTTCAGGGTTCGCGAGGATCGATTTGCGTGTGGCCATAACGAACCGGATCCATGAAGCTTTCGTCATTATGTTCTTTTGGGACATCATAATTACCTTCACATGGCGAAGCTCGCGATCAAATTTTCGCTTGTAGGCGTTAACGCTGAATTCCGGATCGACTGACATCAGTTACAAATTAATGACATGATGAGGGTTTGTAAATACAGGTTTGCAAACACCTCAATTCTTTAACATTGCACTAACATTGGCGTAAAAGTGGGTTGGCGGTAGCTCAGGCCGCAATGGTTTTTTTGCTTTTCTTTGTTGCCTTTTCTGAAGCTTTTTGCTCCAGCATTTGCTTTTTCCATTCAGCTTTTAACCGATTCGAAAATTCTTTCGAGAACTCAGCGATTGACTTCTTGATCTTTTTAGATGGCGACACCTGAAGTTCAAAAAGCGTGAGGTTCAATGCGTTTTGCACTTTTGTTTTAACGTCTTTCTTTTTCATAGTGAGAAATAAAAAAGTAAAGCTCCCGAGAGCCTCTTTAAGTCTTTTTCCTAAACCCGCAACATCTTTGCGACCACATAGATAGCTACAGCTAGCCCATTTTCCATCTATGTAATGTTATGGTATTGTCAACTTTCTGCTACGTGCCTCGACAACCGGCATCGCAACCCTAACGGCTGCTTAATTTTCAGGTAACAATTGTGCTGTAGTATTGAAGCACTATGAGACCTCTTTTTACTACTGTTGTTGTACTTTGTTTGTTTACTTTGTCTTTTTCGTGTGTCGCCCAATCCCAGGAAAAAATTTACAGTGTGATGATGATGAATTTTGCCAAAGGAATGCAGTGGCCTGCATCGGCATCGAAAGGTAACTTCATAATCGGCATTCTCGAATATCCCCCGCTCGCCAGCGAGTTGCAGTCGGTGTCAGGGAAGCTGAAGCTTGGAAATCGGAAGGTAGAGATCCGCGAATTCGAAACGCCAGACGCCATTTCCGAATGTCATATTTTGTTTATTCCAGCCTATAAGGCCAAGCGGTTACCAGACGTCCTGGCTAAAATCGGAAACTTTGCAACACTTGTCGTCACCAATAAAATAGACTATGCAAAAAAAGGCGCTGGAATCAATTTCGTTCTCATCGGTGGCAAGCTGAAATATGAGATCAACAGCAAGGCCATTGAGAAACGTGGAGTCAAAATTTCATCTGACCTTAAGGGAATGGGAATCCTTGTTGAGTAATTTGTTTACAAAACCCCGCGCCCGTCTACTATCCGCTAGTTTAATTCTTCACCGATCAGGCCGAGAGGACTTTCGGGACGGCTTTACCATTGACCGACTTCTTCGAAGCTTTTTCCATTTTTTTCAACTGCTTCTTAAGCTCTTGCTTCAGCTCTGACGAGAATTTTTTGGTGACCTGTTTAATTAGCTTACTGGTTTTTTTTGAAGGTGTTTTAATATTGAGGTCATTCACCACGTTTGTCAGTGAAGTGCTAATTGTGTTTTGAATTTCTTTTTTTGAGATCGTTTTCATAGGGTTTCGGCTAATGAATCAAATGTACTTGCCGTTATCGAAGTGTGTAATTGCTTAACATAAACTTAACATGACGGAGTTTCAAAATGATCTTTAAGAACACCGATTGCGAAAAGCGTGCGGCTTGGGTACATGTTTACTGTTACGTTAATGTTCAGCCTTGACAATTCAAAAAATCTTCATGTCCGTCATGATGCCGCGCTTTTATTGTTCTTTACTTTTACAGCGAAGCACTGGGAATACCCTCCTTGCTTCTTTTCAAGTAATCTGGTGGTTTGGGTTAAATTGAACCAGAAGGGCTGCCGCGGGGCAGTCCCTTTTCATTTTAAGCACATGAGTACTTGCGAACGAAAATTGATACGATGAAATCTCTCCAAACGTTTACACAGAAATTTGCTGTTCCTTTAGGGATGTTGGCGGGCTTCGCAACGCTGTTTCTGATGGTTGCTGTTATTATTTCGATCCCGGATGAGGCTTTGCTTGCCATCACCCTGGTTGGACTCCTATGCGCCTGTTTTTCTATGTTTCTTATCGCTCGCCATACATTGCGTGCTCATGGAGGGCGTCAATTAAAGAGTATCAATCTGCGACCAAGGCAACCGTGGGCAAGAACGTAAGCCAGGTAAGCGCTTATGTAACAAGTGCTTGCCACGTTTAGCGAAATTCTTTGCCTTCGGGCAGGCGTGAACTTACCCGTAGTCGAAAATGTTAGCAGTGAGAAATCTTTTCACGCAACTATGGGCAAAGACCTAAAAAATATTTCCGTCTCCGTTCTTGACCTTGCAAATATCATCCAGGGAGATCAATCGCCAGCCGATGCATTTCATCGGAGCCTTTCGTTTGCGCGCCATGCGGAGAAGCTGGGATACAAACGCTATTGGTTTGCTGAACACCATAATATGGAAAGTGTGGCTTCCTCAGCAACGGCCCTGCTGATTGGCTATGTGGCACAGGGAACATCAATTATTCGCGTGGGCTCAGGAGGTATCATGCTGCCCAATCACGCACCCCTGCTGGTTGCAGAGCAATTCGGTACACTGGCGTCATTGTATCCTGGTCGGATTGACCTCGGTCTTGGCAGGGCCCCCGGTACGGATCAGGCAACGGCTTACGCGCTCCGCAGAAACCTGAATGGCGATGTCGAGGCTTTTCCAAATGATGTTGTCGAACTCCTGCAATATCTAGGGCCATCAGAGAAGCAGGGAAAGGTGAAAGCGATTCCAGGCGTGGGCACGAATGTTCCAGTCTGGTTGCTGGGCTCAAGTACGTTCAGCGCACAACTGGCTGCTAAACTCGGTTTACCGTTTGCCTTTGCATCCCATTTTTCACCCGCACAACTCTTTGCGGCTCTTCAGCTTTACTACTCAACGTTTCAGCCTTCCGACTACCTGCAGGCGCCCTATGCGATGGCGTGCGTCAACGTGATTGCGGCCGACACGGATGAAGAGGCCCAACACCTCGCTACTTCGTTCTATCAATTGGCGCTGGGATTGATCCGCAACAACCGAAAGCCATTGCCTCCACCGGTCGATAATATGGACAGACTCTGGTCGGTCGAAGAACGCGCAGCGGTAAAACAAATGCTGCATTATTCTTTCGTGGGGAGCCCAGCAACATTGCAGCATGAACTTCAAACGTTTATTAATCATACCGGTGTGGATGAGATTATGATCACCAGTCATATGCATGACTTCAATGCAAAGCTTCACTCACTTGAACTTACCTCTGGGCTGTTTAAGACGCTCGATGAAGTGGTTATGCAATAATCATCAAAGGTTCTCAGGTTATTACACGCACAAACTATTCCGTGCTTCCTGGTCGCTAGTTTCCATGCACTCCTGTCCAACGTTCTGTAAGCCAGGCTGCGGCAGTTTGTTTTGCTGTTAAATTATCTATCTTTCGAGAGCTGTCTTATCATACCCACTAAACATTGCTTCATGAGAGAAACATTACTTATCCTTCATTTCATTGGCCTTGCGATGGGCGTTGGCACCGGCTTCGCGCATGCATTTATTGGTGCCGCAGCAGGGAAGATGCCGCCCGCGGAGGGAATAAAATTCCGGCTTAATTCACTGGTGATAACCCGGGTGGGTAACATCGGCTTGGTGCTTCTGCTGGTCTCGGGCCTTGGTTTGATCACGCCTTACTGGAAGGTTTTGCCTTCGTCTCCGTTGCTGATTGCCAAACTCGTGCTGGTGGCGTTGCTCATAATAGTTATTGCACGACTGAACATCCTTGGTCGAAAAGCGCAGCAGGCAAATCCCGGAGAACAGTTCGCAAAGATGAAGACGCTGGGCAAAGTCTCCATGGTGCTGGCTTTATCCATCGTTGTGGTTGCAGTGCTCTACTTTCAATAGAAGGTGGTTCGCCTCCGACTCACAGATTTTGAAAATCGACCGGTGAATGGTGGCAGGCACTGCAACGTGCGTTGCAAATGACTGAGCTTACAATGGCTCAGCAGAAAGGATGCAGCGCTGCCTAACGGTTGATCGTGATCTTCGCTGTTCCATGCGCACCTTTTTTAGAAAAATTAAACCGCCTGCAAAATTACCGCCAGGGAGATTGGCCTGATTGCCTATCTTACTTCTATAATCCCCGGAAAATGAAACTTTTTCTTTTACCCGCATTGGTTTGGATTGTTTGCCTGCCTGCATTCAGTCAGCCTGCCAGTAACTATAACGATGCCTTTGTTCTGATTGACGCGTGGCTTGAAGCCCATGTTGACTACCAGGATCTTCCATCGTTGACGGTTGCGGTTGTCAAGGATCAGGAAACACTCTGGAGCAAAGCTTACGGAATGGCCAACACGGAAGCAAAGGTCCCAGCATCAACAACGACAGTCTATAGTATTTGTTCGATCTCAAAGCTCTTCACATCCGTGGCGATTATGCAACTTTATGAGCAAGGTAAGCTGAGGCTGGACGATAACATCGAAACCATTCTTCCCCAGTATAAGCTCAGACAACAATTCAAAGACAGCGGTCCTATTACCATTCGTTCGCTGCTCACACACTCGTCAGGGCTTCCACGCGAATCAGATTTTCCATATTGGACAGGACCCGATTTTCCTTTCCCCTCTAAAGAAGATATGACTGCGAGACTTGCCCAACAGCAAACGTTATATCCGGCTTCAACCTTTTTTCAATACAGCAACCTTGGCATGACATTACTCGGTGAAGTCGTTGAAAAGGTGTCCGGTAAGCCGTATGAATCCTATGTACAGGAAAATATTTTGAAGCCGTTGCAATTGAATTCCACGCGCGTGTTTTTGCCGAAGGAGGAATGGGGCAGGAAACTGGCGATTGGTTATGGGGCTGAGAAGCGGGATGGAACCCGTGATAAAATAAAACTTTTCGATGCGAAAGGAATAACCGCTGCCGCGGGATTTTCATCCAACGTTGAAGACCTCTCTAAGTTTGCCGCCTGGAATTTCAGGCTGATCAATTCTGGCGGGGACGAAGTTTTAAAATCGTCAACCCTGAAGGAAATGCAGCGCGTGCATTGGGTTGACCCGGATTGGCGAACAAACTGGGGGCTGGGATACAGTGTAAACCAACAAGACGGAAACACGATTGTGGGCCATGGTGGCTCGTGTCCCGGCTACCGAACCACGCTGCAGCTGGATCCGAAAGAAAAAATGGGCTACTCCGTTATGATCAACGCAGGTGGTGAAAGCCCCGAGTTGGTCGCTAAAGAGATTCGCGAGATTATCGCAAAAGTTCAAAAGGACAAACTGGGTAAGAAAAGCCCGCTGAACCTCGAACAGTACAGTGGAACCTATTCCTTGCAACCCTGGGGGTCTGAGAAAATTGTTCGTCCCTGGTTTGGCGACCTTGTGATGCTGGCCCTGCCGACCGACAATGCCGATGAAGGAATGACGATCTACCAACACGTTTCCGGTGATACATTCAGACGGGTTCGAAGAGACAAAACGCTTGCAGAGGAGATCGTGTTTGAACGCGATGCCTCAGGCAAGGTTACCAGGATCCTACAACATAGCAACTATTCAACGCGAATCAAGTAAACAGGCCAGGCAATTGCCTCTCTCGACTATCCACCTCACGATTGAACATGGTGTCTAATGTAAGCTCACCACGCGCGTGATCTGCCATTTTCCGTTTTGCCGTTTCCAGACATGAACGAACTTGGCGTAATGATCTGCCGGGCCTGTGCTGTTCGAAGGGAGAAACCCGTGCATCCCCATTTCAACCGCACCGAAACCTTTGATCTCATACACTTCTATGCTTCCCTGTTTAAGTTCGCGTTTCACCTTTCCGCAAATGTTGTTCTTCAAAGCTTCGTTCAGCTTTTGTTTCGAGGTCAGCAGCCCACCCTGGTCGTGATAGAATTCTAGATCTTCACTGATGAGTTCTTCCATCACTTCCATTTTGCAATGGTTGTATGCATCTTCCCAACGTGCGTCAAGGGCCACGATGGTATCATACAAAGTCGGAGCGGATGGTACAGAACCCCGTGAACGAAAAGCAGAGTGAAGGACCAGTACGAGGGCAGCCAGTGTAAGCAAGGGCAAAATTCTTTTCATGGATCACATTTTCTTCGATTCTCTCACTTTCTATGCCAACGAAAAAACGCGACTACAGCAGCCAATTTTTAACCCGATAGTGTTCACAAAAGAACAGTAGACTGTACGATGTGTGCATCGGAACGGTGTGCCTTGGTAAGACTAACAAAAATTTGTTTCTTAGTATAAAGAATAAATGGATGAATGGAAAATCAAAACATTGGTTTCTAAAAGCGTTCACCCTCAATTTATTCAAACAACGTCCCGCGAAACTCTGCTTATCCGGCATTTGGATCGTGATGGAAGTAATGTAGTGCTATTGGAGGCTGTACAATTCAGAGGACTTACTCCTGAAATGTAGATTAGAACGTTATGACGCCAACTGAAAAACACAACGAACGAATTGCAAAAATGATCTTTGCGTCCGTATACCCGATGTACGTTGAGAAAGTGGAAAAAAAGGGCAGGACAAAGGCTGAACTCGACCAGGTTATCACCTGGCTCACAGGGTTTGATAACAAAAAGCTGAGCCAATTAATAAAGGACAGGGTGACGTTTGAGACATTTTTTAACGAGGCAACATTGAATCCAAAAGCAAGCCTGATTACGGGGGTCATTTGCGGATATCGTGTCGAAGAAATCAAGGAACCCCTAACGCAAAAGGCCCGCTACCTCGACAAGCTCGTGGATGAGTTGGCAAAAGGGCGTAAGATGGAGAAGATTCTCCGGAGCTCCTAAGCACAAACACGGTGTTGAAAGTGTTCGGTTTCGGGAACGGATTAGATAAATTTGAACACCCTAAATTTAGGAGTGCACGTCAGGAAACATCCATTATACCGCAAAAATTTACTGGCAGGCATATTGATGAACGCGATGATCAAATAAAATTTGATCTATGAAAAAAGCTGTTGCATTCGTAATGGGAGCTATGCTTTTCCTGTTCACGATTGGTTGTAAAAAAAATATCCATGGCGAGCTTGTTCTTCAGCAGGCCGATCCCGCCAAGGGGTTCAACTTTAGTTACTTCTTGTTTATCCCGGAAGGCATGCGCAAAGAAGAAAGCCTCGCGTTCATTGTTGAACCCAATAACACCGGGTATGTTAGTGATGATTATGACGACCACGTGGAAGGGGCGCGGCAGAGCATTGAGAACTTCGGTTACCTGGGCAAACACTTAGCAGACAGTCTCAAGTTCCCGCTCCTTGTACCAACTTTCCCGCGGAGCGAAACCACATGGCAGGAATATACACACGCCCTTGACCGTGATGCAATCCTCTCGTCCGATTCAGCAACCCGCAGGATCGATCTGCAATTGATTGCCATGATCGACCATGCAAGGAACGTACTGGCTGCAAAGGGTTACACCGTTGACGAAAAAGCTATCCTCACCGGTTTTTCTGCATCGGCTACTTTTGCCAACCGGTTCGTTGTCATCCATCCCGATAAGGTGAAGGTGTGTGCAGCGGGTGGACTTAATGCCATGCTCATGTTGCCGCTTAACAACATTGATAGCACCGCGCTTAATTATCCACTCGGCATCGGAGACTTTCAAACCATCTTTGGTGACACGGTTAATCTTGCAGCAATCCAGGGTGTTCCGCAGATGTTTTTTATGGGCGACCAGGATGACAATGATGCTGTAGCCTACGATGATGCCTACGACAGCGTTGAGAGAAACATTGTTTACACGCATTTCGGTAAGGCGATGCAACCTGATCGCTGGTCGTTCTGCGGCCGCGTGTACAAAGCGAAATTTCCAAAGGTAACAATCAAAACATATAAGGGAACGGGACATACGATCACCGATGAGATGAGGCAGGATGTGCTACAGTTTGCGCGAAATGAGGTGGAACGCAAGTAACGGGTTGCCGAAGTTCGTGGACGAAGTTGCAGGCACATCGAAGGCTATGCCGCAAGACAACACTTTTTAAATTTTTTTCCGCTGCCGCAGGGGCAGGGATCGTTCCTTTCAATTTCAGCCCGTGTCCGCTTTGATTTTCTGAGTATATCAGCGGTGTCCTGGTTGAATGCCTTCTCAAGCAGGGCATAGAGCTCGGGATGATTCTTCTGAAGAAGCTGCGGGCGTTCGAAAAAATATTCACCGGTTACCGCCAGGAACTCGCGCTCATGTGTGGCTCCATAAGGGTTAATGTCATTTTCGCCCGCGTGAATTGCTTTCGTCTTCTCCCGGATCAGGCGAAGCCAGGGAATTGAGAATTGCTTGTCCATCAGGGTTGCTGGAATTCCGTCCACTTCACCATCTTCTTTGTCGAGCAGGTGAATAAACTCATGTATCCCAACATTCTGCTTGTCAGTTTCATTGCTAAAGCCACGGTGCAGCGAAGGTTTTGAAAGGATCATCTTGCCTTCCATTGCACCGCTTCCAACCATGCCGGTAATTGTTTCCTCGCGACTATTGATCTGGTAATTGCGATCAAACGCGTCAGGGTAAAGGAGTACCTCGTCCAGGAATTTATAGTCCCAATCGGGAAACCCGAACACGGGAATAACCGCACTGCTCGCCACCAGCAATTTATCTGTGATGTCGACCGATGTGTGAATACCCGTTATCCGCACGCTTTTAAGAAAACGGCTGATGTCTTTTTCAAAACGTTTTTGCTCGTCCGGGACAAGGTTGTGATAGAATAAAACATGGTTATCGAGAATGGCACGCCACGCAGCCGGAAATTCCGCAGGAAGGTTATGTTCGGCCTTTTCTTTCATGGACCGGAATCCGAAATAACAGATCAGTCCGATTACAAACACAATCAGCACCCAGGTCATTCTCAAAGATAACGTTAATACGCAGATTCCTTTGCGGTCGATTGAAGTTTCGGCCTGTGTTTTTATGAGCTGACATTGGCGTGACGCGTGCGAAACAATTGACACGAATAGTTATATTGCCTGGAAACCCTTACGCCAATGAAAAAAATATTCCCATTCCTCGGCCTTTCCGTTGTCTTGCTGTCCTGCGATGCCCTTACGGGCGAAGAGATTGCCAGGCTTTCGATTAACCAGGTTAGCACTGAAGGTAACCTGGTGGTAAAGGAGGCTACTCTCGACCTTAAAAAAGATGACGAAATTGCTGTGTGGTCTGACATGGATCTCGAGTACGAAGGCGATGTCCAACTGCGATTTCGTCTGCAGGTGTGGAAAGACGGAAAACAGACCGGTGCATTTGAAATCGATCCCACCGAAAAGCGAATTACACTTGGCGAGTTCAAGACCACACTGATGAATAAAACGGAATGGACGTTCTCCGGAAAAAATTCAGACATCAAAATCGATGAGGACGGCAATTATACCTTGAAGGCAATTCTGGTCGCGTCTGACAACTCAACGTTAAAAGTTAATAAAGCCGAAGTGTTCTTTAAAAAATAGATCATGAACCGCCCAATGCAGCTCGGGGAAAGCCGAAATCCTTTCGAATATCCGCTGAAGATTTTTCAACACCTTTAGACTCGTTGTTTTGTAAGTTCAGCCAAAAAATACTTAACCTTCGGAAATGAAGAACGAACTACGTTGGTGGATTGCATTTTTCGTTATCACGATTATCCTGCTAGGGATAATGACTGCCTGGCATTCAAGACCCTTGATGTTCAACTCCATGATACCTACTATGTGGTGCCACTCTCGGTAGGTGGTATCATCATTTTTTTAATCCAGATGACGTTTCGGGGAGCCGTTAATGCAGCAGGTTGGTTGATTGAGCGAAGCGTCAGGCTGGCGAAAGTTGTACTTGTTGCCAATACGATCCTGCTTGTCAGCTGGCTGTTTCTACTTGGAAGGTCAGTGATCAGTGTTTATCATGCGTATGAATGGTATCCTGCCCTTGACATTTCAAACTACCTTGCCATTATCGTTCTCATGCTTATTGTCCTGATCCAACTTTTAGTCCTTGAACGCAGAGCATTCTTACGACTCCGGCCGCACCGTATGTTTGAGGAGTAAAGCATTTCTTAGGGTCGCGGGAAAGTTTGTACCTTGATTGACGCAAATTTTCCGAACAAGCTGCGATCAAAGGTTTTACGAGTGCCGGGGCAAGGTGAACAATTGGACATAAGGGAAATTGTAACATGAACAAGATTCTAGACCGACAGGCGTACATCTCAGTCAGCTATCGGCTCCGTAAATCACTGGAGGAGGAGCTAAACGTTATAACGCAAACACTTGCGCGTGATTCCTATCAATCTTTCGTCTTTGTTGATCGCCACCAATTCCTGCCATCGCAGGAAAAAGAAATGATGCAGCAGGCAATGGCGGATATTGATCGCTCTGTAATCTTGCTTGCAGAGGCATCAGATAAGGGGAGCGGCATTGGTATTGAAGTAGGGTATGCCAAGGCGAAACGGAAACCGGTGATCTATCTTCGGAAGATGACAGCAGAACATTCGACAACCGTATCAGGCATCAGCGACTTTCAAATCATATACGAAGACGTAGACGACCTGCGGGAACAGTTGTCACGCGTTCTGCAGGCAATACAGCGACTGCTTACATTCCCTGAACAAATTTCTTCCTATTAACGTGTACCGTATGAAAAAAGCGTTTGTCTTTATATTGAGTGGTGTTTTGATGGGCTCCTGTATTCCTGATAACGTAAAGGAGAAGCTGAATGACGGATTGATGGTGGGTCACCGTATGCTTGCTGACCAGGAGTTTAAACGGGCCATTGCGAACATAGAGCTGCACCGGTTGCGCACTGGCGCCTATCCCGCCACTTTGCATGAACTCAAGTTTCTTTCCGCGATGGATTCAACGATGTTTAGTTACGTTGAATACTCGAGGCTCGACTCTGGTTATGCATTGAACTTGAAAATGGAAGTTCCATCCATTTCGGGTGACGCTCCGCAAAAGGTGGACCTGACATACCCTGCAGAATTTTGGGCTGGGCTCGGGTGCAGACGATCAAACCTGAAGTGAGTAACTCCAGCTTGTTACTGCTGCGCAATTTGTCTGCCGAACAGCTCCCAGTCAAATCCCGTCTCGATCCGATTGTGCCGCAATGCAGGCAACTGGGTGGTGAGTATGAAGGTAGTGTTGCCAAGGGTTGCACGATGGTGTTGGGGCACCTGGAGTTTGATCTGCTTGACCATCCTGAAGACAGTTCCGGGAAAGAATCCATGGACCGAGTCCTTCAGTGCGTTGATGTTGCTCATGCCGTACAATAACACAACCTCTGGCTTATATTCTCTGATTTGAGAGAGGATCGCTGCGATTCTCTTCGCGTAGAGGTGATCTTCGTAAAGTTTTCGACTCTTTAGAAACGGCAATCCCGGAGCTTCCAGCCAGCTGTAATACCACGCGTGATTATGGGGGCTTGGGAGTGGATACAATTGAATCAATGCTTCCTTGCGGGTGGATGAATCAGCAAAATTTACCTTTTGATATGTCAGGGGATCAGGAATGGGCTTGCCTTCGTAGCCATGAACAAATGCGGTGAGGTTTTTCCAGATTGTATTTTGAACTGCGTTGCTTTCAAACCTGTATTCATAACGATTTCTAAACGCTCCTGCCTTCGGGCCTTCGTCACGAAAAACAACATGACGGTAGACTTCGCGGAGATCACAAAGAGTAGGACCTGCATTACTGGCGTGGAATTCCTGGAAGTAGTTTAACTTTTCGGCTACTTCTTCAGGCAGGTTGCCGCCTCCTTCTTCATATCCGACAAACCAGAACTTTGCCTGCCACGAGCCGTAGCCGTAGAAATTTTCAATCCAATGGTTGAGTGATTTCTCATCGATGAGCATGACAGGAAAGATAACATAGGAATCGGAAAACATGCCGATTCATTTTGATTTTTGTACATTCAATTGAAAATGCCATGAGAGCTGTCGTTTATTCCCGATATGGAAATCCGGATGTTCTGGAACTGAAAGATGTTGAAATACCTGTGCCGGGAGACGCTGAAGTGCTGCTGAAGGTACATGCCGTTTCGCTGAACGATTGGGATGTGGCCATGCTCGATGGGGATTTTATCAACCGCCTGATTAACGGTTTCAAGAAGCCGAAGATTCAAATCTTGGGATCCGATGTTGCCGGCACAATTCAACAAGTGGGGAAACACGTGACAGCCTTCAAGGTGGGAGACGAGGTTTACGGAGACCTGAGTGGCCGATGGGGAGGTTTTGCAGAATACGCGTGCGCGGCTGAGAATGCGCTGGCATTAAAACCACCGGGAATGAGCTTTGAACAGGCTGCTGCATTTCCTCAGGCTGGCATGCTGGCGGTGCAAGGCCTCATCGATAAAGGGCAAATCAAAGCAGGAGAGAAAGTTTTGATCAATGGTGCAGGCGGTGGTGTTGGAACGTTTGCCGTGCAGCTTGGCAAATTGTTCGGGGTTGAAATGACTGGCGTAGATTCGGAAGCGAAACTGGCTATGCTGAGAGCCCTTGGATACGATCACGTGATTGATTACCGCAAAACAGATTTTACGAGGACGGGCCAGCGCTACGATCTGATCCTTGATGTAAAGACCAATCGTTCACCTTTTGATTATTTGCGAGCGCTTAACACCGCGGGAAGATATGCCACGGTTGGTGGCGCGCCAGGCCGATTACTTCAGACGTTCCTCTCCTCATCGGTAATTTCATTGTTCACAAAAAAGAAACTGATTGTGGTAGCGCTGAAGCCGAACAAAGATCTGGAATACATCAACAAGCTTTACGAGTCGGGTAAGATCAGGGCAATACTGGATGGTCCCTATCCGCTGGAGGATATCCCTGCGAAGTTCCGCGATTTTGCGCAGGGGCTTCACAAAGGCAAGGTGGTCTTTTCTCTCTAGCTTATTTTATCCGTATTCCGGGTGCCAACCGGTTGCAGTCTACGAACTCCAACCATGTCAAGGTAGCCACCGTGCTTGTCTATGGTTACGTCTGACGATGCGTTAGGGATAGAAGCGGAAACCGAAATGGAGGTCAGGGAACGAAAGACTTCTGAATGATGAGAGCCTTGCGGGCTTGACAGACTTAGTGAGGACAGAGGCGCGCGGGGCGTTGAAGCGGATAGCCCGGGCTGAACAGTGGTGGCAGGTGTGTTTGGGTGAAGCAACGCCCATGTAGCCTTTTTTGGAATGATAAGCCTTTTTACCTTCGCGCACTGAAAATCAATTTGGCTAATGAACTACTGGCTTGTAAAATCGGAACCATTCAAATACAGTTGGGACCAGTTTGTAAAAGATGGAAAGACGTTTTGGGATGGGGTTCGAAACTATGGCGCACGCAACAATTTAAAGGCGATGAAGAAGGGCGACCAGGTCTTGTTCTATCACAGTAACGAGGGACTGGCGATAGTGGGGATCGCGGAGGTGGCAAAGGAATCGTACCAGGATCCAACCACGATGGATCCAAACTGGGTGGTAGTAGACCTGAAGCCGGTAAAGACAATGCCCAAGCCGGTGACGCTGGCACAAATCAAAGCTGAACCTTCGCTCAGTGATATGGACCTGGTGCGGCTCTCACGATTGTCCGTTGGAAGGGTAAAGGAGCGAGAGTATAAAAAGGTGCTTGCGATGGGAGGGATCAAACACAAATAGCTTCCGCTTTGACGTTGTTTTAGAACAATGACGTAAACTAGTCAACCAGACTTATAACATAACTGCCGGCCACGGGCGCACCGTCACGCGTAAATCCACGGATTGATACGAGATACCTGGATGAGCGGGAGCTTGCCTTGAACGATACTTTCGAGCTCTGGCCAGCGTTTAGCAGCAGGTATGGGTGCCAGTAAACGGTTGATGCGCTAGAGGAGTGCTCTCCGGAACTTTGCTGAAAGGGCTTAAAGCTTGAAAAACCCTGGATCGGAAACATGGAAAAGTCGCGTGTCGAGAATTTTGTACGGTCACCTGCATTGAATGTGCCATGTTGCGTTCGTGTGAGGATGATGACTACGCCATTCATTCCACGCGTTCCGTAGAGGGAGGCAGACGATCCCGGCAATACCTCGATGCGCTCTACATCCTGGATACTAATTGATTTTACCATTCTCATGGCTTGTGCCCCTTCCATTGCTACTCCATCGATCACAACCATCGGGACACTTGTTCCGATCATCAGGTATTCCTGCAGGATTCCCATCTCATCCATCATCCACGAAACGCGAACTCTTGGTATGCGTCCGCGGAAAATTGCCATCAGGTCAACGGGATTGAGTTCGCGAACGCGATCACCGGACATCGTAATCTCACCTGACGTGTACATATCCCTGTAGGGTTTTTCTTTTCGGCCTGTGACCGTTACTTCCTTCAGCAGGATCCCGCCATCGTCTTCGCCACCCACCGACTTTGGAATTGCGTTGTAGCCCTTCGTGACCACAGGAGTTGCAGCGTCAGGCAGATTACCCACCTCCGGGAATGAACGCGCGAGCAGTGAAAATTCTCCATAAGGTTTTTTCTGCTTGTTCAATGCTTGCAATCCAACGCTGGATGAGTCATAAAAATGAAATCCAGAGATGTGGAAGTCTCCTGCTTTGTTTGTTCTCACGCTGGTCATATCCTCCAGCTGTCCAATCACAGCGGTGACGAGAACGGGGGCGTACACGGGTTTCCCCTTGATCGTGAAGCGCCCTTCAACAGTAATTCCTTTTTCAATTCTAAATTGTTGGCTGATCAAGGATGGTACGCTTCCAAATGCTTGTTCAATGGGTGTTGACTCACGTTGTGGTTTAACCAGATCTAAATCTGTTACAGTCATGGACAAGTCGGCAGCAACGGTGTCACCCTCTGTGTTAACAACGTGAATAGCCAGATCAATGTCTTCACCGTGCTGGTAGGCTTGTTTTGTGCTCTTAATAACCGCACGGTAGGCCACGGCTGTGCTGGCGCCTTGAGCATCTTCAAGCGCGCGTTCGTAATGATCGAGGACAGGAATGGGTTTTACAAAAAATGCATTGTCAAAATTTCTCATCCACTGGGTGTAGGCGCGAATTGCAAGGTTACACTTACCCAAGGATGACGGCACAATGAGTTGTCCGTCAAACGTACCGTACTCGATCGGGAAAATGCTGCGGCTGATCACTTTTTTACTGGTGTCGATCAGTTCCACATAAGCTACCCGGCTCATTGAGTCAGCGAGCTGCGGATCGCTGTAGTTCATGTAACCCTTCAGCCAGATTGGATCACCGGGATAATAGTACTCGCGGTCAGTGTGGAGGTAAATTTGTTCGGTTAGTGCGATGGGGGCGGGCGTGGCGTAATGCGTTGTGGTTTTGCCCGGCACATAATCTTCCGGCAACAGATGAGCAACGCGAAAGGAGGAGAGATGGCCAATCAACTGAACCGCACGTTGGTTGTAGACAACGCCTGCAGGTGAGACGTGTAATGGCTGCGACAGTTCGATCCAGCTTACCGGATATCGCACATCGCGGTACGCAATGCCATTTCTGCCGCGTGTGTCGTGCACCTCCAGCCGCGTTTTTGAATGAAAAATAAAATTTCCATTTAACGTGTCACGAAGATGCTTTGAACGCTCGAACGGGTCAAGCCACGGACGGAAGTAAGAAAAGAGTGATGTTCTTCCCAGTGTTGGTTCTGCATTCTTCTCAACATACACCTCAAAGCCATCTTCATGGAGGTGGTTGTCAATCACGCTTTTCAACAAACCACGCAGGGAGTTTCGGTATGCAGTTTGCCGATTGGCGTTCCAGCGTTCAAGAACCTTTGCGCTTTCCGGTACCAGGTTTTCGAATTGAATGTTGCCAGCGATCGCGTAGGCTTCGCGCGAATAGCTGAAACCCACTAGTTCATACCTGAGCTTATAACCAAGCATGGGGTTGAGCACCTCAAGCGGTGCCAGGGCGGAGGCTGTGAAGCCGCTTCCCTTTTTTGCTGGTGTAAAATTGAGAACTTCTTTATTCAGGATGATGCACTTATCAGCAATATCGTCTTTGCCCAGGAAAGCTTTTTGAAACTGTTCGAAATTTCTCTGCCATTCTTTCTCGTCTTTTGCACTGATGGTGATTTCGGCCAGGGAGGTTTCTTCAGTGAAAAGTTTTACCACAAGGTCGTTCACCTTGTGATCAACGATGGTGAGATTGATTTTTTGAGTTTTGTACCCGATCAGTGACACGATCAACTCAATATCGCCTGGCGGGATGGCGAGACGGAATGAACCATCATTCGCGGTCGCGGTGCCTATTGTAGTGCGGTTCACATAGATGTTGGCAAATTCCAGGGGTTGGGCAGTTTGCGCATCCATTACTTTACCCGCAATGCCACTTTGCCCGCAAGCAAAATGAATACAAGTAGCAAGAAGGAGTGTTAGCGCAAAAAGGGCCTTGGTCATACGATGGAGTTCTCCAAGATAATACTTTTTTGCGTCTGTGCTGGAATAACGCGGTGCATTACTGCAGCGTCTCTGAGCGGTTATTCGTATTTCAACGATCGTGCAGGATCCATTTTTGCGGACTGCCAGCTCCTTAGCCCGACCGTTGCGACAGCGATGAGGATGCAGGTGATCCCTGCCGTGAAGAAAATCCAGGCGCTTAACGGGATGCGATAGGCGAATTGCGAGAGCCATTCATCCATCAGCAAGTAGGCTATCGGGCATGCAATCAAAAACGAGAACACCACGAGAAGCAGATAGTTCTTCGACAGGAGCGTGATCAGTTCAAATGTGCCTGAGCCAAGCACCTTGCGGATGCCGATCTCTTTCGTTCGCATAGAGGTCATATAGGCGGTCAGTCCGAAAAGCCCGAGCGATGCAATAAAAATTGCCAGCGCTGAAAAGAGGCTGAACACTTTGCCAAATTGCTCGTCATTTTTATACTGCGCATTAAAGTAGTCGTCCAGGAAGAAATAGTCGAACGGGCTCTGCGGGTACGCGGACTTCCATAACGACTCAATGGATGCGACCGAACTTTTTATGTCATTGCCAGCGATCTTCACCGCGTAGAACTCACCTGCCCAGGGCGCGAATATGTACTTCTTCAACGTGAAGACAATTGGTTCAACAGTTTTTCGAAGTGACTGCTGGTTAAAGTCTGCCACCACGCCAATAACCCGCTTTGGAAGCAGCTGCTCGTTTTCCTCCCATAGGATGACCTGGTCGATGGCCTCCGAGGGCAACTCATAGCCTAACGCTTTTGCAGCGGTTTCATTGAGAATGATGGCGTCCCGCCATGCTGAAGTTCCGTCCGGGAAGTTTTGTCCGGCAACAAACTTTGCTTCAAAGAGGTTAAAGAAATTTTCATCCACTGCAACGATGGCGCAGCCGGCTTCCAGGTCGGGCGAGTCTTTACGCGCAAAGCTTCGTCCCCATTGCAATTCTTCGCCTGGAATAGAGGATGTTACAGCGAATGAAGCAATGCCTTTGAGTTTCCTCGTTTCATTGCCGAAAAATGACAAGGTGGAGTGATAAGCGCTGTCTTTAACGGCTGGACCCTTCACAATCAAGGTTTGTTCAAGCTTTAAACCGAGGTCTTTGTCGCGCATAAATGTGAGCTGCTTGAAGACGGTAATGGTTCCGATGATGAGCACGATGGATGCCGTAAACTGAAAAATGATCAAGGCCTTGTTGAGATTCAGGTTAGCTGCGGACCTGGAGATTTTACCTTTCAGCAGCGACACTGGATTTAAACCCGAAATCATTACGGCAGGGTAAACGCCTGAGCAAAGTGTGCCTGCTGCAAAAATTGCAAGGAGGATAAGTCCGCTCTGCCATGAGAATACGATTGCATCAGGCAAGCCGATCATAAATTTCAAAGGCGGAAGCGCAAGCTGAATAATGGCGATCGAAATCGCAATAGCCAGCACATTGACAATAGCTGCATCGGTAAGGATCTGGGCCATAAGTTGCGCCCGACTGGACCCGCTGATCTTACGAATACTGATCTCTTTGCTGTTTTCAGCAGAGCGCGCAATTGAGAAATTGACATAGTTAATCCACGCTATGATGAGTATAAATACTGCAATGATGGTGAGAAAGTCGATTGTTTGTAAATCGCCATTGGGCTCCAGCTCGCCCCACAATTTTGACTCAAGATGAATGGATCGAACCGGTTGAAGCAGGAACTGAATTTGGTGGCCATCCTTCGCCACGTCACTCAAATATTTTCCGATACGCTTGTTCAGCAGGGCCGGAATCTTTGACTCAATTGTTGACTGGTCAACGTTCGGTCGCACTTGTATGTACGTATAGAAGTTGCCCCAATCCCAGTCGTTGTCAAGGCTCAGATTAAGGGAGGCAAACGAAACGAGGAAGTCTGTATGAAAATGTGAGTTAGCGGGAACATCTTCAAAAATGGCGGTCACTACCAGTGTTATTGAGCCGCGCTCGCCCCGGTGAAAGATCAGCGTTTTGCCGAGAGCATTTTCTTTCCCGAAATATTTCTCCGCCATCGATTTTGAGATGGCCACTTGGTTTGGTTTGTCAAGTGCCGTCTTTTCTGAACCCGCAATGACCAAATAGGAGAACACTGACAGCATTCCATTGTCCGCGAAATAGATTTTTGACTCCCTGAATTTTTTATCGCCATACTCCATCACCGGGTCTGACATGAACGGACCTGTATGTGCAAAACGAACGGCCTCCTGTACTTCGGGAATATCTTGTTTGATGGCAGGACCAAGAGCCGGAACGATTTGAGCCGATCTCCCGATCTCGACATTGTTCTCAAATGCATAGTAGGCAACACGATATACATCGGTTGAGCGGAAGTTATCATAGCTGCGTTCGTAGTTCACATACAGCAAAATGATTGTGCACGAAATTATTGCCAGGGAGAGACCAGTGACGGTGAGTGCAGAGAAGGATTTTTCGCTCCAGATTTTGCGCAGTGAAAGTCTCAGGAAGGTAGCAATCATGATGAGGGTGGATTAAGTGTTTACCTGGGTTATCATAACTATGCCAATCTCTGAATCTACGATTTTTA
>DASWTP010000282.1:0-13600 GCA_036402075.1 Chryseosolibacter sp. | reverse complement strand
AAAAAGGCTCCCTCGTGGAGCCTTTTTTATTTTAGGTCAGGAATCTTTAATTTCGGATTGTGATGTTGGAAAAGATTCGAAAATTTGTCGTTTTAAGCCTGTTTTTCGCGGCTTTTGTCTCCTGTAATCAATCCCGTCAGGTAAATTTTACCACCAATCCCGAAGTAGACATCGACCTTGACGCCATCAAAAAACGTGGCTACATCAACGTGCTTGTCGACAATAATTCAATCAGTTATTTCATCTACAAGGGACAGCCCATGGGCTATGAGTATGAGTTGCTCAACAACCTCGCGAAAGAGCTGGATGTAGATCTCAAAATTAAAGTTACCTCGGGCGTTGAGCGTGCGATCGACCAGCTTAATACAGGCGAGGGTGATATCCTGGCATTCCCACTGACAACGACAAAGGACAGGACGCAATACCTCAGTTTCACGCGGGCGCATTTCAACACGTACCAGGTTCTCGTACAGCGCAAACCGGAAAACTGGAGACGGCTTGGTGTTGATGACATTGAAAAAGAGTTGATCCGAAATCCCGTTGACCTCGTAGGCAAAGACGTATACGTTCTTCCTGGAACAAGTTTCGAGCTGCGATTGAAAAACCTGTCGGAGGAGATTGGTGGCGATATCAATATTCACCTCGATACAACCTCTGCTGAAAGTGAATCACTTATCCGCAAGGTTGCGCTGGGAGAGATTCCCTACACCGTAGCCGATCATATGATTGCGAGCGTGAATCAATCGTACTATCCTAACCTTGATATCAATACTCCCCTTGGCGTCTTGCAACAAGTGGCCTGGGCTACCCGCAAAAATTCTCCAAAACTCCTGGAGGCAATAAACACATGGCTCGGGCGAATTAAAAAGGAAGCGACTTTCATGGTGATCTATAATCGCTACTACAAAAGCCCTCGCACTTCGCTCAGTCGCATGAAGAGCGACTACTCCTCCATCGGTGGCAACAAACTTTCTCCGTTCGACTCATTAATAAAGCTGGGTGCCCAAGAGCTTAACTGGGACTGGCGGTTGCTGGCATCGCTGGTATACCAGGAGTCTCACTTCATGCCTCAGGGTGAATCGTGGGCCGGGGCACGGGGGTTGATGCAACTCATGCCGAGCACCGCAAAGCGATTTGGTGCTATCAACCTCGATGATCCAAAGCAAAGTTTGAAAGCAGGTGTTGGTTACCTGAAATACCTCGAGAACTACTGGAGCAAAAAAGTTACGGATCCGAATGAGCGCCTCAAGTTTATCCTGGCATCCTACAACGCTGGTTTGACGCATATTATTGATGCCCGAAAACTTGCAGAAAAGCACGGCAAAGATCCGAACATCTGGTACGACAACGTTGAGTACTATCTCATCAAAAAGTCGGATCCTAAATTCTACCGCGATCCTGTTGTCATTGCCGGATATTGTAAATGCGAAGAACCCGTCAACTATGTCCGCGATATCCTGGAGCGCTACGATGAGTATAAGATTCACATTGCGTCTTAGAGTCACTGGTCAATAGTCATTGGTCACTGGCAGTGCCTGCTTTGGACACGCATTAACATATTAACCCATTAACCCATTAACACCTACTCACGCTTTTCGTCCTCCCAATGCATACCATTTTTCCCCTGAGCGAACCTGAGCACATGAGCACCCGAACACCTGAGCACATCTAAACCCGCTTCACAATGCCGGCAAAATCGAGCGTCTCCCAATTTTCAAAAATCGATGGAGTCTTCATCACTTCGTCCATGATGGCTTTCTGCTTCTGGCCTTTAGCATAGGCTTCGGAATATCGGATGTTGTCATTGAATGTCACCATGGAGTAAAGCGGAATCCATTTATCAGGATAAAGCTGGTGAAGTTTGGCTTCAATTTTCTTGCGGAGCAGGAAGTCCGCATCGGCAACCAGGTCTCGCATCTCGATGAAGTTATCGAGTGCTAGCTGGGCGATGGCATCGGTGTCGGGCTTTCGAATCGTTTGAAAGGCCGGCAAGACCACGTCCCAGTTATCATTGTGTTTTGAAAGCAGGTCATTTAACACGCGACAATCTTCGAAGCCCGCATTCATTCCCTGTCCATAAAAGGGGACTATTCCGTGCGCTGCATCACCGATCAAAAAAGTTTTGTTCTTTACCCACGGAAAACACTTGATGGTCACCAGCGAAGAAGTGGGATTTTCTTCGAAGTCCTCAAGAAAATCAGGCATCAACGCCACTGCGTCAGGGAATACCTCATGGAAGAATTGCTTGAATTTTTCTTTCGTTGTGAGCGATGCAAAAGACGGATCGCCCTCGAACGGAAAAAACAGGGTGCAGGTGAAGCTGCCATCGGGGTTTGGCAGAGCAATCAACATAAAGCTTTCGCGCGGCCAGATGTGAAGTGCATTCTTATCCAACTTGAATTCCCCGTTGCTGCCCGCAGGAATGTGAAATTCTTTGTAGCCGTGATCGATGTAGTGTTGCGAAAAATTGAAGCGGTCGGTGATTTGCATTGCCCACCGCACTGCTGAGTAAGCACCATCGGCACCGATAATCAAGTCGAAAGGTTTTGTGCCGGAGGTAGTGGTGATGGTTGTATTTTGGAAATCGATCCCTGTGCAGCGCTCTTCGAAAAAGATCTTCACGCCAACTTTCTCAGCTTCATTCATGAGCACGATGTTGAGGTTGGAGCGTGATATCGAATTTATATACTGACCTTCTTTGCCGTAGGGTTGGAAAGTCAGGTTTCCCTTGAGGTCGTGCATCATTCGGCCGTTCATCGGGATCGCTACGCGCTTGAGCTCTTCTGCAAGTCCCACTTCTTCGAGTGCACGAATTCCGCGAACACTCAGCGCCAGGTTTATCGATCTTCCGGCTTCCGCGTTTCCCTTGCGCATGTCCTTTCGTCTTTCAAAAAGTGAAACCTCGTAGCCGCGCTTAGCAAGATAGATCGCTAACAACGACCCAACTAAACCCGCTCCGACTATCGCAGTTCTCCGACCAGGCCTCGCGGTCTGACGACTAAAATCTCCCTCCGGGGTGCCTTCCTCAGTATTTTTTAAGTCCAAAGTATTGTTCATAACACATATCAATCACATTCCAATACCAAATTCGTTGGTATTGCCTAGTTCGAAATACGTGATTATCCTCATTGCATCAAACTGTAATGGATAATTATGTCTTGTTTTGAGCCTGATCACTTTTATCACATTTATAATCGAGGCAATAACAAGCAAAATATTTTCTTTACCGATGCAAATTTATGCCTTCTTCCTAAAGAAGATAAAAAAGGAGATTTTTCCAGCATGCGACATTTGCTGTTGCCTTATGCCGAACCATTATCGTTTAATGATTAATTTTTCGTCATGGCATTCGAATTTCCGCCAGGCGATAAACCTGGAAAACCTGGGAAGGAAGATTGGCACTCTTCAAAGTTCGTATACAAGGGCAATAATAATCAGGACGGCCGGGCCGGTTCGCTGTTCCAGGCGAAGTTTCAGGCGATTGAGATTGGCCATATCCAACGGGCAATAAATTGTTTTAACTACATCCTCGGAATCCGGGTTAAAGCCACGTTTGGTTTCTGCACCAAGACTTTGGAGATATTCTGAAATGGATGGAGCGGAAGGAAGAAGATGAATCCGTGAGAGATGGTTTATAGTCGTCAGACAACGAGGCGTGGTCGGACGACTGCGGAACGGAAAATTTCCGCAAACCGAAACACATCCTCAAACGAATTATATAACGGCACAGGTGCTACCCGGATTACATTCGGCTCGCGCCAGTCGGCAATCACCCCCGCTTTTGTCAGCTTTTGAAATACCTTCTTGCCGTTTTCCAGCATAAAGATAGAAAGCTGGCATCCGCGTTCTCGCGGATCCGAAGGCGTGAGGATCCTGAAGTACTTTTCCACCTGGTCAATGTCATTCAACAAGAACTCGAGGAAGCCTGTCAGCGCTTTGCTTTTCGTAACCAGGTTCTTCATTCCCGCTCTGTCAAATATTTCCATGGACGCCAGGTGCGCTGCGCCCTGGAGAATCGGAAAATTTGAAAGCTGCCAGCCATCAACTCCTTCCATTGGCTGAAATCCCTTTTTCATTTGAAATCGTTCGCCTTCATTGTGTCCCCACCACCCGGCAAAACGCGGAATTTCAAAGCTCTTCCCATGCCGCTCATGAACGAACGCGCCAGCGATGGCGCCTGGTCCGGAATTCAGATACTTATAACTACACCACACCGCGAAATCTACGTTGTCCTTGTGGAGGTTGAGCGGAACATTTCCTGCCGCATGGGCAAGGTCAAACCCGACAACAGCTCCTGCATCGTGTCCGGCCTTGGTAATCTTGTCAATTTGAAAAAATTGACCAGAGTAATATTGCACGCCCCCAAAAATTACCAGCGCCAACTCATCCCGGTGTTCTTCGATTGACCGAAGAATGTCATCCGTTCTCAAAAACGCTTCTCCCTCACGCGGCTTAAGTTCGATAAGCGCCCGGTTGGTGTCGAGTCCATGAAATTTCAACTGTGTTTCAAAGGCATACTGATCGGATGAGAAGGCGCCCGATTCGGTTATAATCTTAAAGCGTTGTTTCGTAGGGCGGTAGAACGAAACCATCATCAGGTGGAGGTTTACGGTGAGCTGATTCATAGCCACCACCTCCGATGGCTTGGCCCCCACGATCTTTGCCAGCGATCGTTTTGAAAACTTATGGTAGTAGAGCCAGGGTCTTCTTGAATGGACGTGCCCCTCGACACCCAGCTTCGCCCAGTCTTCGAGTTCTTCATTTACGAACTTGCGCGTGCTTTTAGGTTGCAGTCCGAGCGAATTGCCAGTGAGGTAAATACTGGCTTTGCCGTTCACTTTCGGGATCTCAAACAGCGCGCGAAAACTTTTCAGCGAGTCCTTTTTATCCAGCGACTTTGCGAATGCAAGAGATTTTTCAAACTTCATTAGTGTCACCTACGATTAGAATAATTTCAATTGCTCAGAGAAAGCGCCCTCGTGTTCCAGGAGCCATACTTTGTTCTCAAGTCCGCCACCATAGCCGACCAGGTCTCCGTTTTTTCCAATCACGCGATGGCAGGGAATAATGATGGCGATTGGATTTTGCCCGTTGGCGAGACCCACAGCACGGATCGATCTGATATCACCAACGTTAATCGCCAGCGCTTCATAAGAGATTGTTTTCCCGTAGGGAATGAGTTGCAACTCGCTCCAGACTTTTTGCTGAAAGTCGGAACCTGCCGGGTCGAGTTCGAGGTCGAAGAATTTTCGGCCCTGGAAGAAGTATTCCTCCAATTGTGAAATACAGCGCTCGATAACAGGCGTTGGATGCTCCTCAAGTTTTTCAGCCTTATTAAAACCTACAACGGTGATCTTGTCGTTTTGAGATTCGATCAGCAATGGCCCCACGGGCGAATCGTAATATGCTCTGCCGGTCATCACACAAATCTTGGATCGGCTTCCATCACCGTTCCACATTTTTTACAGGTTCGTAAGTCTTTCGAGCCATAGAAATCGCGGAAACGTGGAATAAAGTCTTTCTCAATATTTTCGAGGTGGAAGCGATATTCGTGAAGTTTGTTGTTGCAATTTTCACAAAACCACATCAGGCCGTCCTGCTCGGTTGTCGCGCGTTTGCACTCGATGACCAGGCCGATGGTGTTGGCCGGGCGAATGGGAGAGTGTGGCGTATTTCCCGGTAACAGAAACATATCACCTTCATTGATTTGAATATCCACTGCCTTGCCGTCTTCCTGGATCTTTACCGTGATATTTCCTTCAAGCTGATAATACAGTTCTTCCGTTTCGTTGTAATGGTAATCTTTACGCGCATTGGGTCCTGCTACAATCATCACAATGTAATCTCCCGCCTCGGCATAAAGATTTTTATTTCCAACCGGAGGTTTCAGAAGGTCACGATTTTCTGTGATCCATTTTTTTAAATTGAACGGTCTGCGGATAGCCATGGCTTTACTGGGTTAAACAAAGGAGGACGCAAAGTGTCGTAAACCTTTTGTAGCATTAAAACGTGGGTTAAATTAACAACTTTGAAAGTATATTTACACGGATAAACGCTCGAAAGATGAATCTTGATTTGCAAGGTAAAAAGGCGATGGTCTGCGGGAGCACGCAGGGCATTGGAAAAGCTTCGGCCATCGAGCTCGCCTTGCTTGGCGCGGAAATAACCCTGGTTGCACGGAATACAGAGAAACTCGAAAGCGTTCGGAAAGAATTGCCCGCCCTCCATGGTCAGCGTCATAATTTCCTGGTTGCGGACTTTTCAGATCTGGCAAGTTTGGAGTCGGCATTGAGCGGATTCGGTGACGCCAATTCGATTCATATCCTTGTAAATAATACCGGGGGGCCCCCGGCAGGTCAGGCGATCGATGCTGAAATAAAAGATTTTATGGCCGCTTTCACTTCCCACCTTGCGTGCAACCATCTGCTTGCTAAGACACTTGTGCCGGGAATGAAGGCCGCACGCTATGGAAGGATCATCAACGTGATCTCAACATCCGTGAAAATTCCCATCCGCGGGTTGGGCGTATCCAACACCATCCGGGGAGCGGTTGCTAACTGGTCTAAGACGCTTTCGCTGGAACTTGCGGCTTATGGAATAACAGTGAACAACGTGCTACCAGGTGCCAGCATGACTGCCCGGCTCGAATCTATTATTGCCACCCGGGCGGAGAAGACAAAGAAAAGCAAAGAGGAGATCATCAAAGAGATGGAATCGGAAATCCCGGTCGGAAGGATTTCGGATCCCGCAGAAGTTGCCGCAGCGATAGCATTCCTCGCGACCCCAGCGGCAGGTTACATTAACGGAGTTAACATTCCTGTTGACGGAGGGAGGACTGGAAGCCTGTGAGTATCATGCGACACCTCGTCTTGTTTTTTGCTCTTATTACTGTCTCGGTTGCCAATGCGCAGCCCCCTGTTTTGCTGTTCGAAACATTCGATAACAATCGCTACGGCTGGTTTGAGCATGACACGCCTGAGCATAAAGTCGGGCTGCACAATGGTGAATATGTCATCGAATCACCCGCTGGCGGATGGATGACCTATGTTACACCCTACATGGATCCGCGAAAGGATTTTTCATTCGAGGCTTCATTCAGGCAATCCACCGGTGAACAAGACGCGGGAATGGGCTTCGTGTGGGGGCATGATGGGAAGGAGCTGTGCAATAGTTTTACCATCACAAGCAACGGATATTACCGTGTGGAAAGCTCTGATCCTGCGAGTGGCATTGGGGGCGAATGGGTTCAGACTCAATTTGTGAAAAAGTTCGGGCTTGTCAACAAACTAAAATTGGAACACAAGCGCGGTGTTATTTCATATTACCTGAACAATAAACTTCTTACCACAACAAAAAATTTCAAATGGCCGGGTAAGTATGTGGGGTTTGTCACCTATGGGAAGATGAAGCTGCATATTGACGACTTCATTCTTTCGCATGACGTAAAAATAAATCTTCCCCAAATGGCAGAGCTTGCAGGCGCGAAGGAAAATCTCGGCCCTAATGTGAATAGCAAGTACGATGAGGTAAGTCCCAAAATTTCTGCTGATGGGAAGACGCTTTACTTCGGCAGAAAATTCAGTCCGGAGAACGTTGGTGGCACGAAAGACAAGGAAGATATCTGGGTAACTCATACCGTTGACGGCAAGTCATGGTCGAAGGGGCTCAATCTCGGGCAACCGGTCAATACACCAACTTCGAACAATCTTATTGCGGTAAGCACGGACAACAATAGTCTTTTGTTTCACGTTGCCGAAGGGTTCGCGTTCATGCACCGTACCGCTTCCGGATGGTCAGACCTCGAAGACATTGGTATCCGATTCAATAACGAATCTAATTTTTTGGAAGGATGCCTTTCGGCCGATGGCAAGGCAATTGTGTTTGTGGCAAAAACGAGATCCAATGCATTTTACCGACCGAACGATCCCGAGCGTGATATCTATGTGTGCGTGAAGGATGCAATGGGCAAGTGGGGACCTCCCATTCATACCGGCAAGATTTTAAATTCTTCAGGAGACGAATACTCACCATTTCTCTCTGCTGATGGACGAACTTTATACTTTGCTACCAATGGCCGGCCTGGCTATGGTGACGTGGATATCTTTATGTCGAAGCGTTTATCAGACGACTGGACGTCATGGTCAAATCCGGTGAACCTCGGCCTTGGAATTAATACAGTGGGATTTGATGCTTATTATACCCTTCCGGCATCGGGTCAATATGGATACATGGTGAGTAACCTGAAAACTATTGGACTTACCGATATCATTCGATTTGAGTTGCCACCTTCCATTCGGCCAGACCCCGTGGTCCTGATCCAGGGGCGAGTACTGAATTCGAAAAATAACAAACCGCTTCAGGCAATGATCCGTTTCGATGACCTGTCAACAGGGAAGGAGGTCGGTGAAGCGCGGGTCGATCCGAAGACCGGTGAATACCGAATTGCGTTGCCTGCAGGCAAGAATTACGGGTACCATGCCGCTGCGTCTGGTTTTTTGTCCGTGAACGAGAATCTCGAACTGAAGAACCTGAAAGAATACTCGGAGTTAAAAAAAGATCTCGTGCTCGTTCCCATTGCCATTGGCGAATCGATTCAGCTAAAGAACGTCTTTTTTGTGCAGAGCAAAGCTCAGCTGATGCCTGAATCGTATCCTGAACTTGATCGATTGGTGAAGATCATGAAAGACAACCCGACAATTGAAATCGAGCTGAGTGGGCATACAGACAATCGTGGGGCCGCAAGTGCTAATCTCGAGTTGTCGGAACAGCGCGTGGAAGCGGTAAAGCAGTATCTTATCGGTAAAGGCGTTACAGCCAAACGCATTTCTGGCAGAGGATATGGTGGGTCACGTCCCATTTCTCCGAGCGACACAGAGGAGAACCGCCAGCGAAACAGGAGAGTTGAGTTTAAGATCGTTAAGAAGTAGTATACTAATCTGGTTAACTGGATCTGAATGCAAAAAATTCAAAACTATATCGCGGGTAAATTAATCAACCCTCGCTCCGAAAAATTTCTCGACAACATTAACCCTGCCGAGGGTAAAGTATATAGCCTTATTCCCGACTCGGACGAAGCCGATGTTGGCATGGCGGTCGCGGCTGCCGAGGAAGCATTTCCAGCCTGGTCTGCCATGGCCGTGGAGAAACGATCTGCGATACTGCTGAAGATAGCAGAGCTCATCGATCGCGATCTTGAAGCACTGGCGGTAGCCGAAAGTGTTGACAACGGCAAGCCGGTAAGTCTTGCACGGGTGGTAGATATTCCGCGGGCGTCAGCAAACATGCGTTTCTTTGCAACCGGGGCGATTCACTTCGCCAGCGAGGCACATATTACTGACCAGGAAGCGATCAACTATACAACCCGTACACCCATTGGTGTTGTGGGATGCATTTCGCCCTGGAATCTGCCACTTTATTTGTTCACCTGGAAAATTGCACCTGCACTCGCTGCGGGGTGTACGGTGGTGGCGAAGCCATCAGAGCTCACACCGATGACAGCGTTCTTATTCTCGCGGCTCTGCATCGAAGCCGGACTGCCTCCTGGTGTATTGAACATTATTCATGGCTTAGGCGGAAAAGCTGGCCAGGCCATCATCGAGCATCCTCAGATCACGGCCATTTCGTTTACAGGTGGTACGGCCACCGGTAGAAAAATAGCTTCCACCGCAGCGCCTATGTTCAAGAAGCTTTCGCTTGAACTCGGAGGGAAAAATCCAAACATCATTTTTGCGGATTGCGATTTTGACAAAGCGTTATCCACGTCCATCCAGTCATCGTTCGCCAATCAGGGCGAAATTTGTTTATGTGGTTCACGCATTTTTGTTGAACGCAGTTTATATGAAAAGTTTCTTGCTGCCTTCGTTGAACGAACAAAGTCGCTCGTCATAGGGGATCCTGCGGATGAGAAAACAAAGGTCGGAGCGCTGGTCTCAGAAGCCCACCTCGCGAAAGTGAAGTCGTATATTGATCTCGCACAAAAGGAGGGAGGCAAGATAATCGCGGGCGGCAACCAGGTATCACTTCCAGGGCGATGCGCAAACGGATTTTTTCTGGAGCCGACTGTAATCACCGGTCTGCCTTTCGACTGCAGAACAAACCAGGAGGAGATCTTTGGCCCCGTAGTTACGATCATGCCTTTTGATACGGAGGATGAGGTGCTCGCTTATGCCAACAGCACTACATATGGTTTGTCCGCCACGCTGTGGACCGAAAATCTGAAACGTGCGCACCGTGTGTCGTCAAAATTGAAAAGTGGAATCATTTGGGTGAATTGCTGGCTGTTCAGGGATCTGAGAACACCCTTTGGCGGGATGAAACAATCAGGTGTTGGACGCGAGGGCGGCTGGGAAGCGCTGAAGTTTTTTACCGAAACGCGGAACGTGTGTATTAAGCTATAAGCTTTTCGATTGACGACTAGAACTTGCAGGGCTGCATGCTGCAGGCTTCAAGCCAGCTAGAATTTTGCCTGAAGCTTGTAGCTTGAAACTTGAAGCCTATATAATCTCGTATGCGAACCATTATTTAGTCTTATCGTAAGATGGCGCTTTTTTTCTTATCTTCCATAAAACCTTATTCCCTATGAACAAACCCATCAAATGGATGCTGGTGACCGTGCTCATCGCATTCACCGTGTCTTCCTGTAGTGTAACGCAACAGGAAGAGAAGCCGAAAAAACAATATACTATCGCCCAGTTTATGGACATTGTCCAAATCAACGGGGGCGCTTTTTCTCCTGACGAGACAAAGGTCGTCATCAATTCAAAAGCCACCGGGATCTTCAATGCATATGAGATCGATTTGAAAACGGGAGAGCAGAAACAATTGACAACATCAACGGATGATGCCATCTTCAGCGAATCGTATTTTCCGAACGATGACCGGTTGATCTACACCAGCGACAAAGGCGGAAACGAGATCACACACATCTACATCCGAAATAATAACGGCTCAACAATCGACCTCATTCAGGACTCTACGGCAAAGGCCAGCTTTGGCGGCTGGAGCTATGATAAGAAAAACCTCTACTACACTTCGAACAGCCGTGACAAACGATTCTTTGATTTGTTTAAAGTTCAGGTGGATGGATCGAAAGAGGGGAATGTCTATCCGTCAACCATGCTGTATCAGAACACGGAAGGGTTGGACCCTGCAGCCATGTCGCGTGACGATCGTTACATAGCGTTGTCAAAATCCATCACCACCAACAACTCCGACATGTACCTCCTCGACACACAAAGCAAGAAGGTGAAGCATTTGTCGGCCCATGAAGGAAACGTGCAGTTTGCGCCTCAGTATTTCAGCGGAGATGGAAAAAAACTCTATTTTCTTACCGATGAAGGAAGTGAATTCACCTACCTGGCCAGCTACGATATTGCCACAGGTGAAAAGACAAAAGTTGAAGAAGCACCGTGGGACATCATGTACGCGTATTTATCTCGCAACGAAAAGTATCGGGTAGTTGGGATTAACAATGACGCAAGAACTGAAATCAAGATCTACGATCAGTCCGATGGAAATAAGTTGTTGAAAATTGACGGTTTGCCAGACGGTGATATTACCGGTGTAAACATCTCCGATAGTGAGAAGCTGATGACGTTTTACGTGAGTAGCTCTAAATCTCCCGCCAACCTTTTCTTATATAATTTCGAGACAAAGGAGGTGAAGCAATTGACGAACACGATGTCGAAGGATATTGACCCAGATGACCTGGTGGCAGGGCAGACGATCCGCTACAAGTCGTTCGATGGAATGGAGATTCCTGCACTCTTGTATACGCCAAAAGGACTCAAGCCTGGTGAAAAAGTACCGGCCATGCTCTGGATTCACGGTGGCCCGGGTGGCCAGACACGCTTAAACTATTCCGCCACGATTCAGCACCTCGTGAACCACAACTATGTAATTCTGGCGGTCAACAACCGCGGAAGCTCAGGCTACGGAAAAACTTTCTTTGCTGCCGATGACAGAAAGCACGGCAATGAAGACTTGAAAGACTGTATTGAATCAAAAAAGTATCTGGCAACGCTCCCTTACGTTGACACTGAAAAAATCGGCATTATGGGAGGAAGTTATGGTGGATATATGGTGATGGCAGCCCTTGCCTTCGCGCCCGAGGAGTTTGATGTAGGCGTGAATATTTTCGGTGTTACCAACTGGCTGCGTACTTTAAAAAGCATTCCGCCATGGTGGGCATCGTTCCGCGAAGCGTTATACACAGAGCTGGGTGATCCTGTTAAAGACTCCGTGGCACTCTATAACAAGAGTCCATTGTTCCATGCAAAGAACATTACCAAACCGTTTATTGTGTTGCAGGGAAGCAACGATCCACGCGTGCTGCAGGTTGAGTCGGATGAGATTGTTGCGGCCGCAAAAGCTAATGGAGTTCCAGTGGAGTATGTGATCTTCCCTGACGAGGGCCACGGGTTTCAGAAAAAGGAAAATAACATCAAAACTTCGGAAGCGATTTTGAGATTCCTTGATATTCATTTGAAGGGTTTGCCAGAGGATCAGGCGGGTGAGAAGAAGGTGACCGCGGGAACGAATTAGTTCCGAGCTTCCAGCTTCGAGCCACGAGACTTTCGGGGCTCGAAGTTTTATTTGAATTTGCTAGACAAAAGACAAACCGACTACCTTGCTCGGAGCTCAGGGCTCGTAGCTCGCGGCTTCTTATACCTTCACCGGCTCCTTCACCAACTCCTTCAACTTCTCCAACTCAGTCACATCTGTTTGAATACCGAGGAGCCCGGTCTCTTTCAGGTGTGGAATGTAAAACGCCATCTTGGTGCTTTTCAGTCGTTTGGTTTCACCGCTCAGCGTTTCATTGAAGATATAGGTCTCCGATCCCTTGCGGATAATTTCCAGTTCCTGGTTGCGCCACTCTTGCGCAGTCTTTGCATCGACAAAGTCAAAATCGCTCTTCCCGATAAGCTCATCGATGGTCATGTTGTGGGCTTTTGCCACTACGGTGTTCACGAGTACCATACGGCCTTCTCCATCTTTCAGGAAAATTTTGTGCGGCAGTTCGTCCAGTATTTTGAGGAGCGTCTTTTTATAATTCTCCATGTACTCGATCATCTCCTCGTTTCGCTTGTCGCTTTCCTTTTTTACTTTCTGAATCTCGGTAAGCTTTTGCTGCAGCTCAGCCTCTTTGTCGCTGGAGATTTTGAACAAGCGTTCAATCTCGCTGTTCTTTCGCTGCATTTCCTCCTGCGTGGCCTGCATTTCTTCCATATTCTGGCGGATCTCCTCTTCCTGTGAACGCATTTGCTCCGCCAGCATGTTCGATTTTTCCAACAACTCTTTGTTTCGTTGATTGTTACGTGTAGTGAGAATGGTTGAAGCAATACTTTCTCCAACCTTTTCCAGGAACTTGATTTCGAACTCCTCGTACCAGCTGAAAGACGCAAGTTCAATCACGCCTACGACTTCCTCTTCTGCTTTCAGCGGAACAATCAGAATGCAACGCGGATTCGCTTCCCCGAGACCAGACGAAATTGTCACGTAGTTGTTCGGCACTTTCGTCATAAAGATGGTGTGCTTCTCGATAGCCGCCTGCCCCACGAGTCCCTCACCAATGCCAATTGTTTGTTCAATATATTTTTTC
>DASWTP010000281.1:0-1974 GCA_036402075.1 Chryseosolibacter sp. | reverse complement strand
ACTACTTGTTCAAAGCGTACGCAAATGATCAGAATACAAAATTTAATGTTGGCATCAGGAGGCGATTAGCCCCCTTGCTCAATAATGACAGGCGCAAAATTGAGCTGCTCTATACCATTTTGCTTTCTTTGCCGGGATCCCCGGTTTTATATTATGGAGATGAGATTGGCATGGGCGATAATGTATACCTGGGTGACCGGTTTGGTGTGCGCACACCAATGCAATGGAGCATGAACATCAACGCGGGATTTTCGAACGCAAATCCTCAACGCCTGTTTCTCCCTATCATTTCAGACCCGATCTACCGGCATGAGTCTGTTAACGTTGCAACGCAGGAGGAAAACCCTTCGTCATTGCTGTGGTGGGTGAAGAATGTGATCGCGATGCGCAAACGGTTAAATATTTTCGGCCGTGGCGACATGAAGTTCATCGAAAGTTCAAACGCCAAAGTGCTGGCATTTGTCAGGTCGTATGAAAAACAGCAGATTATTGTTGTGGCAAACCTTTCGCAGTTTTCGCAGGCGGCAACGTTAAACCTGTCTGAATACAAAGATGCTGATATTACCGAGGTGTTCAGCCAGAACCGTTTTATGAATGTGGAGCAGGGCGAGTACAACATCACCATCGGGCCTTATGGATACTTTTGGTTCCAGGTTGATAGCGATGATAAGAGGGAGAAAACGGAAGCAAGTGGAGAATTGCCATTGTTGAAAACAGATATCTCATGGGAAAGGCTTTTTGACAACTATAACGAAGCGCGCCTGTTTGAGCGCAAGATCCTTCCACCTTTTCTGAAAAAATGCCGGTGGTTTGGCGGCAAAGCCAAAGTGATCAGCAAAATGGCTATCCACAAAATGATTCCGCTCAAAGTGGAAGGCGATACACACTTCCTGACGATCATTGAAGTCCACTATGTTCAGCGCCTTCCAGAATTCTACTTTTTACCGCTGACATTTGTTTTGTCAGACAGTATTCTTGAGCGGGTCGAATATACCGTTCAGAGCGTTGTGTGCCGTGGGGAGATCCAGGGGAAAGCTGGATTTATAATGGATAGCAGCTACGACAAGAACTTCCGTGATTTCCTCTTCACCAGTATGAACAAGGAGGTGCGCGTGCGTGATGATGAAAACGGAACACTGGAGTTCAATTCCGGTGTGTTCGCAAAGCTGGATGTTAAGGAGATCGATTCAAAGATTCTCAAGGCGGATCAGAGCAATACGGCAATTATCTATAACGACAAATATTTCTTCAAGTTCTATCGGAAAATCGAGAAGGAAATCAACCCTGATCTTGAGATCGTCCGGTTTCTAACGGAGCATACGACATTTCAAAATTGCCCTAAGTTTGCGGGAAGTATGGAGTACAAAGACTCCGAAGGACGAACCATCGTTTTTGGGCTGCTGCAGGAGAAAGTGGACAACCAGGGAGACTCATGGGGAATGGCCGTTGACTCGGTCGGTCGATATTACGAGCGCGTGATTACCAAAGCTAAAGGACTTAAGCTTCCGAAGCTGAACAATAATCCGGCAATCAAATTTGAAGATGCGCCTGAGATTATCCAGGAACTTGTGGGACGCGGCTTTTACGAGCGCGTGGTTCGCCTCGGACAGCGAACGGCAGAGATGCACATGGCGCTTGCTTCAGACGCCTCGAATCCAGCATTCTCACCCGAGACTTTTACTGCGAACTACCAGCGCTCGTTGTACTCATCGTTGCGCAAACTTCTCCGCGATCGTTTCGGTATTCTTGAGTCTTCGATCACAAAACTGCCTCCTGAAACGCAGAGCCTGGCCAAAGAAGTCCTAGGCATGGAAGACAAGATTCTTGAATCTTTCAGTGAAGTTTATAAAGTGAAAATCACAGCGTTGAAGACCCGTATTCATGGAGACTATCACCTTGGGCAAGTGCTGTTTACCGGTAAAGACTTCGTGATTATTGACTTTGAAGGTGAGCCTGGATTTTCGTTCAGTGAAA
>DASWTP010000280.1:0-25577 GCA_036402075.1 Chryseosolibacter sp. | reverse complement strand
AATTTTGCTTTTTAGGTTTTCCGGCAGTGATTTTTTTAACATCTGCAATTCAGTTGCGCTGATCCCATCCGCGATTCCCTCATGATCGGAGGTATTGACCGCAATTTTCTTCGGATTGCGCTCCTGCAAAACTTTCGCGAGTTGTTTCCACTGATCGGGCTCAGCTTCGGGGTCCCACGAGCGTCTAAATAGTTTTCCCACGTCATATCGTGAGATCGCGAGAAATTCAAGCTCCTGGTCCGAACCGCGGTCGAACATAACCAGCATGGTTGTTCTGCGTGCAGCCATCCACGTTGAAGGAAGCAAAGTCTCGATTATCGGGTCTTCATTGTATTCGCGGGAGATCACAAGCCAGCAATCGATCTGCTCTCTGCGCATCAATCCGGGCAACAGGTTTCTCAAACGATGCTCAAGAACTTCGTCAATAACCTGCGATTGCTGCTTTTGTGTGAGAATGGAATAGGCTTGTGAAAAAGAAAACACAGGCACCACCACCAGCGCCACTATCAGAAAACGTTTCATGAAGCAACCTGTTCTTTTTTAAAATTGATCTGGCAGCGCTCGCTTTTAAGAATTTGTTCAGCATTCTCCACTTCAATCTGCGATCGTGCATCGTCCATTTGCTCTTTCACGCTCTGCTTGATTTCTTTCATGCGCATGCACTCGATAAAACGCTTCACCTCTTCGCGTGACTCCAGGATCAGCTCCGGAACCAGGGCCGGCTTTTCGTCATCGCCTTTGGCCACCATGGTGAAGTATGAGGAGTTCGTGTGTTTGACCGTGCCCAGCTTTACATTTTGCGCTTCTACGCGAATCCCCACGATCATTGAAGTTTTTCCAACATAGTTTACAGAGGCGTGCATCGAAACCAATTCCCCAACTTCCACTGGTTGCAGAAATTCAACTTTGTCCACTGACACCGTTACGCAGTATGTCCCGGCATGTTTGCTGGAACAGGCGTACGCCACTTTGTCCATCAGTGAAAGTAAAATTCCGCCATGGATCTTCCCGCCAAAGTTTGCGTAAGAAGGAATCATTAGTTCGGTAATTGTAGTCTGAGATTGCTTTACCGTTCGGGCAAAGGTTTGCATATGTGGGAAATTTACAAAAGATAGGAAAAAGTGTGCACTAATGCCGGGCGGCCGGGAATTTTAGTATTTGAAGTGTGTGGCAATCGATCACAACGAGGGCTTCAAGCTTCAAGCCACAAGCTCCAAGTTGGATTCTCGTCATTAGGGAGTTCCGATCACAACACTGATCCGGGGACAAATTGGCAAAAGGGAATTCGATAGTGCTTACTGCGTTCGGCCGCTGACAAATCCATTACGTGTCCGATGTCCGGATGTCCAGCATCGTCCCGCTTCGGGGACGATACCGCGCCTATTTACGAAACGAAATCGTGCCTGATTGATGTCCGGCATCGTCTCCCGTTTCGGGGACGATGCGCTTGAGTTCAAATATCAGGCTCCTTTCATTCGCGCAACTTTCAGCAACGACATGACACTTATGCTGTCCGTAATCTTTCCAGCTTCCACCATGTTGACAGCTTCCGCCAACGGAAGTTTCCAGACTTTCAGATTGGCTTCCGTTTCTTCCAAAACATGTCCAGCATCGTCTCCCGTTTCGGGGACGATGCGATGCGGCTACTGCCTCGTGCCAAACGAATCGTGCCTGATTGATGGTCCGGCATCGTCTCCCGTTTCGGGGACGATGCGCTGAGTTCAAATATCAGACTCCTTTCATTCGCGCAACTTTCAGCAACGACATTACACTTATGCTGTCTGTAATCTTTCCAGCTTCCACCATCTTCACAGCTTCAGTTAGTGGTAGTTTCCACACCTTAAGATCAGCCTCAGTATCCTCCAATAACATTTCTCCTTCGGTCAGGTCTTCCGCGAGAAATGCAACGCCTTCTTCATCCGTCACGGAGTTTGACGTGTGAAATCTCAGAAGTTCAGTCCATTTCATTGCTGTAAGGCCTGTCTCTTCTTTCAATTCGCGCTTCGCTGCGTCAAGAGCTGACTCGTCCTGCGGCCCGCCACCTTCCGGAATCTCCCACGACCAGGCATTTAAGGTGTAGCGGTATTGCCCGACAAGCCAAGTGTTCATGTCGCGGTCAAGCGCCACAATTCCAATCGCGGTATTCTTGAAATGCACTTTGCCGTAAATCCCCTTGCCACCTGAGGGATTGAGAACCTGATATTCCGTAACGGAGATCCACGGATTTTCATACTTTAGCTCGCCCGACAGGGTTGTCCAGGGATTTTTTATTTGTTCTGCATTCATTGAAGTGTCGTTACTTACCAACCTGATAGTGAAACCGCTAGTAAATAAATTTTAATGCCAGTTCACGCTTTTTCTAAAGCCAAAGCTAGAATGTTTTCTGAGGAAGCGCTTTTCCTTTATTTTTACATTCATAAAACGTGTGATGCTGCGATCTTCCTTCAGTAAACATATGATTGAGGCCGGGTGCGATGAGGCAGGGCGTGGATGCCTGGCCGGACCAGTAGTGGCTGCTGCAGTGATTCTTCCGAAAAAGTATCGTCACAAAAAACTCAATGACTCCAAACAACTGACGCGCGAGGAACGCGAAGAATTGCGGTTCGAAATTCAACGCGATGCCCTTTGCTGGGCTGTTGGTGAAGTCGATCACGATGAGATTGACCGTATCAATATTCTTAACGCATCCTTCAAGGCCATGCACCTCGCTCTTGACAAATTGTTTATGGTCCCGGACCTCATTCTCATTGATGGAAACCGGTTCAAGCCGTACAAAGCAGTGAAACATGAATGCATCATTAAAGGTGATGGAAAATACCTTTCAATCGCTGCGGCATCCGTGTTGGCCAAAACCTACCGCGATGACCTGATGAACGCTCTCGCCAAGCAATATTCCGGTTACGGATGGGAAACAAACGTAGGCTACCCGACCATTGAACACCGCGAAGGAATTCGACAACTTGGAATTACGCCCTATCACAGGCGCTCTTTCACACTCCTGCCCGACCAGCTTCAGCTGTTTCCCGATTAATTGTCATCCGATCCTGCAAAATTTATTAAGCACCAAATACTGAAATTCTTCAGCAGTTTTTGTGTTATTTGACCATCCGAAGATTCTTCATCGATGTGCCTGATTTTTATTTCAATTAACCAACATCCCGACTATAAACTAGTAGTGGCCGCGAACCGCGATGAGTTTTACAATCGCAAGACAGCGCCAGCACAATTTTGGGAGGATGAACCAGGCATCCTTGGGGGAAGGGATCTTGAAGCTGGCGGAACCTGGCTGGGTGTTACCAAGCAGGGAAAAATCAGTATGATCACAAACTACCGTGATCCGAAAAATATAAATCCAAATGCGCCCTCGCGCGGCAAACTGGTTTCTGATTTCCTTTCGAATGAAACGAGTGGGAGAGACTACCTGCTTAACCTCTCCAATGCCAAAAGCTACAACGGTTTTAACCTGATCACAGGAACAGCGGATGCGCTCTACTACTTTTCAAATTATCGCCAAGGAGTTACCGAAATGAAGAGCGGGCTTTTTGGATTGAGCAATCACTTGCTTGATTCACCATGGCCGAAGGTGACCAAAGGCAAAGCGATGATGAACGAACTATTAGCGAAGCCATTCACTTCACAAGACCTTTTTGCACTTCTTTACAACGAGGGTATTGCCAGTGATGACTTGCTTCCCGACACCGGTGTGGGACTTGAACGTGAGCGAGCATTATCAGCCATGTTCATTAAGAGCCCTGGCTATGGAACGCGCTGCTCCACGGTACTTTTGGTGGATAAAAAAAACAACTTTACGTTCAGCGAACGCGTTTACGACTTATCAACCTTTCAGTTTACGGAACAAACCTTTTCATTCACCGCGTCATAGTTTGAAAAAAGACAAGACACCTTTCCTGCTGAAGTTCGTCAGAGCCGTTTTCCCTTTGCTGGAAAAAACGATTCCTTATCTCGCCCATCAATACTTTGTAAGGATCTTTTTCACACCACTGAAATATAAAACCCCGGACAAAGAACTGGCGTGGGAGAACAAAGCCCAGAAATTTTCCGTGCTGGCGATGGGGAAAAGGATCCAATGTTATAGCTGGGGAAAAGGCCCCGTCATTTTGCTGATCCATGGATGGGCCGGACGGGCAACCCAGTTTCGAAAATTCATCGAAGCATTCACCGAGCTTGGCTATCGTGTAGTCGGGTTTGATGGTCCTGCACACGGGAAGTCTGAGGGGAAGCAAACCAACATTGATGAATTCTACGAATCGCTGCGAAGTATTTACAAAGTGACTGGTGAGCCGGTGGCTCTTATTTGCCATTCGTTCGGAGGTAGTGCTGCCCTTTTCTCGGCAAAAGAGGGTTTGGCCATTCGCAAATTGATCAACATCGCAAGCCCAACCATTGGTGATGAGATCATCAATACTTACCTGCGCGCCATTAACGGCTCAAAATCCACCGGGGATTTTTTCAAGAATTATGTGATGAAAAAAACCGGCAAAACCTTCGATGATTACACCAGCCTCAGTTTTATACGGGACATTAAACAAGATCTTTCGCTGCTGCTCGTTCATGATGAAGATGATCAGGAAGTCTACCTGAAGCATGCGTTGGAATTGCAGAAAGTTTACCCGGCAGCCAAACTTTTGGTGACGAGAGGCCTGGGTCATACGCGTATCCTCAGGGATGAATCGGTGGTGGCCAACTGTGTAACATTTGTGCGGGAAGGGCGTCTCAAGTAAAAGCGCAAACGGCTCTCCGCGTAAACATTAAACACGGAAACCGAAACCTGAGACCTGAAACGTGAAAACCTGAAAACCTGAAACCTGCAACCTGCGACTTCCCCGAGCCTTGGCATTCAACGTTTTTTGGCCTATTTTGAAACTTTGAACCCCTGGCGGAGTATATCTAACTGAAACTTTTTAACATTTCCGTTCATCCCTGTAATTACGCGACAAAACCCTTAACTAATTGATCGATGAAAATTATCGAAACACAAGATATCCAGAAGGTGTACAAAATGGGTACACAGATCGTCAATGCGCTTCAAGGCATTTCCATTTCCATTGATCGAGGTGAGTATGTTGCGTTCATGGGGCCGTCAGGCTCAGGAAAATCCACTTTGATGAATATTGTCGGTTGTTTGGATACACCCACCAGCGGAACCTACATGCTCAATAACAAACTCGTTAGCGAAATGACCGAGAATGAGCTTGCCGACACCCGAAACAAAGAAATCGGATTTGTGTTTCAGACGTTCAACCTGCTGCCGCGAGCAAGTGCACTTGAAAACGTAGCGCTTCCACTTATTTATGCGGGCTATTCTAAATCAGAGCGTGAAGAAATGGCGATGCAGGCGCTGGAGAATGTAAGCCTGGCCGACCGTTATCATCACAAACCCAATGAACTCTCAGGTGGTCAGCGCCAGCGTGTAGCGATTGCACGTGCCCTTGTTAACAATCCTTCGATTATCCTTGCTGATGAGCCTACGGGTAACCTCGATACAAAAACGTCCTACGACATCATGAACCTCTTCCAGGAACTGCATGACAAAGGAAACACGATCATCATGGTAACACACGAAGACGACATCGCCCACTATGCTCATCGCATTATCCGTCTGCGAGATGGACTCATCGAATGGGATAAGAAAAACGACAACGTGTCGCGGGCCGTTGCCCAGCCGGCAGCACATTGAGATGTGCTAATGTGTTAATGTGTTAATGTGTTAATGTGGGGCGACTCAAAAAAATTTTGTTGGCTTTTTGTTAATTGGCTTGTTCGGTCCTGCTAACATTAACACATTAGCACCCTAACACCTTAACACAACAGGATGAAAATCTACACCAAAACAGGCGATCAGGGAACGACCGCGCTCTTTGGAGGCAAGCGCGTTTCAAAAGCTGACCTTCGAATCGATACCTATGGCACAGTTGATGAACTCAACTCATGGGTCGGTTTGCTTCGCGATCAGGAAGTAAATAAAAAGCGGGCAGATTTTCTCATCGACATCCAGGACCGCCTCTTTACCATCGGATCCATTCTCGCAACTGAACCCGGAAATACAAAAGTTAAGATTCCCGCACTTTCGCTGAATGATGTTCAGGCCCTCGAAAAAAGCATTGACGCCATGGATGCCGGGCTTCCACCTATGAAGTCCTTCATTCTGCCCGGTGGAAATCAGTCCGTTTCATTCTGCCATATTACCCGAACGGTTTGCCGCAGAGCCGAAAGACTTGTCATCGCCCTTAACAACCACCAACCCGTTGACGCCACGGTGATCCAATATTTAAACCGCCTTTCGGACTATTTTTTTGTGCTTTCACGCAAGATCGCGCTGGAATTGAATGTCGCAGATACCCCATGGAAGCCTAAAATGTAGCCCTAACAATCGTTAGTCAGATTCGTTTTTTTGTGTATCTTGCCGCAAATCCACAGCCCAAATGGTAGAAACACTTAAGATCGATATCGAGCGCACAAAACGTTCCCGTTTACCTGAAGTTGACTTTTCTAATCTCCCTTTCGGGAAAGTTTACAGCGACCATATGTTGCTGGCTGATTTCCGGGATGGCGAGTGGAAAAATTTCCGGATTGTTCCTTATGGCTATATGCCGATGAGTCCGGCATCACCGGCACTTCATTACGGGCAGTCCATTTTTGAAGGCATGAAGGCGTATCACTCATCAACGGGTGAAGCGCTCGTCTTCCGTCCTTCAGATAATTTGAAACGCCTGAATATTTCTGCTGAACGCATGTGCATGCCAACGCTTCCTGAAGATCTTTTCATGGAGAGCTTGAGCGCCATCATTGACACCGATAGAAAATGGATTCCCACGGGCGAAGGATCATCCTTATATATCCGGCCCTTCATGTTCTCAGCTGACGAATATATTGGAATTCGTCCCTCTCAGGATTTTACGTTCATGATCATCTTGAGTCCTGTTGGCGCTTATTACTCAACTCCGGTGAAAGTGAAAATCGAGACACACTACACGCGTGCCGTGCAGGGCGGAACTGGGTACGCAAAGGCTGGTGGAAATTACGGTGGCGCAATCTATCCGGCAAAACTGGCGCAGGATCAGGGCTATCACCAATTGATCTGGACCGATGGAAAGGAACATCGCTACATAGAAGAATCAGGGACCATGAACGTCATGTTTGTGATTGACGACACGCTCGTGACGCCAGCACTCAGCGACTCCATTCTAAGCGGAATTACCCGCGACAGCGTGCTGCAGATTGCACGCAGTTGGGGAATGAAAGTAGAGGAACGGAAAATTTCAGTTACAGAACTTGTTGAGGGCCTTGAGAAAGGAAGGGTGAAGGAAGCTTTTGGTGCGGGAACGGCCGCGACAATCGCGCACATTGAACTGATCGGTCATGAAGGCGTTGACTATAAACTGCCGCCAGTAGAAGAAAGAGTATTTGCGAACAAAGTTTACCGCGAACTCGAGGCGATGAAGCGCGGATCACGTCCGGATTCTTTCGGATGGATCGTGAAAATGTAAAAGGTTTTGTAGTTATATGTTTATAGCGGGCTCGATGTCCGCTATTTTTTTACCTTTAAAAAAAGATAAAGGTTGAAACCAAAGATTGCTAACCTGATTTTGTTGTTGTTGCTCGTGTCATTTGGGGCGGTGGCGCAAAAGCAACTCATCCTCATGAAACGCGAACGTGTTTTGCTCAGGCTTTATCCTGGGGACGAAATTGTTTTCAAGCTGAAAAACAGCGATCGCATCTGGCGCACATATGTAAACAATCTTTCCGACACTTCTGTTGTCACCCACCGCGACACCATTCCCTTTCACAAGATTGAACGGCTGTACTTTAGCCAGGAAAAATTTCACAATCGCTTGGGCGCCTACCTCATTGCCGGGGCCATCGCACTCTTCGCCATCGATCAGATCAACTACACATTAATTCAAGGAAATGAGTTCAGTGTGGATAGTGGTATATCAAAAGCAAGTATTGGTGGTGTGCTCGTAGGTGTTCCACTCGTTCTTGCCAGGCGCAGCTATCAAAAGATCGACTATCGCTACCGGCTGTTTGTAGCGAAAAAAGGCTCTCCGTTTTACTTGCCATCGAGGACCATCGGAGCGTCTCCGTACCTGGAGTAACCCCGGTTGCAAGCTTCACGCTGCAAGTTTCAAGTCAGACTATGTTAACTGGTTTTTGCAAATACTCTCCGGCTTGCAGCTTGCAGCTTGAGGCTTGTAGCTTTTTACTATATTTGCCCCTCATTTAAACTACAACGATGACAACTGAACAGTTGAAAGACTTGAAGGCTCGTGTGAGCGCCTTGAGGAGGTATCTTTGACTACGATCGTAAGAGCGTAGAAGTAAAAGACGAAGAGCTGATTACACAGCAGGCTGACTTCTGGAACAATCCAAAACAAGCTGAGACCATTTTAAAAAACATCCGCACAAAGAAAGTGTGGACGGATGCGTATGAGAATGTCAGTAAGGCCCTCGAGGATCTTGAGGTGCTGAATGAATTCCATGAAGCCGGTGATGTAGGAGAAGAAGAGCTCGACAAGGAGTACGAACGTACATCCAAGCTTGTTGAGGAACTTGAATTCAAAAAAATGCTTAGCGCGGAGGAAGACCAGCTGAGCGCTGTAATTGAAATCAATCCGGGAGCTGGTGGAACCGAAAGCCAGGATTGGGCGGAAATGCTCAACCGCATGTACATTATGTGGGGCGAAAAGAGCGGATACAAAGTCACCCAAATCGATTATCAGTCTGGTGAAGTTGCCGGAATCAAATCGGCAACGCTCGAAATTGACGGGCCTTTTGCCTATGGAAAATTGAAATCCGAGATCGGGGTACATCGCCTGGTGCGTATTTCTCCTTTTGATTCCAATGGTCGCAGACACACATCGTTCGCATCGGTTTTCGTTTATCCGCGTGTTGACGACACCATCAATATCGAAATCAATCCAGCGGATATTGAAATTCAAACTTCGCGATCAGGCGGAGCCGGTGGGCAGAACGTAAACAAAGTGGAAACGAAAGTCCAGCTCACGCACAAGCCTTCGGGTATTGTGATCGTGTGCCAGGTCGAGCGTTCCCAACATGCCAACCGGGAACGCGCCATGCAGATGCTGAAATCAAAACTCTACCAGGCTGAGATGGAAAGACGAAACGCAGCGCGCGATAAAGTAGAGGCTGGGAAAATGAAAATTGATTTTGGTTCACAGATCAGGAACTATGTGCTCCATCCCTACAAGCTGGTGAAGGACGCGCGCACGGGCGTTGAGCGCTCCGATGCCCAGAATGTTCTCGATGGCGACCTTGACGAATATATTAAGGCGTTTTTGCTGGGCGCGCAGGAAACGCAGGCACAATGACAAATGAAGAATTACAAATGACGAATGACGAATCTTCCAACTATTCGTCATTCGTCACTCGTCATTCGTAATTTTTCTAACACACACACCTTGATCTCCTTCTCACAGTACTCCCGTCAATTCTGGCTCGTTTGTTTTAGTTCGCTGCTGTTCTTCGCGAGCTTCAACATGATCGTTCCCGAGTTGTCAGCCTACCTGACCTCGCTGGGCGGAGCAGAATACAAAGGCTTGATCATATCACTTTTCACTGTCACAGCAATGTTGTCCCGTCCGTTCAGCGGGAAGCTTGCCGATCGCATTGGGCGTGTGCCGGTAATGATGATGGGTTCGATCGTGTGCCTGATCTGCAGTTTGTTCTATCCGATTCTCACAACAGTTTCGGGTTTCCTGCTTTTGCGCTTGATCCACGGATTTTCTACCGGATTCACGCCAACTGGTCAAACTGCCTTGTTATCGGATTTCATCCCTGCGCAACGAAGGGGAGAGGCAATGGGACTACTCGGAACTGCCGGAAGTCTCGGAATGGCATCAGGCCCGGCCATTGGCGGATTGGTAGCAACCGCCTTCGGTCTTGACACTATGTTTTATTTGTCATCGGCATGCGGACTGCTTTCCATTATTATCGTTCTGAACATCAGGGAAACGCTGAAAGAAAAACATCCGGTGAACTTTGCCCTGCTGAAAATTCATAAGCGTGATCTCTTCGAGCCGCGTGTTGTTGTTCCTTGCCTGATCATGGTGCTCTGTTCTTATTCGTATGGTGCTGCGTTCACGGTGCTGCCTGATTTTGGCGATTTCCTGGGTATCAAGAACAAAGGTGTGATTTTTACTTTTCTCACCGTTGCCTCGTTAATCATCCGTCTGGTCGGGGGAAAGGCATCTGATCGTTATGGACGGAAACCGGTACTGCGGGTGTCATCGCTAATGATTGCAATCGCTATGCTTGTCATTGCATGCGCAGATTCCAGGTGGATGCTGCTTGCTGGAGTCAGTCTCTACGGACTGGGTCAAGGCGCTACCTCACCAACGCTGCTGGCCTGGGCTACTGATTTATCCGACCAGCATCACAAAGGCAGGGGAATTGCTTCGTTGTATATCTTTATGGAGCTCGGCATAGGCATCGGTGCATTTGCGTCCGGGTTTATCTATGGTAACAACACCGGGAATTTCTTTACAACCTTTATCATTTGCTGTGTGTTGGCAATGCTCGCTTTCCTATATTTGATTATCCTGAAGCGCAAATCCCAGGCTACTCCATGAAAAAAATTGCACTCGCAGTTTTTATCCTCTCCGTCATCGGAACATTGGTTCATGAACTGATCGGTGTGCCCCTGCTGTTCGCCATCTCCAAACCGCTGATCGTAGTTTCATTGCTGGCTTACTATTACGTGGCATCGCAGCGGGAAGACCGGTCTCCAACATTCGTCATCGCGTTGCTTGCCTGTTTGGCGGGAGATATTTTCCTGATGGACCCCGACTATTTCATCCCCGGACTTGTATCCTTTCTCATTGGGCATGTTCTCTATATATTCAGCTATCGCCAGCATCAAAGCGAAGACGATGTGGACTCGCTTCGCGGCATTCAGCGTGTGCGCCTGGCATTCCCGATAATCCTGGCCGGCACCGGGCTGGTGGTTATCTTGTACCCGGTGCTCGGTGATCTTCAGATCCCGGTAATGATCTATGCTGCTGTGATCACAGCGATGACGCTTACTGCACTCTTCCGTTACGGACGCACAAACACGAGAAGTTTCTGGCTTGTGTTTTCCGGAGCCGCGCTCTTCATGATCTCCGATTCTGTGCTTGCGTTCAATAAATTTCTCGAGCCAATCACGAATGCCGGCTTATACATTATGTTAACCTACATGGCGGCCCAATTCCTGATTGTAGAAGGCATTCTAAAACACGCTTCGACCACCGAGGTCGGACGAATTCATGCCTAACGGGTTACTTTCAGATCGTTATCATGCATATGGATCTTGACTTCCATCACTTTCCGCACACCATGGATTCGCGGGAGAGAATTCGCGCAATGAAGACGCTTCAAGGTCTGCATCCAGTGCTGCAGGAAATTCTCGCAAGTGAATTAAAGGCCGGTAGTATTATTAGAAGAGTTGATGCTTTCGGTGATGGTGAGATACAGGCCGTTCTTGATAGGCCCTTCCACAAATCATATGAAAACGAAGGGCTGGAGCATCGGATAGAAACCGACTATCACTACCGCGGTGATTATTATCGCACCGGCAACCATTCGCTAATCGCTTCCCTGGCGGAAGACGGTGCAGGTGTATAGGTCGTACAGTTTGCACAGCAATTTTTCTTTCTGTGAGGTTCAGCTCTGTGGAATTAGGGTGAGTCAACGTATCTTAACGCTTGAAAATTACGCTAATGTCCAATCCGTATCAGGGAAAGTGGGAAAAGCGCTGGCATCCGCTGCGCGAAGAATGGGTCGTTTACTCTGCTCATCGGAATAGTCGGCCGTGGCATGGTGCTGACCGAATTCAACCCACGAAAGCCGAAGCCTACGATCCAACCTGTTATCTCTGTCCAGGCAATAAGCGTGTCCATGGCGCAAGCAACCCGGTATATAAAGATGTTTTTATATTTGAAAACGATCATCCTGTAGTAGGGATGAATTCTCCTGAAGTGGAAGACCCGACAACCTCACAGTTGCATATCAAAGGACGTGCTTCTGGTGTTGCCAAGGTGATCTGTTATGACCCCCGCCACAACACCAGCTTGTCCGAAATGTCGCTCGATAAAGTTCAAAACGTTTTCAAGGCATTTCAGAATGAAACTATCCTGCTCGACAAGAATCCTGCAATCAAATCCATTCTTATTTTTGAAAACCGTGGCGAAGCTGTTGGCGTAAGCAATCCTCATCCGCATTGCCAGGTGTATGCCACCGACTTCGATTTCAAACTTGTAGGTCAGCAAATTCGCATTGCGAACGAGTTTAGAGCCAGGCACCAAAAGAACCTCTTTGATGAAATTATTTCTGCCGAGCAACGCGACAACGTTCGCATCATTGCTGAAAATGAAAATGCCATCGCGTTCATTCCGTTTTTTGCACGGTATGCCTATGAAGTAATGATCTTCCCAAAAAAGTATCATCAAACGCTCACGACATTTTCAGCGACCGAGCTTAATGACCTCGCAGCCGTCTTCCACGAAGTAGTCCGCAGGCTCGATTTAAATTACGATATGCGCTTTCCCTACGTGATGAGTGTAATGCAGGCTCCGATTGATGGCAATGTGTACAACGAATTCCGGTGTCACCTATGGCTCCAACCACCGTTCCGCCAACCGGGCCTGATCAAGTTTTTGGCCGGGCCGGAAATTGGCGCGGGAAATTTTATGGCAGACACCATGCCCGAAGAGAAAGCTGCTGAACTCAAGCGGATTGATGTGAGTAAATATGTGGCGGGATGAAGGAAACGTGGATTGAAAGCACCGCCCCTGGCAGACTTGACGTAATGGGCGGAATTGCCGATTACTCCGGATCGTTAGTGCTGCAAATGCCAATCCGTGAGAACACAACGGTTAGACTCCGCTTGCGAAACGATTTTCAATGTACAATTGTGAGTCGCGTGGACGGCCAGACACTCGAGGCATCAGTTGACTACCGAACAATTCTCAATAACGGTAAGCCAGATTTCCAGCATGCGCAACAATTCTTCCGAAAGAATGAAGGCATCTCATGGAGTGCTTATGTGCTTGGCTGTGCAATAGTGCTTCAGAAGCAAAAACTGATTGACTTTAAAGGAGCCGATTTCATAATTGAGTCTTCGGTTCCGTTAGGGAAAGGTGTTTCGTCTTCAGCTTCAATTGAAGTAGCCGTGATGAAAGCGCTTCAACAGGCGTTCGGATTACAGTTTGCCGGAACCGAGTTGCCAACCCTCGCTCAAACAGCCGAGAATCTAGTCGTGGGAGCTGCATGCGGATTAATGGACCAACTGGCAAGCTATTTCGGCCAACGAGGAAAGCTCCTTCCGATCGTTTGTCAACCCGATCTCTTAAAAGAGCCGATAGACCTTCCGCGTGAAATTCATTTCATAGGAATCGATAGTGGAGTTCGACATTCAGTTGGAGGATCGTCCTATACTGATGTACGCTGTGCCGCTTTCATGGGCTACTCGATCATCGCTAGGCATCTTGGTGTCGAAGCTGACGAGCTGTTCCATGCGGGAGTTTCCGGGGTGCGTGCAAACTTACCCTTCAGCGGCTACTTGTCAAATATTTCAGTAAATCAATATGAGTCAGAATTCGAAAAACTTCTTCCTGAAAAAATGAGTGGAGCGGAGTTCATCCAAACCATTGGCCATATTATTGATTCCGTCACCCAAGTCAACCCTGACGTTTCTTATTCTATAAAAGCCTGTGCATCGCATCCCGTCTATGAAAACCACCGCGTGCATACTTTTATGGAGATCTTGCAAAGTTGGAAAAGCACACAGCCGGAAGTCATCCAGCATGCTCTCCGCACATTGGGAGATTTGATGACACTGTCTCACCAAAGTTATTCAGCGTGTGGTCTTGGCTCTGAACGGACAGACGAAATTGTGGAGCAGTTTCAAAAGTTCCCTTCCGTTGCAGGTGCGAAAATTACCGGTGGGGGAAGTGGTGGAACGGTATGCGCACTGGCCGTTGGAGACGAAGGGATCAATGACGCGCTCCGGGTGCATTCGCACTTTTCGAAGAAGTACATGATTCCGCTCAGGTTCTTTAAATGAAAAGGTGGAAAACGAGTTCCACCCTTTCAATATAACCAGCGTCTTTCTAGAATTTTCTCACCGAGCCGCTTCCCGAAGCGTGGCTGTTTACTTTGCTTGGGTTACCCTTATATGAGATGCTGCCACTTCCGGAGATATTCGCATCAAGCTCATTTTTTACGTTGATCTCTACATCGCCAGAGCCGGAGATTCTCACTTCGCAGCGATTTGTTTCAAGGTTCGCGGCCAATACTTTTCCTGAACCGCTGATGCTTGTCTTTACGTTCTCAGAACTTCCGCTCGCATAGATCTTACCCGAGCCGGAAACACCGAAGTCTGCCGTCTCTGCAATTGCCGCGTCTATTTTTACGCTGCCCGAGCCGCTCACGTCACTTTCGAACGTACGGCACTTGCCCTTCAGTTCAAGATCACCTGATCCTGATACATCGGCCTCAACGTCACCGCGGGCATCAATGTCAACGCGCAAAGATCCTGATCCGCTCACGTTGAGGTCCAGGTCATCAGCAGTAATTTTGGTCTCACCTATCAGATCGCCCGAGCCACTTACACTCAGCCCTTCGATGTTCGCAACGGTGATATACACGTTTACTTTCTCATCGCCATCCCAGTCCCAGTTAAACCATTTGCCTTCCTTGCCAATCACCAGGCGACTACCTTCCACCTCGGTTTCGATTTCCTGGAGAATATCTTTTTTGCCTTCAATCTCAACCTTTTGTGGACTTCCCTGGCGCAGGTACAGTTTGCCAGGAACGCGGAACGAAATTTTCGTGAACGTGTCAACTTTTCGCGTTTCGCGGGTTTGTGAAACTGCTGCAATGGAGAACATCACCATCGTCAGAAGCAGTAGGGGGACGAATTTTTTCATAGTAATTGCTGGTTTTTCGATTTCAACAGAGAGACTCCGCGCCACCGGGGAAGGTTGCACGGACATCAATAGATTCTTTTCTTTGAGACGCAAAAAGCAGCTAAAGCGTTACAATGCCTCCATTTTCCTATAAAACCATTGAATTTGAAGCGGATGGACTGTATAAGGAGAAGGGGAGCAAATTTCTTGCCTTCGCGTTTCCGGTTTCCAATGAGGCTGAGGTCAAGGCGCATCTTGACTCGCTGCGGAAAAAGTATTTTGATGCGCGCCACCATTGCTACGCGTATCGGCTTGGCCCCAGCGGACAGACCTTTCGGGCAAATGATGATGGGGAACCCAATCATTCCGCGGGCGATCCCATTCTTGGACAGCTTCGTGCAAAGGACCTCACAAACGTGCTGATTGTTGTAGTGCGCTACTTTGGTGGAGTTAAGCTTGGTGTTGGCGGGCTTATCTCAGCATATCGCGCTGCCGCGGAAGATGTGCTGGCCAAGTCAACGATTATTGAAAAGGAAATTACCAGCCACGTTACACTGCAATTTGACTATCCGGCAACGCCAGAGGTTATGCGCCTTGTGAGTGATTTTTCTATGACAATTGTGCAACAGCGATTTGAAGAGCGGTGCGAACTTAAATTGGAGTACCCTGCACGTTTAGAGGGCCAGGTCATGTCAAAGATTCAACTCCTTGTTGCGCTGAAAAAGGTCTTGAGTACCCTGTAGTTAATACCCCTGATTTTTAGTGTAACCTCAGAGCTCATCATTTGAGCTTTTCAAAACATTTCCAGCAAGAATGTTGGCCGAAATTTGTGTTGTTCATTTTGTATTTCCACTAACGCTTCCGGTGTTGAACGTTCGACTGAAAAATCGGGTACTCATTATAGAGCGCGATGCGCTTCTGAGAAAAAGTTATGAGCACATCATTAACGGTTCATCGCGTCATGTTGTGGTTGGAACTGTCGAGTCGTTGGAAGAGGCGTTTGTTGCAATACGGATTGTTAAACCCGAGTTGTTGCTGGTGGATGCCGCGCAACTGAAAGCCGGGGAACTAAGGAGTCTGAAAACAACCCATCCGTACCTTCAGATTATGGTTTGGACTTCGGTGAACAACGCTGAAATGGTTTTTGATTTTTTTCGTGCTGGTGCCTCCGGATATTTGTTGAAGGACGGAAATTACCACGCGCTTGTTTCCGCACTTGATGAGCTGTCCAATGGTGGAGCGCCTTTGAGCAGTGAAATTTCCAGAATGGTTGTAAGCAGTTTTCACGTAAACTCAAATTCCCCATTAACGAATAGGGAAACAGAAATTTTGAATCTTCTGGCTAAGGGGAAAACGCACAAGGAGATTTCCAGTACGCTTGCAATTGCAAAGGAAACTTCCCGGAAACATGTTGCCAATATTTATCAGAAACTGAAGGTGAAGTCGAAGGCTGGTGCGATCGCTGTTGCTTCATCGGAGAGGTTTATTATTCCATCAACAAAACCACATCAACGCGCGACCTCCTAAAACAGCGCTTGGGTGATCCCTCTACATCACTTAATCGATTTCAATAGTGTTTCCTACTTCACTTTAGGTGATTCAATCTACCGCTGGTTATTTCAGATTTGTGTAACGCCATCCTTCCGTGCTGGCGGAGTTATTCATTAACCAAACTTAACATTATGAAGAAAATTTTACTTGCATTTTTTGCGGTGGGGTTTGTCTTAACTGCTTTTGCGCAGGAACGCCAAATTTCAGGCAAAGTTACCTCGAAAGAGGATGGTACTCCGATTCCTGGAGTTAACGTTGTTGTCAAAGGGACGACAAGCGGTGTTGTGACTGACAACGCGGGTATATATCGTTTAAATCTACCTAACGATGACGCTACGCTGATTTTCACCTTCATTGGTCTAAAATCTCAAGAAGTACAGGCTGGAAGCCGGTCGCAGGTGGACATACAAATGGAGCAAGATGCGACTCAGTTGAGTGAAGTGGTCGTCACTGCCCTGGGTATCGAACGAAATAAGAATGAACTTGCCTACTCGGCACAGAAGATCGAGGGTGAGCAAGTGGCCATGAATCGCTCAGTCAATTTTGTAAACTCCCTTTCAGGAAAAGTTTCGGGGGTTGATATCAAGACGAGTAACGTGATGGGAGGGTCGACCAATGTCGTCATCCGAGGATACAAATCAATTTCTGGAAACAATCAGGCTCTATTCGTAATTGACGGTATTCCAGTTTCTAACGCAAATAACAACACCTCTGCTCAGCGAACTGGCGGAGTAGGAACGGATTTCGGGAATACAGCAGCCGACATAAATCCAGACAATATCGAGTCCATTAACGTTTTGAAAGGGGCTGCGGCAACTGCCTTATATGGATCACGAGCAGCAAATGGAGTAATCATGATTACTACAAAGGCGGGTCGGAAGAACTCGTTTGAGTTGATCATAAATAGTGGGATAACATGGGGTAAAATGGACAAGAGCACCTATGCGAGGTATCAAAAGGAGTTTGGAGGTGCATATGATCAAACGTTTGGCCCAACGTTGGCTAATGGTTTGAGTGGGGATGTGCCGTCAGTTTGGTATGGTGACGATGCATCTTATGGACCTGCTTTCGATGGTTCCTTGGTATATCAATGGGATTCTAGAGATCCGTTTTCACCGAATTATCGATTGGCTCGTCCATGGCTTGCCGCGCAGAACGATCCCACAACCTTTTTTGAGACATCCATGAGTTCCAATCAGAGCGTGGCCATACAGGGAGGTAATGAAAATACCACTTTTAAGATGGCATATACGCGCAGCGATGAAAAGGGCTCGTTGCCAAACAGCGCACTTGATAAAGACCTATTCAATTTTTCGACTTCTTACAGCGTAAATAAGAAACTTACATTTACAGGTTCAGCTAACTATTCCAAGATAAAAGGTGTTGGAAGGTATGGTACTGGCTATAATGGAAAAAATCCAAACCAAACGTTTCGCCAATGGTGGCAAATGAATGTGGATCTGAAGGAACAAGAAGAGGCTTATTGGCGCAATAAGCAAAATGTCACCTGGAACTGGAACTCGGCAGGTACAGCACCGCTCTACTCAGATAACATGTACTTTTCCCGCTATGAGAACTATTCAAATGACACGCGAGACCATTTTTTTGGATATGCCGTTGCTGACTACAAAGTAGCTGAATGGTTTAATGTAATTGGGAGAGTCGGCTATGATGGTACTTCTGATTTGCAGGAAGAACGTAATGCCGTTACCGGGGCCAGCACCCCAAGCTACTCGCGATTTAATCGAAGTTTTAGCGAAACCAACTATGACTTGCTGCTAAACTTTAATAAAAAGCTGGACGGGATCAGTCTGCGTGGGGTGTTGGGTAGTAATGTTCGAAGAACCAGACTTGAGTCAATTCGAGCGGCAACCAACGGGGGCTTGGTGGTACCACGGCTGTACTCTCTATCAAATTCAACGAATCCAATTAATCCCCCAACAGAGGAGTTTGAGCGGGTGGGCGTTGACGGATTATTTGGCAATGCGTCAATCGGATTCAACGACCTGGCGTTCGTTGAATTATCCGCACGTCAGGACAAGTCTACAACCTTGCCCTTGGATAATAACACCTACTTATACTACTCCGCTGCGGGAACATTTGTTTTTTCAGAGATGCTCGATATGCCGTGGCTTTCCCTGGGGAAAGTTCGCGCTAATTTTGCACGCGTAGGAAACGATGCTGTTGCGCTCAGCATCTATGATGTTTACGATAAGCCAACAGCGCTTGGAAGCGTGCCATACTTTTCACTGCCCAACACAAAAAACAACAGTAATTTAGCGCCTGAGTACACCAACAGCTACGAAGTCGGATTGGAGGCCGATTTTATGAATGATCGCGTTGGTTTTGATTTTACGTGGTATCAGGCAAACTCATTTGATCAGGTGCTCGGTGTCAGCGTAACGGGGGCGACAGGTTACACAGGTAAGTGGGTAAATTCGGGGGAGATCCAGAACAAAGGAATTGAGCTATCCTTGTTCGGTGTCCCCGTGCAATCCGACAACTTCTCATGGGTTGTTAATGTAAATTTTACAAGGAATCGCAACAAGGTTATTAGTTTATACGGAGAAGGAGCCGGGACAGTGACCAATTATCCAATCGCGAATTTGCAGGGCGGTGTGTCATTGAATGCGGCCGTAGGTTATCCCTATGGTGTTATAAAAGGAAAAGATTTTATCTACACTAATGGGGAACGTACTGTCAATGAGGCAGGGTACTACGAAACGACTACAGCATCGAACCTTGTCATAGGTGATCCGAATCCTGATTGGATAGGGGGAATAAACAACACAATTAAATTCAAGAATATATCATTCAACTTTTTGATCGACATGCGAAAAGGCGGAGATCTGTTCTCTCTAGATCAATGGTATGGCGAAGCGACAGGATTATATCCCGAGAGTGCCGGACTTAACGCAAGAGGTGTTTCTTCTCGTATGCCAGTTGCAGAAGGCGGAGGAATTCTGTTACCCGGGGTGCAATCCGATGGAAGGCCAAATGATGTTTACGGTGAAAACCTAGACGGATATGGCCAAACTCCTTTTGGATACGCGGCAGACGGTGGACACGGTGCACCTCATAAGTGGTACGTATACGATGGCAGCTACACCAAGCTCAGAGAACTTGGTCTAAGCTATTCAGTCCCCTCAGAGTTGCTTCAAAATCTTAAGCCTTTCCGCGGGATCGATGTTTCATTGATCGGAAGGAACTTGTGGATATTGAGCAAGAAAATGAAATATTCCGACCCAGAAGAAGGCCTCAGTTCCGGCAATGCGAACGGAGGTTATCAAAGTGGTGCATATCCAATGATGCGGACATACGGCTTCAACGTAAAACTAACATTCTAACATCCGATGTATGAAAAAAATATCAACAGTACTCGTAACGCTTCTGCTTCTTACGTCCTGCGTTGACAGCCTTGACGATTACAACATCGATAAAAAGCGGGCGTCCACTATCCCGGCCCGAACTCTGGTAACAAACGCGATGAAGGGCTTAACCGATATATTAACAACTCCAAACGTTAATAGTAACAACTATCGCATGTTCGTTCAGTATTGGGCCACTACTACCTATCTGGATGAGCCACGTTATAACATGACATCCCGTTTATATTCGCAAAATTTGTGGAACGCAATATACCGTGATGTTCTGGCGGATTTAAAAGAGGCCAAGCGCCTGATCAACGCTGATGCTTCGCTCACAGAGGAGCTCCGAAACAATCAACTTGGTATTATCGAGATTCTTGAAGTGTATGCATGGCGGGTTCTAGTGTGTACGTTCGGAGACGTTCCTTATAGTGAGGCACTAAACCCAAACAATTTACTACCTGTTTACGATGATGCACAAACTATCTTTGAGGACCTAACGGCCCGACTGGATGCAGCCCTCGGCAAACTGACAACCACGGCCACAAGTTTCGGAACAGCTGACGTGGTTTATGGAGGCAATGTGGCGCGTTGGGTGAAGTTTGGTAACACTTTAAAATTGAAGATGGGCATGCTGCTGGCTGATAAAAATAATTCCAAGGCAAAAATTATGGTCGAGCAGGCCGCTTCATCGTTGTCAAAATTACTTGAATCAAATGCTGAAAATGGGAAGTTTCCATACATCGCATCTTCACCGAATAATAATCCGATCTCGGCTAACATCAGTGCACCATTTACAACTCGGGAAGACTTTGTGATTGCATCCACGATTGTAAATCAGATGAACAGCCTCAATGATCCTCGAAGATCGCAATATTTCACGCAGGTCGCTGGCGCCTATGTTGGTGGCAATTACGGTTTTTCAAATGCTTACGCCAACTACTCACATGTAAGTGCAAAGATTGGCGCACCAACCTTCGAAGGTATGCTCATGGAATATGCCGAGGTTGGTTTCCTTTTAGCAGAAGCAATTGAGAGAGGCTTTTCAGTACCCGGTACAGCAGCAGAGCATTATAATTCCGCGGTAACCGCCTCCATTACTTATTGGGGAGGAACAGCTTCGGACGCCATAGCCTATTTAGCGCAACCGTTGGTCGCCTATGCCTCAGCACCTGGAACCTATAAGCAAAAAATTGCATTGCAAAAATGGATTGCCTTGTTCAACCGGGGTTGGGAGTCATGGGTCGAGTGGAGAAGGCTGGATGCACCAACTCTCAATCCTCCCTCAGGTGCAGGAATCACAACACCGCTAAAAATTCCCGTGAGAATGATTTATCCAGTAAGTGAGCAAACGTTGAATGGAGCCCAATGGGAAATTGCTTCTGGCCGTATTGGATCGGATTCGCCAGATGCGAAGCTCTTTTGGGATATCAACTAAATCAATAAGTCTTCTTTAAAAAGAGCTGCCTCCACGGGCAGCTCTTTTTATTTGATTCAGATATGACAACTCTCATTTGGAACTTTTCCAAATCGCCAGAATGTGCGTTATTGTAGCCTCAATTCTTCAATCATGTCCCAGAAAAAAGCTGCCCTCGGTTTCATCTTCGTTACGCTACTCATTGATGTTACTGGTTTCGGAATTATCATTCCCGTGATTCCGACACTGCTTAGCGGAATGCTCGGTTCAACGATCTCCGAAGCATCTCCCTGGGGAGGTTGGCTGATAGCCGCGTTTGCCGCTATGCAATTCCTGTTTTCACCACTCATTGGAAATCTCAGCGATCACTATGGAAGAAGACCTATTCTCTTACTTTCACTCTTCGGTTTTGGTGTTGATTACCTACTGACAGCATTCGCACCAACGATCGGATGGCTTTTCCTCGGCCGGATTGTTGCCGGTATCATGGGCGCAAGCTTTACCACAGCAGCTGCCTACATCGCTGATATCAGCACACCGGAAAAACGCGCACAAAATTTTGGAATCATCGGTGCCGCCTTTGGTCTCGGGTTCATTCTTGGACCCGCGCTCGGGGGATTTCTTTCAGACTACGGAGTAAAAGCTCCGTTCTTTGCTGCTGCTGGACTGACCTTGCTGAATTGGTTATACGGATACTTTGTATTGCCAGAATCCCTTCCCGTTGAACGCAGAAGAGCTTTCGATTGGAAGCGGGCAAATCCCATTGGTTCACTTCAGTTTCTTTTCCGCTATAAGATTATCCTCGGCATGGTGGCATCGCTCATCCTTCTTTACATCGCAGCACATGCCATTCAAAGTACATGGGGTTATTACACGATGTTCCGCTTCAATTGGGACGAGTCAATGGTTGGTTATTCACTCGCGTTCGTGGGACTTTTGATTGCTATCGTGCAGGGACTTCTGATCAGACTCATCATTCCAAAACTTGGGCAAGTGAGAAGTGTGTACGTGGGGCTTTCCGTGTATGCCCTGGGGTTCTTACTGTTCGGACTTGCCACCGAAGGATGGATGATGTTCGCGTTCCTTATTCCTTATTGCCTCGGTGGAATTGCGGGGCCTGCGCTTCAGGGCATAATGTCAACACAAGTACCACCTAACGAGCAAGGAGAGCTTCAGGGTGCTTTGACGAGCCTGATGAGCCTTACATCGTTCTTCGGCCCTCCGATCATGACCTACATCTTCTACACATTTACCAAGCCTGATACTTCATTTTATTTGCCAGGTGCAGTGATGTTTACAGCTGCGATTCTAACGATCGTCAGCGCGTTCTTGTCTCGCCTAAGCTTGAAGAAAAACCATCCAGTGAAAAATACGCCTGCCGAGATGAGTCAGCCGGCAACGCACTAACTGCTAAATGCCGAGCACTTCCTTTACCTTGGTGTAGCCCGCACGGCTAAGCGGAATTTTTGCTCCGCTCTTTAACAAGGCAATGTGCGTGTCTTTTTCCAGCGGTTCGATACGTGTTAAGTGCGAAAGCTGAAGAATGTACGACCGATGCACACGTACAAACTGCGAGGCATCGAGATTCTGTTCATAAAAGCTCATCGTTTTCTTTTTCAGGAACATTTCTTTGGCCGTGTGAATCTTCACGTAGTCATCGTAAGCCTCGATGTACTGTACTTCATTGATCGGGATAATGCGGATGTTGCCGGCTTCACGAACAACGATCCTGCTCTTTTCTTCAGGTTGCCGGATGTCGTCTGATTGTAAAATCGATTTTGGCGTTGGCTCGTTTTGATGGCGCTGTGACAACCACTTTTGAAGTGCTTTGTCAAAACGCTCCTTGCTGAATGGCTTCAGAAGGTAATCGACTGCGTGCGCTTCAAATGCTTTCATAGCGTACTCGTCAAAAGCAGTGGTGAATATTACTGAAGGAGGTTGTTCGATCAGCTCAAGCATTTCAAAGCCGTTAATCTTCGGCATCTGAACATCCAAAAAAATCAGATCGGGCTTATGCTGGGCAATGGCCTTCACCCCTTCAAAACCATCGTTGCATTCATGTGCGATTGAGATTTGCGGGTAGGATTGCAGATATTCGGCAACGATGCTCCGCGCAAGAGGTTCATCATCGATGAGAATCGCTTTAATCATTTTTATTGGGGAATTTTTAATTGTGTAATAAAGGTTGTGTCAATTTGCTCCGTTGTCAGAAGGTCCTGACGGGCAAATAGCAAATAGAGCCTCCGTTGCAACGAACTTAAGCCGAAGCCAGTGCCTTGCCGTGGAACTGCCGTTGTTGGATCGAATGGGTTTTGCACGCGGATGATCAGATAGCCGTCTTCCGATCTCCCTTCAATTTTAATGCAGGTTTCCCCGGTTGTATCGTAAAGTCCAAACTTTATAGCATTCTCCACTACCGGCTGGAGCAATAAAGAAGGAATTTTCATGGCGGTTGCAACTGCATCACATTCGATGCTTGTTTTCAATCGGTGGCCGAACCGCACCTTTTCAATTTCCAGGTACAAGTTCAAGTGATCAAGCTCTTCGGAGAGGGATACCATTTGCTGATCGTCTTTCTTGAGTGTGCCGCGAAGAAAGTCAGAGAGCTGCTGAATCATTTTGCGGGCCTGCTCTGGCTTTGTTCCGGCAAGGGCGCTGATGGAATTCAGGCTGTTAAACAGGAAGTGTGGTTGAAGTTGTTGCCTGATGCGCGAAAGCTCGGCCTCACGCGCTAGCTTTTCGGTGGCGGCATTTCGCGTCTCCATTTCCTGTTGCTCTTTTACAGAAGACCAGAGCCAGCTTATCGTGCTGATCAGACTCACCATGAGCCATCCGTAGAGTGCCCTGATCACCATAGAGCGCCTCAGGAACTCGTAGTAGTCTGGTTCGACAATCTCGAAGCCCTCCATCGTCTGTTTGAACACGAACATGCAGATTCCGGAAAACACAATGCTCATCACCAGCCTGACAACTTGCCCCGGTTGATAGTAGCGCATCAGGCTGATCATACTGTAGCCGGCAATGGCGAGCAGGAGATTGGTGATTCCCGCGTCAAGCAAAGCAAGTCGCCACGGGAAATCAAACGTTGAATAAAGCGCGAAGCCCTGAAGTCCGACCCAGGATAAACACCAGATCACATACGTCAGGGCTAACTTGCGGTATGAATAACTCTTGAGCATCAAACGCTAATGGGCTACGAATTCGTTGCGGATAAAGATAGCTTTTTGATGAACACAATGTATGTAACTTGAGGCTTCCTCTGTTTCGTGAATGTTGGAATACAGTTCCATGCCGTCTTCGAATTTGCTCAACGGCACGACTTCCGACACGTTAATGAATTCCCATTTAACCTGGTTGTTCTTGTCGTTCACGTAAGCATCTTCTTCGCGTAAGCCGATCTTTCTCGCCTTGAGAAACGCCTCTTCAGTTGAAGTGGCGGCAATCAGTCTGAGTTGCTCATCGAACTGTGGTTTGTGCGCAGTGTTTTCTGATGAAATGCTGAAGACAATTTTTGAAATAAACCAGTTCATAAGAAGCGCTTGTATTACGATTAAGAAAGCGTACATAGGGAGATGTTAGAAACTCTTGATGTCGATTCCGCCAAGGATGCACGTTCCTTTCAGGATGAGCACTTTGTTTGAGTCGGCTGCAGCCGCATCGCTCATGATCGGTCGCTTGTCTTCCACACCGCCCAGGATACAAACCACATCTTGCGACTGGATTTTCCAATGCGGTGGAACGAGAAGTTTAGTTCCTCCGAATACCTGCGTCAGATCAAGCACGATCGGGTTTGGAACATCCGCTTGCGTCAGATTGATTTCGGTGCCACCGAATACGGTCACTGCTTCGCCTCCTCTGAAGTTCTTCGAGATGATATTTTTCTTTACACCTCCAAAGATCACCGTTGAGTCGAGGTAGTCGTCACCTGTGGTTTCGTTCACGTTCGAGGCATCCCACTTCTTCCAATAAGGATCGTTGCCTTTTCTGCCCGCTCGTAAAATCATATATAGGCCAACACCGATAATAATCAACGGCCAGATATAGCGGTGAAGATGTAAGTCGGGATAGAAATCGCGCAGGTGCAAAACAACACCGATGACTATCGGAATTGCCCAGCCAAAACCTTTAAAAGAATGTCTAAACCCAAGGTACAAGCCAAGCGCAATCAGGAGCGATTCAAATGAAAAAATCCAGTTCGGAATATCGGCCCCTGCACGCTCGGCCAGGAAGATAACACCGATTGCAACGATGACAGCTCCTCCCATAATACGACCTGAACGATGACGATCCTTAGTTGGTGCGGGAGATTGTGTA
>DASWTP010000279.1:0-2913 GCA_036402075.1 Chryseosolibacter sp. | reverse complement strand
CGCACAAAACCGTTCATCCTCTCCAAACGGGTTTCTGTAATGCGCGGTGGGCATTAGTGATTAGGCATTAGGTATTAGGCATTAGTCATTAGGCATTAGTCATTAGTAAGCGTAATTGAGAAATTTTTCGTCACTGGAAACGATTGAATCGATGGATACAAATAGACTTGTCCATTCACTAATGACTAGTGACTACTGACCAATGACTATTGACCAATGACTAGTGACTTGAACGCAGTGAAAAGAAAAAACCCACTCAGCTTTGGTGAGGTGTTTCTGAACCCCATAATAGACAAGTTTTGAGCTGCCGCCAATCTCAACCTTCTTCTGTTAACCTGCTTTTTGGGCGAGGATTCCGCCAAGGCGGAAGTGAGGCCTGATTTCGATTGAAAGCTTCACTCGGTATTGTTTTTAATTGTTAGGTTCAGCAAACGTGTCCCAAATCCGAGCGGGGTATCTTTTTGCCGAATTGTTGTCCTTCCCTGGCGCATTAAGCACCAAAGAAATTAGCAACCGTATTACAAAAAAATGGTGGTTTACATCGTCTATGTCCACCTCGTACATTCGGCAGTGTTTGTCTGCTAATGATGTCCAAAGATACTCAAACCCGCACCTTCCGTAAAAGGTTTCACCGTCAATATTTAAATAAACTTTCATGCCAAACGTGCCGCAATATCTGAATGAAAGGTATTTTTTCTGCAAGCAAATGATAGCTTTGTAACCCGTTATGAAACACCATGTCAATTTCACGCCCGGCCCATCTCAGTTGTATTTCACCGTGGCAGACCATGCCCGCGAAGCTTTTCGCTCCGGGGTTCCTTCGCTGTCACACCGTAGTAAAACGTTTGAAGAAATCTCGAAAGAAACCACAACTGGCTTGCGCGAGCTACTGAATATTCCCAAAGGTTTCGAAATCTATTTTACATCTTCCGCAACCGAAATTTGGGAACGCATTATTGAAAACCTTGTTGAGGCGAATTCAACCCACTTCGTTAACGGATCATTTTCAAAACGATTCTTTGAAATTGCCCAACAGCTGAACAGGAAACCACAAAAGATTGAAGCGAAGGAAGGTCAGGGGTTTACGACAGTTGAGCGATTCGACTCGACTGAGCTGATCGCGTTAACGCATAACGAAACCAGCACAGGGGTGAGCCTCCCGGTTGAGTTTATTCAATCGTTTAAAGAAAAGAATCCTCACGCACTCATCGCAGTGGATGCGGTATCGTCTCTCCCCTACCCTGCGTTTGATTTCAATAGCGTAGACACCGTGTTTTTCTCCGTGCAAAAGGGATTTGGTTTGCCGGCCGGACTCGGTGTATGGATCGTCAATGAAAAATGTATCGCCAAAGCCGAAAAACTTCTGGCGAAAGGAGTTTCAATCGGTTCGTATCACGCCATTCCAACGCTGCGCGCGAATGCACAAAAAAATCAGACTCCGGAAACTCCCAACGTGCTTGGAATCTATCTGCTAAATCAGGTTGTGAAAGATTTCTTGAGACGAGGTATTCAAACCATTCGCAGGGAAACAGAATATAAGGCCGCCATCCTCTATCAGGCGCTTCAGCAACATCCTCTACTAAATCCATTTGTGGAAGACGGGAAGTTCCAGTCAAAGACAGTGGTCGTTGCAGATTGCAGGGAGCACACGGAACGACTCACGACTTTCCTGCAGGCAAAAGGTTTGTTCCCTGGCGATGGTTACGGCTCAAACAAAAAAACACAACTCCGCTTTGCCAATTTTCCAGCGCATTCGAAAGAGCAATTTGAGTACCTTGTGGATTCAATTGCGGAATTTTCCTGAAAATATTCGCCCCGACATTAAACCATCAGGCTGGAATATTGTCTAATTTGAAGGACTAAGCCCCACACTCTTTGGAAGACAGAGAACTGCTGGAAAAAATTCGCAATCCGGAAACGCGGAATTATGGTTTTAACATGCTGGTAAGAACGTATCAGCAGCGAATCTATTGGCATGTTCGCAAAATGGTCATTGACCATGATGACGCAGATGATCTTACGCAGGAAATCTTCATCAAAATCCACAAGCACATCGAAAACTTTCGAGAAGACTCGCAGCTCTATACATGGATTTACCGGATCAGCACAAATGAATGCCTCACGTTTCTTCAGAAAAAGAAAAACAAGTTCTTCCTTCCAATTCATGACGTAGCGAAAGAGCTTGCGGGGAAAATCGAACAGGGCAATCACATGAATGGTGACGAAATTCAACTTAAGCTCCAGAAAGCCTTGCTCGCGCTGCCAGACAAGCAGCGCCTGGTTTTCAACATGAAATATTTTGATGACATGACCTATGAGGCTATTGCCGAAATTACCAACACGAGCGTTGGAGCCCTGAAAGCCAGCTTCCACCACGCAGTGAAAAAAATAGAGGATTTTTTAACTTCATAATTAAACCAGGACGACCAAAATCAGTCTTAGAAACATGAAACTGGACGACATACCGAAAAAGCCGATTTTTGATGTTCCAGAGGGGTATTTTGACCAGCTCCCGGGTAAAATTCAAGCGCGCATTTCGGGTGAACAGAAGCGTCAAACGGCTTTCGTGTTCCGATACAAGCTGCAGTATATCATTCCGTCCCTTGTGATCCTGACTGCTATAGTCCTTCGGTTTGCCAAGCCTGAACCGGTACACGATGTGGAGCTGATGCTCGCCTCCATAGAAACGGAACAACTGGTGGCCTACCTCAACGACTCGGACCTGACAACGGAAGACGTCATAGAGGAAGTTGACTTCAGTACACGTGATGTTGAAAATATTGAAGCAGAAGTGTATGAACTTCAACTTGGAGATGAATCGCTTGATGACATCCTCGATGCCATAGAGGCAGAAAATATGTGACTGTAAACTACCAACGTGATGAGACTTGTAAAAGCATTTTTCCTCGTATT
>DASWTP010000278.1:0-2244 GCA_036402075.1 Chryseosolibacter sp. | reverse complement strand
TTAAGTATCAGGTTTTTGTCAGCTCCACATTTAAAGATCTTAAGGAAGAAAGACAAGAAGTCATTCAAGCACTCCTTGAGTTAGATTGCATTCCAGTAGGAATGGAAATGTTTCCAGCGGCTGACGATGATCAATGGACGTTAATAAGGCGTTTAATTGATGATTGTGATTATTATGTACTCATTGTTGGAGGCCGATATGGATCTTTAAATGCTGAGGGAGTTAGCTATACGCAAATGGAGTATGAGTATGCGCTTGCCAAAGGCATTCCAATCATATCCTTTCTTCATAAAGAACCAGATAACATAGCAATTGGCAAGTCGGAGACGAACGAAATTTTGATTCATAAATTCGCTGAGTTCAAAAAACTTGTCCAGCAGAAAATGTGTAAATACTATGCTACACCGGTCGAGCTTGGTTCACTTGTAAGTAGGAGTCTTGTCAAACTGACGAAAGACAAACCACAACCGGGTTGGGTGAGAGCCACATTCACCCCAAACGCAGAAACAGCCAATGAAATACTAAGGCTTACTCGTGAGCTTGAAACTCTTAAAAAGGAACTCGCTGCTACCAACATGGCGGGGCCAGAGGGGATAGAAGACCTCAGTCAAGGCGAGGACGTTGTACTTATAACCTATGAGATTAAGAAAACGAGCAAACAACACGCTCCCAGATATATCACAAAGAGATTAAAAGCGGTGGTGTCGTGGAACGAGCTTTTCGCTCAAGTCAGCCCATTAATGATAGATGAGGCATCTGAATATGACATTTACAACACGTTAGGTCAATTTATTTTAAAAAAGGAGGCGTCAGCTCTGAAAGAAGATGTTCAAGATGAAAGATTGGTGGAATTAAAAATCATTGACAGCGACTTTCAAACTATCAAGATTCAGCTTAGAGCATTGAACTTAATCACAGAAAGTCTTCGTAAGCGTGGCGTTCACGATCAAGGTAAATATTGGAAACTGACTCCGCACGGAGATACAGTTATGACTAGACTCAGGGCAATAAAGAAGGAGTTAAAGAAAGATAAAGATTGACAAATCGTAGAATGGAAGAAATTATAAACCTTGCCACTAGTCAAAAGCGCTTGAAGGTGATACTGAACATTATCTTCGTTGGAGGCATTTCATGTTGGATCTTTCAGAAAGCATACTTCGAATTTCATGTAATTCCATTGGACGACATAAATGGAATTTTTTTCTTCTTCGCACAAGGTCACTTTTTCATACCATTCGCAATATTCTTAGGAGTGTGGTTGATTACAGCTTGGTTGAGAGTTTTATTGTTTCAAATTCCAAATGTGGTGCTGTCGAATACGGTTGGAAAACACATTGTCGACCTATATGTATTTATAAATGCTCATTATAAATCGGACCGCATTAAAGAACTATATCAGGATCTTGCATCGAAGATAAAGAACTCTCGCCCGATGGATCTGTACGGTAAAACACTTCTTGTTCACCGTCAGCAGGAATATGACTACACGTTGATACTACGGGCATTCATTGCGATGATAATATACTTCCAGCAACTACCTTATTTTGGTTACACTGCACTGTTATTAGCTTTCAGCGTTCTGTTTTACTTTTGGTGTTCACAAGTGATCAATTATCAGTTAGCATACGTAACACCTCAGCTAATTGAAAAGATAAAGGAAATTGCAGAGAGTGGGCATGACATACGATCTTCCATCACTGATAAAAGCCCACAATAATCCACAACCAGACTAGCATAATGGAACAAGAGTCAAAGAATCCCTTATCCATATTCGTTGAATGGCTTCGTTATATGGATGATAATTGTCATACGGAAACAATTGCATTTCTTATCCTGCTGTACTCGCCCGGATATACGAAGCAGAAATCTAGCCGGAGTGTGCGTAATTACGTGGATGAGTTAGATGAATACATTAAGACCATTAAGGAGCCGTTCAAGATATTTGGCTACATCCTGTTCCTTGAAAACTTTATCGACTTCTATTTTTACGTAATTAATCCAACCGATGTTGACGCTATGCTCGATAACATTGGCTTTAACTTGTGGCTTAATAAAAAATACTCGGACGAGGGTGCTGAAACAATCTTTAAGAAGCATGCTGATCAAGGTCCAGAAAAACATCGGGAGCTGGTGTCATTCCGGAATGAATGGGATAGGTTTTTGGAAGGCGAGAACTACCGGACCGTAAAGATTCTTTACTATTCTAGAGTTGTGATGAAAGTGCAATAATTAGTCTTCGAGATT
>DASWTP010000277.1:0-3235 GCA_036402075.1 Chryseosolibacter sp. | reverse complement strand
AACCGCGAAGTTTAAACTGAGCGGCAACGCCTTGAGCGAGTCGCCTTTCGTTGAAGTAATGTACCGTTGATCGACCCGCTTCGCCAACACATCATTACGCTTATTTCTGGCACGCTCAGGGTGGCGAATCGGATTATACAGAACGGTACCCTGAAGCATCCCGACAAGGAGCGCGCACTCATGAAGCTTCAGCTCGTGAGGCTCCTTTTTGAAATAGGTTTCGGCAGCCACTTTTATTCCAAAGGCGTTGTTGTTAAAGGGTACCGTGTTGAAATACAATGCAATGATCTCTTCCTTTGTAAACGTTTCTTCGAGCCGCACGGCAATGATCCATTCTTTCGTCTTGCTGATTAACATCGCCAGGGGTCCGGACACCTTTGCCAACCTCCCCTCAAGTTCTTCCTCCCTTGTGCGGAAAAGATTCTTTGCAGTCTGTTGTGTCAGCGTGCTTCCACCTCCCTGGGAACTGAACGTAAGAATTCCCTTTATCACGCGCAGGTAAGCTTCGAAGTCAAGACCGGCATGATTTCGAAACCGGTGATCCTCGGACATTAAAAGTATGGAAACAAGATGATCCGGAAGTTCTTCGAAGGTCACTTCGCTACGGTGTTCGCGGAAGTAGCGGCCGAGGGAATGGCCATCTGCAGAAATCAGCTCCGAAGACAGATCGTTTTGCGGATTTTCTATCTGCGCTAATGACGGCATTCCACCAAATAAATTTACGGGATTCCAGATGACGGCATATACGAACAACGGTACACCAACGATTAGCCCTACCGTAAGAAGCCAAATCACGCGAATTATCCGAGGGAACCACTTGCTCGTGACAAGAAAGTATTTGGAAACAGAAGAGGGAGCCGGAATGAAAGTTTTCAACTGCGGTTTCAGTAGATTGACTCTAAATGTACGCAGTCAATTCAACTTGGAAAAAAGTCAGCGCGAAAATCTCAGAATTCTTGTTCATCCTTTCACAATTGGCCAAACGGTTGACCAATCGATATCGTGTGATCCAGTCCGAGTAAAAGTTTTCGTACCCTATTTGGAACAAATGTTTCAAGAAAATTTAAATCCCCTTCCAACGTTCTTATCGGGTTGCCCGTCTTACCCTCAAACCGAACAATCCTATGTTTCTACAATTCAAGAAATTTAGAACGCTCCCCCTTCTGGCGACAGCGTTCGTGCTTTTGTTACTTTACAGTTGTGACATGCTGGAATCAGACGTGAGCCCCGTGGTCCCTGAAGTAGAATTCGAGGGAGGTGAAATATACATCGCAAAAAACGGTACGGGTATTATTGACCTTAACGCGATGATCAAATCCACAGGGGCTGCGCGCCTTGACGTGACGGGCAAGCCCGCGAAGGGAACGTTAAGTAAACTCAGCAATTCCGTGCTCCAATACGTCCCTGGCAGTGACTTCAGCAACGGGCGTGATGCGTTTGAGTTTTCAATCTATGGTCGCGACAATTCATTCATCGGCAAAGACACGGTAATTATCATTGTGGAGCCGGATTCCACGCAACTTCCCTGTGGAATCTATCCGTTGAATGACGTTGTCAAGGGTGTCACTGGAACAGTAACCATTCCGGTTTTGAATAACGATATTCTTTGTGGCGACCTGTCAAATTATGCTGTGGAGGTTTACCAGCCAAACAATTCCTATCCGCCATCCTTTGGAACGGCTACCGTGCAGGCAAATGCAATTCGCTACACTCCCGGACCAAATTTCGCAGGCACAGACTCCATCGTCTATAAAGTGTATGATGTACGCGACACTGCGCGGTGGGGCATCGCACGCGTCTTCATCAGCAAGGCTACTTCAGCGTGCACGTTCGAGGCCTACCCCGACAACTTTGTAATAAGAAGAGATTCCATTTCTTCGGACACCGTATTCCTGAACATTTTTCAAAACGATCAGCTCTGCAACAGGCCGGTGAGCAACTATCAGTTTACCCTTCTTGACGATGGGCACGTGGGCACAGCAACGTATAACAACTCCGGACTGCAATACCGAATTCCGCCAAGCACTCAAACGCTTTCAGACAGTGCTGCCTACAAGCTTTGTTACGGTGGGCGATGTGAAACTGCGAAGGTCTACATCCAGGTTAAAGAATAACATCACAAAACCCTCTGGAGAGTCTCGGCAACAGAGCCGGGACTTTCACCAATTATGCTAAACAAGGAACTATTCGAGCAATGCAAACGCCTGGAACCAAAAGCCCAGCGTGCACTGTACGACTTGTATAAAGCCAGGTTAATGGGTTTATGCAGGCGCTACACCAGGAGCACAGAGGATGCGCGCGACATTCTTCAGGAAAGTTTTATCAAGATCTTTTCCAAGCTGCATCAGGCTGAGTCTGCCGAAAAACTCGATTCCTGGATGAAGACCATCACCGTTCGAACCGCGATTGATCACTACCATCGAACCAAACGCCTTGGATTGCGCGCCTATTCCGACAAGGATTTTGACGTGGCCGATTATGACTACGAAATCATTCTCGAAAATCTTTCAGACGAAACGCTGCTCGCTGCAATCCATTCACTACCGGAGGGCTGCCAGTTGATCTTTAACCTTTACGAAGTCGAAGGATACACGCACGTGGAGATTGCCGACCTGCTTCAGGTAACTGAGGCAACTTCGCGATCACAACTGCACCGCGCCAAATACCTATTGAAACAAAAACTCTCCCAGCTGGGAATAACACGATATGAAAAGCTTGCCTGAACAAAAATTCTGGAAGGCGATTAGCAGCCGACTCGCAGACTACAGCGAAGTGCCTCCAGCAGACGATTGGGACAAAATCGCTGGAGCCATTCCGTCACGCCCCTCTGGTGCCATTGGACTTAATCGTTCCTCGGATGTTCTTGTGCTGATTCTACTGGCATTTCTCCTTGGCTTCCAGACGGCCAGGTTCTCTGGTGAATCGGACTCCCCCTTTCAATCGTCTTCCATTGAGGCAGTTGGCATTCAACCGCCTCCCGGCAGCAAAATGGCAGACACAAGTCTCGATGTAAATCGCCCCGCAACAGACAGCCTGCATCTTCGCAGTAGCGCTAAGATTTCAGTCAAAACAACTGATGGACACATCGCAGAAAGACAACTTGAGAACCATCTCCCGGAGAAGCCTCATCAAAAGAAAACCAGTCGCGGGGTCTATGATAATGAGGTTAGTTCACACAACCGTGAGGAGTTCCTACTTGACGAAACAGATAACAGAATTTCAACCACGCCCAATG
>DASWTP010000276.1:0-49569 GCA_036402075.1 Chryseosolibacter sp. | reverse complement strand
ATACCACAATAATACGGATTGTTGCCTTCTTTGATTTATACTTAAAAACTTTTGAGTTATAAAATTCCACGAAAGCTGCCATTTGGCAGAATTTACGCTCGCAATTGCTGCCATAAGCCACTTTCCAGCCCAGTAACCGCTTATAGCGCTTCCGCTTTATACCCGGCCTTCTGGACCGCCTCAATCACCTTAGACTGTTCTTTTTCACCAACAACCGTCAGAACTTTTGCGGGATCATTGAAATCAACCTCCCATGTGTTCTCGCCTAATGCCTCATTTAAGAATGGTGTCACTTTGGCCACACAACCTGCGCACTTTATCGTTGTTTTGAATTTCGATTTTTCCATTGTAGTGATAGTTAAAGGGTTCCGTTCACAACTGTGTATCCTGCTTTTTGAATTGCCTGGATAACGGCATCTTTCGTGAGTCCATTTGCAAGCTCGACCTCAGCCTTGGTTGGAGATACTGATTTGATATTTCCGCCCACGGCCTTCACGGCATTGGTGACGGTCATCTGGCAATGGGCACTTTTCATGTTTGGAATAGTGAGTTGTACTGTTGTCATATCCTTTTTGTTTGATATGTAAAGTAACGAAGTGGAGTCGCGTGAGGCTTTATAGAATAGCGCATAATAATTACAAAATTCTGTTCTTGCTGATAAGACGATGTCGCTAGTGCGAGCGCCTGAATTTACCAAGGCTGGCTACTTGCCGAACCGGTCAATTTCCTTTTCTAAAAAGGATCCTCACGCCCGTGGGATTAAAACGTGCGACTAGCCTTACCTTTGAGACAGAACCTTATTCCTGTTGTAGTGACTGGAGATAAATGACACGATCCGTTTTTGAAGTTCTGCCTTTTGTGCAGCCGATGCCTTGATGAAATTATGGTCGGCACCCTGTACGATATGGATATCATTAATGACACCCAATGAATCAAGTTTGCGTTGAAGCCTTGTGCTTTGACTGACGGGAACTACGCGATCAAGGTCCCCATGGATGATCAATGTTGGTGGCACTGAAGCGCTTAAGTAATTATAAGGAGAATACCTTTCCGCGATTTGTAAAACGACAGCACTGTCTCTTTTCGGGTCAAGTCCAAAAATGTATTTTTCGGGACTGAGGCGCGACTGATATCCCTCTGAAAATTTTCCGACAAACGTGTTCAGCGTGTCAAGCATAGGAGTGTGCAGCACACCAGCGAGTTGCGTAGGGCCGTAAATATCGACAACGTAATTGAACCTGAGTGAATCCTGCGAATAGGCCGCCATCATGGCGATGTGTGCACCGGCAGATTCTCCAAGCAGTCCGATGTTCTCAATATCAAAGTTGTATTGCTGTGCGTGCTGGTTGAGCCAGGCCACCGCATCGAGTGCGTCTTTGATGCAATCGGGAAAAGGACTTTTGTCAGGGTGGGCGAGTGTATAATTTACACTCACGATCGCATAGCCGGATTCGCGAAGCGTAAACGCAGCCTGGTTAAACCGGTTGAAGTTGATCGACTCCTTAAATCCACCGATCCACGCTCCGCCATGAATGTACACAATAACGGGTGCCTTGTCATATACGTCCCTTGTGGGCTGATAGATGTCCAGCCTAAGACCTGTCTTATATTCAATGTTTCGGTCAACGTCTCCGACAACAATCGGGGCATCGTTCGATAGAAGAAAATAGACGAGTGAAATCGTTGTAACGATGGCAACAAATGCAAGGAAGATCAAAAACTTCCAGCGCTTTTTCATCGGTCTGCGTTTTGTCGTCATTCTGTTTTCTCGTGATGTTCTTTAAACGTAAGATAATGGAAAAGGGCGAAAAAGCTGTCTGAAAAGTTTGATGAATAAATTATGTGAAATCCTGAGCGGTTAAAAGTGAAGCCCATTGAGATCCCGTGGAAAACGATGGGCTCCGGCAGATTAGACAAGTTTGATTTCTACCGGTACATTACCGCGTATTGCTTTTGAATAAGGGCAGGCTTCATGTGCAAAGTTTACGAGCACCTGCGCGATTTCGCGGTCCAGGCCTGGCAGACTAACATTGAGTCTCGCTTGGAGCGAGTAACCGGTTTCGCTCGAGACGAGATCTACCTCTGCATCGATGGCGGTGTCTTTTGGGAGGGTGATTTTGTACTTGCGGGCGCCAATGGCCATAGCGCCTTCAAAACAAGCAGACCAGCCCGCTGCGAACAATTGTTCCGGGTTCGTTCCGACTCCATCTGTGCCGGGTGTTGAAAGAACGATATCAAGATGTCCATCGGAACTTTGGGCAACACCATGCTCGCGCCCTCCCGTGGTATGCGTTTTTCCTGTGTAAATGATTTTTTTCGATTGTGTGATGGTTTCCATAATGTTGATGTTATTTAAAAATGTATACGACTATTAATGATTTAATTCATGCAGCACGCATTGTGCTGAGTAGTTTTTCTCCGGCCTTCTTGTGCGTGAGCTGCACGAATCGGAGAAATGACCCAATCACGAGGATTGCGATAACCGCATAAGCTACGCCCAGCATGATTGGACTTTCAATTGTAAGGCTCTCTGTTATCGAATAACTGATCAGCGAAGTGATGATATATAATCCACCACCCGTAAGGCCGCTCACAATGCCTGCGTGAGAAGAAAACCGGCTGAAAGCATAACCGTAGAATGTATTAAAAGTGAAGCCTGAGACGACATGCAGAAGAAAGACCAATGCAATCATGACGGCAAGCGAAGCGTAGAAATGCATGCTTACCATCAGCACCACCGGGAGGGCAATCAACAACGGACCTGCGATTGAAATTTTGCTTCGGATAGGTTTATGAATCGTTGCCTTGCTGATCACTCCGCCAACCAGGATCGCCAGGCCGGATAGCAGCGCAACGTTGCCGGTAACGACAGGTGACAGCCCAAAGCCCTGCTCGATGATGAACGGACTTGCCAGGTTAAACACTATGACCATCGAGTAGGTTAATCCTAAAATGATAAGGGTGAGTGCAAAATCTGCCGTCTTGAGCTTTGACGCATAGGTGCTCAGCAACGTTCTGAAGTTGAAGGGGTGTCGTTCCTTAACGGTTTCACCACTGTAAACTAGTTCAAGGACAATTAATGCCACAGTGGCTGTTGCAAGAAAATAGAAGTTTGACTGCCAGCCGAAATAGTGATGGAGGAACCCGCCCAGGAATGGCGCTATGATCGGAGCCATTGCCCAGATAATCGAAAACAGACTGGTGTAATGTTTGAGTTTGTCGCCTGTGTGAACGTCAAGAATAAAGGCACGCTTGCTCACAACGATCAGTGCAACGGTGATGCCCTGGATGACGCGCATGGCAAGGACGATGGCAATGCTGCCCGAGTTGGCGATCACAACGCTGCTGAGGGCGAACACGGTCAATGCCGCCAGCGTTAACCGGTATCTTCCGAAGCTGTCTACGATACTCCCGACAAAGAGCTGACTGATACCACTACTCACAATAAACACTACCAGTGTAAGTTGAACGTCTGCCTGGCTTGTTCCGAAGAACTTTGCCATGGTAGGAAATGAGGGTAGGTAAATGTCAGTGGCGAATCCCGATAGCGGAATGAGTGCAAAGGCTAGAATGGTGCTGATCGCGGTGTGTTTTGGATCTAGTTTTTTCATACTCAGGCAGCGTTTTGTTATTGAAGAGGAAGTCCGTTCAGCGCGAGCGTTGCTTTATCGGGGCGCCCGAGAAAGTTCTTATACAATTGTTCTGTAGACGCAACGTGTACTTCGTAATTGTTAGTAGCCATACTGGTAACCAGATCTTCAGCGACCTGCGCAGGGGAAATTTTTGCATCGGAAGCAATGTCCTTCGCAAAGTCGGTGTCAACCAGCGGAGGCATAACTTCGAAGACTTTTATGGTAGTGTCACTGAGACTGAGGCGTAACGTCTGTGTGTAGGAGTGGAGGGCGGCTTTACTGGCACTATACGTTGGTAGGGATAGCCCTGGCGCAAACGCCACAATTGAACTGATATTAACTATCGCAGCTTCGGGCGCTTTGCTGAGTAACTCAAGGAGCCTTGCCGTAAGTTTAACAGGGGCGAGGTAGTTTGTTTCAATTTCTTGCTTTGCGATGCGCGCAGCGTCAGGTGATTTGCCAATGTTGTGGAGGGTGGCTTGCCCTGCGTTGTTGATGAGAATATTCAGGGTTGGGAAGTTTTTTTTGATGGCTGCGTCCAGCGCATCGAGGTGATCATCATTCGTAACATCCGCCACAATATAATGTGCATCTTGCCCGAGTTGGATAACGGCATCCCTCAGCTTGTTTTCATTCCGCCCGGTAATGATGACGGTATTTCCTTTTTTCGTAAATATTCTCGCCATTTCAAGGCCGATCCCTGAGCCGCCCCCGGTGATAAGAATTGTGTTTTGTGTTGTTTTCATACTTTCATTTTTGGACCGATCGGTCTTTTTTGGTTTAAAAAAATTTAGAATGAGTCAATTTCCTTTTTTAAAGTTTCCACGAGCATTTTCATAGCGGTGCTATTGCCCGTTACGCGTGACGTGAAAATTGCGCCTTCGATCATGGCAAACATTTTCAGGCCAAATAGGCTTGAGTCGAGTTTCTTGCGGAACTCACCGCTTGCCTTACCTTCTTCGACCAGTTTTACGATCCGCTGCTGACTCCGGCCAATCGCTTTGGCCACGCGGTGCCGGATCAATGGGTTAGTATCGTCCGCCTCCAGACCAAAATTCAGTAGCGGGCACCCGCCCATTTCGCTGGTCGCCACCTGCAGTTGGTAGTAATCGAGAAGGGCGAAGAGTTTTTCTTTAGCGGTAGACTTCGAAGCAATCGCGCTGTCAAGACCGGTTGCTACCGCGGCCGACAAATAGTTAAATGCTTCCACACAAATTTCTTCCTTGCTCTGGAAATTTCCGTAGATACCTCCTTTGGCCAGTTTGGTGGCTTCCATCAGATCGGAGATCGAAGTCCCTGCAACGCCTTTTTTGTTGATAATGGCTGCAGATTGCTCAATGATGAATCGCTTCGTTTTTTCTGATTTCGACATAAAACTGGTTTTCATAAGAAAAAGACCGTTCGGTCTAATTACGCTAAACGGCTCTGTTTTGTTCCCGCAGCAAAGAAATAATTTAGAAGATTTCGTTTCCACCGCAGGAAGGCTCGAAAAAGCCACTTTTTGCCACTAATTCCGCGTCTGGATTTTCCACGATCTGCCTAACCCGTACTTTGAAGGGGGCTACTGGGCGACATAGCATTTTACCATGATTCCCCCGTTCCCGTTCGAGATTCCAAATTTTGACCGGAGTTTCCGGGGAGAAATTATCTTAGTATGGATCATCTTGCACCGTTGCGTGTCGAAGGGTTGATTTTTTTGAGTGGCTGCTGTGCCATCGATTACAATGGTCCGCGCTGTATGGACATAGAAGGTTGCGAGATCTTTTTCCTTTTTTATGAGCCGGACATATTTACTGTGCTTAGCTACCTTTTCGAACACTCTTGGATTCATTAACACGAGGCTATCGACCAGGTACATGGGTGTTTCATTTGAAGGACCAACGTGAAAACCGACACGGCTCAGGCTGTCGCTTTTTTCTTCACGAGTCTGTTGTGAAAAGCAGAGTTGTGAGAGAAAGGAAAGAAATACGAAAGAAGCGCAAAAAGATTTCATTCAAAGAGGGTTTTCTCATCCAAAGGTAATCAAGCTTTCATTTTGGGAAAGAGCTGAAGATTTTCGGCAGCCTGATTGAAATGTTCTGAAATAAATTTTTTACATTAGACCTGTGGAGCCCATCCAGTCTCTTTAAAAGGAGAGTGGATGGGTTTTTTAATTGTTGCCCCCGAACGATAAAGTAAAATTATTGTGAGTACCATAGTCAAAAAACCCGCTTTCCGGAAGCTTCGAGGATACGCTTTCGATCCCAGCTTGTCGTTGAATATTGAAACGGCTCTTATTAATACGATCGTTTACAAAATTCCATGGGAGCATCGCCTGGGCCCCGGCCCCACAGGCGAATACATCGAAGTGGTGGATTACGATCCAACTGTTAACCGATGGTATGAACCTGTTGATCTCAATCATTTATTTGTAGCTGCGCAGGACGGACTTGAACCGAGTGGAAGCAATCCGCAGTTCCATCAGCAAATGGTGTATGCGGTTGCGATGACAACCATAAAAAATTTTGAATTAGCGTTGGGAAGGCCGGTGCTGTGGAGCCCGCGCAAAAAGATTGTTAAAAAAACGCAGGGCAAACGGAGCTCTTCCGGAGATGAGGACGACACGAAGATTGTTGACGAATTTGTGCGGACGCTGCGGATCTACCCGCATGCGTTACGGGATGCCAATGCGTTCTACAGTCCACAGAAAAAGGCGCTGCTTTTTGGATATTTTGCAGCCAGGCCCGCTGAAGTCACGCTCCAGATGCCCGACAGCCTGACCTTTACTTGCCTGAGCCACGATATTATTGCGCACGAAACAACGCACGCCATCCTTGACGGCCTTTACCGCAGGTATGTGGACGACACCAATCCGGATGTGCTTGCCTTTCATGAGGCGTTTGCCGACATCATTGCGTTGTTTCAGCATTTTACATTTCCCGAGGTGCTGAAGAATCAGATTGCTGCAACACGCGGTGATTTGAATTCGCAAAACCTCCTGGGAAAACTGGCGCAGGAATTTGGAATCGCCATTGGCAACTACGGGTCGCTGCGCGATGCGATCGGAGCAACCGATCCCGAAACCAACCAGTGGAAACCTCACGCGCCAACCGGTGATGAGTATCGCACCGTCATGGAGCCACACGCCCGTGGCGCAGTGCTTGTGTCGGCAATCTTCGAAGCGTTCCTCACCATTTATAAATCACGTGTTAAAGACTTGCTCCGCATTGCCTCTGATGGCACTGGCGTCCTTCCGCAGGGCGAGCTCCATCCCGATCTTGTAAATCGCCTTGCTTCTGAAGCGTCTAAGACGGCAAGTCATGTGCTGCGCATGTGCATTCGTGCTGTGGATTTTTGTCCACCTGTAGACATCACGTTCGGAGATTTTCTCCGTGCTATCATCACAGCTGACAACGACCTGGTAAAGGACGATGAGCGCGACTACCGGATATCGTTCATCGATGCGTTTCGCAAACGTGGAATTTATCCTTCCGGGATTAAGAATCTTTCCGTTGAAAGTCTTTGTTATTCGCAGCCCGATCTCAGCGGCATGGATGAGCAAATCGAGATCCTGACAAACTTCTTAAGGGAATTCAGAACCGATATCACCTACGTCACCGAGCGCGAACAGATCTTTAACTTGAACCGTGATTACATAGCGGGCCGATATGAAAATGGCAAAACTGAGGAGGCGAAAGGCAAAAAGAGAAATGGCAGTCGGAAGGAGGACAAGAAAACGATCCTTGGACTTCACCGGAGGCTTTATCAGAAGTTCCGGGAATGCCGGCATTTTGAAATCGCAACGGGATTGAGTTTCAATCAAGGTGTTCATCGGAAGCTGGGGATTAACACGTCTGACGCATACCGGATGCAATCACCATCCTTTGAAGTTCACTCGCTGCACTTTGCGTCACGTGTGGGACCAAACGGCAATCAGACAAACCAGGTAATTGTCACGCTGATTCAACGCGCATCCATCGAAATAAAGGAAGACCGTCATGGAGATAAAATTGTTGTTGCCAGCTCTGGAAAGGATTCGTTTGAGTTGGCTGGCGGATGTACCCTGATCTTTGACCTTGATACGCTGAGTTTGAAATACGCCATCTCAAAAAGCCTCATTGATCAGGCTGCGCTTGGTGAAAATGAAGGTAACTACAAGATCGATCTGGCCCGCGCGTTACGTGTGCACGAGCATCAATTTGGAAAAACCTTTGGCGAAAATGCTTACAAAGCCTATTTCGCACTCGCAGGAGGAAAAAGTATTGGTGAACCATTCGCGTTTTTACATACCCACTAATTCATTTATGGCTAACGCTGCAAAAAAGACGGTTAGGAAAACCGCAAAGAAAATATCGAAGAATACGAAAAGTAAATCGAACGCAGTACTGGAGTCGGTAAAGATCAGGATGTATCGGGCTGGAACCGGTGACTGTTTCCTGTTGCAATTTCAATCGAACGGAAAGACGACTCGCAATGTCATGATTGACTGCGGTTGCATTCGGGGCGGTCGAAACGATTTCGAGCCGATGGTGGAAGACATCCGGTCAATCACGAATGATGAGATCGACATTCTCATCGTCACGCATGAGCATGCCGATCACATTAACGGGTTTGCGTCTGTAAGTGATTTATTCGACAAGATCAGGTTCAAGAAGGTTTGGTTTGCCTGGACCGAAGATGAGACCGATGACCTGGCAAACGATTTGAGGAAAAATCACACAAAAATAAAGCTTGCCCTGCAGGCCGCCAGCACGAGGTTGACGGGACTTATAAAAAGCAAGCACTATGAAAACCGCTGGACCGATGACTTTCAGAGCGCGCTGATGGTTGAAAGCAAAAAGCACTTCATCAATTCACTTTCACAGCTCAATGCCTTGAACTTTAATAACACCCTGGGCGTGAATAAAAAAATTCCGAGCATGGTCGAGCTGTTCGAAAAATTTAACGTAATCAAGGCCGACACGGAAGTTGAATGCCTGCGACCTGGGGAACTCATCAAAAATATTTCAGCGCTGCCTGGTTTGAGGGTGTTTGTCCTGGGGCCGCCACGAGATATGGAATTACTCGATACCACGGAAGAGCATGGCGAGAGTTATGAGAAGCGTGAGAAGGCCAGTAGCCGCGATTTCGCCTTTGCAGCAGCGATGCTCAACGATGGGCAGGGAACAAGCATCCTCCCGTTCGAACCGGAATTTGAGATGCAGTCGGATGGCATAAAAACCAGGTATGAAACAAAAGACACGTGGCGTCAGATCGAAAACGATTGGTTGTATACAGCGGGAAGTATTGCCTTACGGTATCAACGCAGCATCAACAATACAAGCCTGGTGCTCGCGTTTCAGTTTGAAGAAAGCGAGCGCGTACTTTTATTCCCGGGTGATGCTGAGTTTGGAAACTGGAAGAGCTGGCATGACGGCCTCTCATGGTCCATCCCGGTAAACGGAAAAAATAAAAAGGTGAACGCGGAATATCTTCTGAACAACACCGTCTTCTACAAGGTTGGCCACCACTGCAGCCACAATGGTTCGGCCAGTACGCTGGGCGTAGAAATGATGACGCACGAGGACCTCACCGTCATGGCCCCGTTAAGTTTTAAGAAGATTAACACGGGTTGGCTCAACACCATGCCAAACGATATCCTCTGTGCTAATCTTATTTCAAAAGCCAAGGGCAAGATGTACTTCTCGGGCGACTACCGGCAAATTCTACCAAACATCAAGACGAAGCGTGTGACAGTGACAAAAACAAACGAGGAGAAACTCGTAAATCTGAACAAGGAGTATGATGGGTCGCACTTCATTGAATGTGAAGTCAGCGGCAAATAAGTGTCATCAGATAGGATGTGACTAAAAACCTTACTAAATGAATTCGATTGAACAGGCAAAACCGCTCTCGTTAGCATTAACGTTTTCAGGTGGCGGGTACCGTGCAAGTGCGTTTGCGCTAGGTGTCCTTAGTTACCTTGACCAGCTGAAGACTAATAGCGAGTCGTTGCTGCAACATGGCGTTGTGCTTTCTACTGTGTCCGGTGGAACCATTACAGGAATGCGGTATACACTTGGCGTTGCGCAGGGAGAGAAGTTCGATAGCATTTACCGCGCACTTTACGATTTCATGAACGACACACAGGTAGTCGCCCTCGCACTGTCAAAATTGAGCGATACCGCAAATTGGAAAAGGAGGACGCCCAGTCTGATCGGTGCGTTTGCTGACGTGTATGATGAAAAGTTGTTTGACCGCGCGCGTTTTGACAAGCTGATGGACAATTTGAACATTCATTTCAGACATTTCTCATTTAATGCCACCGAGTTCGCAAGCGGCATCCAGTTTCGTTTTCAATGGTCTGAAAAGATTCTCAATGCGCGGCCAGGAACGCCAGTTCGTGGCCTGATCGGAAATTCGAATTTCCAGATCCCGGAAGCTGCTGCTGCAGAGCTTCGCCTCGGTGACATCCTCGCATCGTCATCCTGTTTTCCCGGAGGGTTTGAACCGATCAATTTTCCGCATGACTTCAGGCACAAACCCTCGCCAAACCTCGATTCTTTGAGGCACCCATTATTTCCAATTGGAGTAATGGATGGCGGTATAGTGGATAATCAGGGGATTGAGCCGGTGATTCTAGCCGAAAAGCGGATGGCGATAAACGCTGGTGCACCTGAAGATGACAATCAAATCGACTTGCTGATTGTGTCTGATGTTGCGAGCCCTTTCGTTGAAAGTTTTAAGGCTAGTACCGGAATGAAAAAAAAGTTTTGGACCGGGTGGTCATTGAAAGGAATCTTAAGAGCGGCTACATTTCTTTTGCTGGTGAGTATTGCTGGGATTGTGTATGCCATCAGCCGATCGATGGTTGGACTCGCGATTGTCAGCTCCTTCGTTTTCACTTTCTCCGCCACCATCAGTCTGGGCGGTTTTGTTCTGAAGAAAATTCCGGTGTGGGCAGATTTGCCTGAATCCTTTAGAAAACCAATGCGCGGGCTGCTTTCGCTCAGCCTGGGCACTGTTGCAACCTTGATCAAAAATCGTGTCACGTCTTTCCTTGCGCTCAACATGTTTATTTTCCTCAAGCACATGCGGGCCATGAACTACGACAACCTGTACGATTTGAAAAAGTGGCGTGGTCGATTGGTGATGAACGCTGTTTATGAATTAAAACACAACAGTCCGAATCTCGCCAGGAAAATAGCGAAGCGCGAGCTGCCCCCCGACCTGGTTCCGTCCGGCACGCTCCAGGATGTTGCCACCACGGCTGCATCCATGGGCACCACACTCTGGTTTACTGAAGATGAGATTAAGAAAAAGAACATGCTCAACGTTCTGATTGCAACAGGGCAATTTACGTGTTGCTGGAATTTGCTCGAATTGAAACACAAGCTGGAGCAAAGCGGGGAAAATCCGAAGGTGCTCGAGGTTTTGCGAACACTGGAGACGAAACTCAGGGACGACTGGAAAACATTTAATGAAAATCCACTGGCCTTTGTCAACAACCGGTAAGCTGCGAGGTGGCGCTGGTCAACAATCGCCAGCCGCAGCGTTTCATTTCGCTTGATCGCGGGCAAAGTGAAGAAAGGAGAGGGCGTCTGTCCTCGTGCTGAGTTTGATAAACTCATTTTTTGTTCCCTCACCATGTTAACATTTATCTGAAAGAGGTTGGCACAATTGTGCCAAACCTCTTGGATGATTTCACCTGCTTGCCTCGGCAAATTTCTGCGAATCTTCGTAGAAGTGATACTCGAGGATCTTTTGGTCTTTAATAACGCATACTAGTGCCCAGTCACTCGAGAACGATTTTCCGGTTGATTTGACGATGTGTGTAAATTTGCCATGAGCAAATGCAATGTCACCTTCGCCAGCAATACGTTGAACAGAGAACGCCTTCGTATCAAAGGTGGCCCCAAGGTTGGACAGAAATGCTTTTATACCGTCTTTGCCGTCATAGGTTCCATAAAGAGAATTACCTGCGCGTTCAGCTTCCCTGATACCAACGATTTTGCAGCTGTCGTGGAACGAGTTGATTACACCCGGCAGATCTCCGTTACCGAATGCGGTAAAGAATTCTTGAACTACCTGTTTTCCTGTCTTTTTTGTCGTTGTTTCCATTGATGTTGATTTTGTTTTTTGATGGTTTGCCTGAGCCATGATTTGATGCGCATGCCCTGCGAATAAATGGAGCGTGACGATCACCAATAGTTTCCGTTTCATATTGATATTTTTAGTAAAATTGTCATGTATAGGCTGCAGTGGCAAGTATGTACGAAATTGTACCCTACATACTAAAAGTATTCTATTGATGACTGTCAGGTGATTAAAATGAGCAAGAATCGAAAAGAAAATTCAATGTGCCCGGTCGATTATGCCTTCCGTAGAATTGGCGGAAAATACAAGGCAAGAATTTTATGGCATATCCATCGCAACAGCGTCATGCGCTATGGCGAGCTGAAACGGACAATACCCGATATCACGACAAAGATGCTAACGACAACCTTGCGTGAGCTTGAAGAAGATGTATTGATACACCGGAAGGTTTTCCTCGAGGTGCCACCGAAAGTTGAGTACCGATTAACGAAAGCCGGTGAAGACCTCATTCCATCGCTCCGCACGATCATGCTGTGGGGAAGTAAACAAATGAAGAAAGAGACGGCCAGGCTTAGTTAGCGACATTTCTGACCCAACAGAAAATATACATTAGTCATTTTTGACAACCGATAAAGCCTAGCTAACCATGGAATTCTCGACTTATAAGACCTTTTACGAACAGGACAGTGCGATTGCGTTAGCCGACATCCTCAAAGCAAATAACATCGATTATGAGATCGCAGAGGATCGTGAGAGCCTCGACTCGCTATACGGTGACAAACATTTGAGCCGCCAGTTTCTTGTTAAGCTTAAAAAAGACGACTTTGCCCGGGTGGACGCACTCGTATTGGCAAGTGTCGAGGAGCAGGTCACATCAATCGACCGCGATCACTATCTGTTTCAGTTCACGGACGATGAGCTGTTTGAAATCCTGACAAAACCTGACGAATGGAGTGCATTGGATTTTCAGCTGGCTAAAAAAATTCTAAAGGAACGCGGCAAGGACATCAATGAAACAACCATTGCTTTGTTGCGAACGCAGCGGATAAATGAGCTGGCAAAACCAGAAGACGGTCCGAAAGCATGGATTTATGCGGGGTACGTATTTGCGGTTCTGGGTGGTCTTATTGGAGTCTGCATGGGTCTTGCACTGATGACCGCGAAGAAAACTTTGCCAAACGGACAACGCGTGTACACCTATTCCGAAGATCACCGTGCGCACGGGACGCGGATCTTTTTTATTGGCGCCACCATGTTTGCTATCTCTCTCATCGTCAGAATTGCTACCGCGGATTTTGGTTGATTGCCGTTTATGCAAGCGGTGAAGTTCACTTACACCGATATTCGCCACAAATTTCGTCTTCTCCGCTTACCTCATCAATGCCCGATGATCCTGTTGAACCACGCAGAAGCAGACTGCATCTTTCCTCCAACAAGGTCCATCGTGTTGCGATAATTCCACACATACCCATGCCGTTGGAACCAAAAAACCGCTTTATCTTTAATGATAATTTGACCTTAACGAAATGACAAACCCCGCGCATGAGACAGTCCTTTATATTGATGATGATCCCGATGACCAGGAATTTTTTGTGACGGCTCTGTCTGCATCACGACCCGATGTAAAATGTTACGTTGCGAAAGACAGCCATTCCGCGCTGGAGATCATTGAAACTATTCCGGCTCCAAAAATCATTTTCATTGATCTTCACTTGCCGAGGGTCAATGGGATTGAGCTCCTGAGGAAGTTGAAAACGATTGACGGCTTCGCCCTGATTCCCACCTATATTCTTTCTTCAACCCTCTTTGAACCATATGCGCAGATGATCAAGGAGCTGGGTGGAAGCGGTTTCCTGAAAAAGCCGGCCTCCCTAAACGATTTCAAAGTAATGTTTGATGCAGTTCTCAACTAAAGGGTCGCGGATGCTGAGCGGCCAGCTTCCGCGACAAAGCTGTTCTATTCGTATTTCAATGATTGAATCGGGTTTGTGCGTGCTGTGCGCATGGAATGGAATGCAACAGTGAAGAAAGCAAACACGAGAGCCAGCAAGCCGACCATTAGAAACACGAAATAATTAAGGGTGGTTTGATACGCAAAATTGCCCATCCAGTCTGTGATCACATAGTAGGCTACCGGAATTACAATCACCGAGGCAATGATCACCAGGTACATCACATCCTTGTAAAGCAGGTAAATGATCGTGGGAACGCTTGCGCCATGAACTTTGCGGATACCGATCTCTTTGGTACGCTGTGTGGCCGTAAAGGCTGAAAGGCCGAGGAGTCCAAGCAGCGAGATAAAAATGCAAACATAGGACAGTCCGGTGAGCAGTTTATATTGCACTTCATCCTGGCGGTACTGTTCGTTGAATCGCCTGTCAAGGAATGATACCTCGTACGGATGATTCGGGTCGAACTGTTTCCATTTTTTTTCTATAAAGGCCATGGTTTGAGGAAGATTTTCACCTCGCACCTTTAAATGCAGGAAGCCACCTTCTTCGCGCGCTTTGATGATGAGCAATGGCTCAACCTTGTTGTGAAGCGAATTGAAATTGAAGTCCTTCACCAGCGCAATCACCTGGCCATCGTCTTTCGCATGAAACCACTTTACTTTCTTGCCCACCGCATCGTCTCCCCAGCCGAGGAGTTTGGCCGCAGCTTCATTCGCCATAAAAATCCCTTCGGTGTCTGTATTGGGGCCGGGCTGGAAGTCACGCCCTTTCAACAAGGTCATGTTCATGGTCTTCAAATAGTCTTCGCCAACAAACATCAGATTGAACGCCTGTTGCTTCATGCCTGAGCTGGTTTCGGCCCACATAACAGCATCACCACCTGTATTGATGCCCGGTACATTGTATGAGGTAGTGGCCGCTACTATGTTCGGGTTCTGAAGAAACTCGTTTTTAATGCCGGTGAGCTGACGTTGAACCAATGTGTCCTGGATGGGCAGAAGGACGATATTTTCCTTGTCGAATCCCAAATCTTTGCTGCGCACAAAGTCAATCTGGTTCTGCATGAAGACGGTGCATACAACAACAAAAATTGAAATAGCAAATTGTGCAGTGATCAACACCTTGCGTAACACGTGGCTCGATTTTCTGTTTTTGAAGGCACCCTTAAGCGCTTTTATGGTAGGAACATTCGGAAGATAGAAGGCCGGATAGAGGCCCGAAACCAATCCGATCACAAAAGTGATTCCGATAGACCCAAGCAACAAAACCGGGTTGGCGAGAAAATCCGGATTTAGATTTTTCCCGATCAGCTGATTAAACGAAGTTGCTTTGAGGATGATCAGCACCAGGATAGCCGCCAGAAGTAAAGAGATAAAGGACAGAAAGATCGACTCGGCCAGGAATGAGAAGATCAGGGACCGTTTGCCTGATCCAAGGGTTTTCTTCATCGCGATTTCCGTTGCGCGGCTCACCGACTTTGCCGTTGACAGGTTCATGTAGTTGATACACGCCAGGAGAATGATAAAAACCCCGATACCCGTGAATGCATAGAGGTAAATGATATTCCCATGCGGTTCATCACCTTCAACAGTTGAGTGAAAATGAATGTCCGCGAGAGACTCCAGGATCGGTGTGTACTTACCGCCCACCTGATCCCCAAAAGACTTGAAGTATTTGTCATAAATCACGGGGAACTTGTCATGGAAATCCTGGGGATTGTAGTTTTCTTTCATCAGCAGGTAAGTATAGACGTCAGGGTTCCAGAAAGCTTCTGATTTTACCTGCCCGTTTTCGATTACCCATTCGCGGTCAACAAGGCTTGACAGCAGGATATTAAATTTCAGGTGCGTGTTTTCAGGCACTTCCTCGATTACACCAGTAACCTTCCATTGTTCGTTGCCGATGAGAAGTGTTTTGCCTAATGCCTCTTCTGCACCGAAATACTTTTTCGCGACTGACTCGGTTATTACAACTGTATTTTGGTCAACCAGTGCGGTGCTTGGCTCTCCCGCAATAAACCTGTGTGTAAAAACCTGGAAGTAGGTTGAGTCCGTGCGAACGATGTCTTCTTCATAAAACGCTTTCTCCTCGCCCTTGCTTTCGTACTTTACCAGTGTGTGGTCCCAGTTGTTTGCGCGCACCACATTTTCAATTTCGGGAAACTCCTCTTTCAGAATGCGCCCGAGCTCGCGGGCCGACCGCGCTCCTCGGAAATCAATTCCGGTCGCTTGCAGGTGGCCTCCCAGGCGATAGATGCGTTCGTGATTGACGTGATATTTATCGTAGTTGAGATCGTTCTGAAGAATCAGCAGCAAGATGATACTCACCGCTATTCCCAGCGCCAGGCCCAGGATGTTCAACATGGAAAAGAACTTGTCTTTAAGGAAGACGCGAACCGCGAATTTCAGATTGGTAAAGAGCATGGGCAGAAGGTTTATGGTTATTAAGGTAATGGATAATACAGGCAAGACGCGCGTGGGTTACAAAAAGTTTTACGCTTGCGCGGTTCTGGACGCGCTGTCCGCAGCTGCCTCCAAAAGCGTACAATTTGCCTGGTTGATTTGTTGTTGCACCGGGCGGATTGAACGGGCGTTAGTCACTGAATTCAGGGATGCGTGCCATGTTATCAGCATCAGCGATTTTGGGCGACCTCAAGAAAAGCTTTAATCGCATAATTGTATAAATGCAGACTTAATCGTGTTTGAAGGCGAAGGAATTTAAGCTATCACAAAATTTAATTTCGAAATTTTCTGAAAAGCAGATTTGCAAGAATCGTCATCGCGAAAAAAGTTACATACATTTTTACGACAATGTTATCCGCAAGTAACGCCATTACGTACAACGGCAAGTACCTAACAGCTTTGGGGGAGGTAAAATCACCCTCAAGCAACCCATGGAATTGTAACCTGAGTGACATCGGAGTTTCTACTTGCAAGTGAATTTTGCCTCTCAAAAACGCGATGGAAACTATGTCAACGAAACCAATAATACCGGAGATGACGATGCTGGAAAACGCGGATGTAGGAGTGTGGCAAGATTTGTTTACATCCATTATTGAAGATGCCGATTCGAACATTCTTTTGCTCGATGACGAATTCCGTGTGATCAACCTGAACTCAGGCTTTTACTGGATCTTTTTCGAGACCTATGGCATCGAGCTGAAAAAAGGCTCATCCATCATTGAATCTATGGAGCGCGTGAATCCCGAACTCACCCTGGAGTGGAAGGAACGCTGCATCACGGCCCTCAGCGGAACGCCTTTGAAAGTTGAAGATGTTTTTGAACTCGAGGGGCGGAAATACTATTGGGAGATTCATTTCAAATCGGTTACACGTCCAGACACATCTCAAGTCATATCCATCTTCAGCCGTGACATCACGGTTAGGAAAGCGTATCAGAAGAAAATCCTCGAAGACGAGGCAAACCTGCGTTCAATCCTCAACACCATTGACGACAGTGTCTGGCTCGTGAACACAAATTACGAGCTAATCGATTTCAACAAAGAATTTTTTAAAGCCTATAAGCTTGCTTTCGGTGTAAAGCTTTCGAAAGGCAAAAATATCATTGACCTCTTGCCTGATAACGCTCCCGACCTGAAAGAGATGTGGCGTGTGCGTTACGAAAGCGGCTTGCGAGGAAGGACAGGGAAGTATTACGATACTTACCTGGTTGATAAAGACTGGAGAACGTATGAGATAAAAACGTACCCGATCATCGAGAACTCGAAGGTGACGGGGCTAACCGTTTATTCAAGGGATATCACTGTACAAACCCGCACAGAAGACCTTTTGAAAAGACAAAATGAAGAGCTGATCAAGATCAATTCCGAGCTTGACCGTTTTGTTTATAGCGCTTCACACGACCTGCGCGCTCCGCTGATGTCGGTGAAAGGCTTGCTGAACATGATCAAGGTTGATCCGGACAAAAAAAATGTGGAGCATTACCTCACGCTGATCGAGCGAAGCGTAGGCAAGCTTGATCATTTTATCTCCGACATTATTAACTATTCCAGGAATTCGCGCATGGATCTGATGCCAAAGGAGATCAACTTCACCGATCTCCTGCAGGAATCGATCGATTCCCTGAAGTTTATGGATGGAGCTGACAAGGTGCGCAGCATTCGGAACATACGCGTGGAAGCGCCATTTTATTCTGATTATAGCCGACTGCTCATCATCTTTAACAACATTATTTCAAATGCCGTGCGTTACCGCGATTCCTGGAAAGAAGACTCGTGGTTAAAGATTGATATCCATGCAACGGCCGAACATGCGAGCATTTTATTCAGCGATAATGGTGTTGGAATCGCAGATGAGTATGTAGACAAAGTTTTTAAGATGTTTTTCAGGGCAAATGCCGACAGCAAGGGATCAGGTCTTGGACTCTATATTGTGAAGAGCGCTTGTGAGAAATTGAACGGTACCATCCAGGTGGAATCAAAATTAGGAGCCGGAACAGCGTTTAGAATTCAGATACCCAATCACAAACCAATAGGTTAGCCTCTGGGTTTACGTCTTGCCGGAGAGGAACCTTTCCTGCGCTTGGATTTCCCAAACGATTTTGACTTGCGTGTTTTCTGTTTGTCGACCTCTATGTAGCGGGCGACTCCGACTGTTAAGGACGCGAACATTTCTCTCCGGCTGCCATTGAGGTCATAGAGTGTTTGGTTGCCCCTGGCTCTTGCCAGGTAAGAAGCGGTACGGGTCTCGTTGAATCCATAGTTTGCCCGGAAATCGAACGCGATCCTCCACGACTCCTTAAGATCCCAATCGGAGCGAAAACCGAATGATCCGAAGATCTGGACCTTATTGAAATCTTTTTGCTTTACAATCTCTAACTTTTGAATTTCGGGAGCGATAACCCCATCATACTCGATTATGTAATTTGCCGGAAGGATCGGGTACACTTTGGCGGGGAATCGATATTTCCCGTAATTATGCGTAACGGTTTCGGAGCCTGTCATCAAATAGCCAACGGCAACCCCTCCAACCATGCTGACCTTTAAGAAAGCAAGATCAATGACGTGGAGCTTCAGGCTGATGGGTAGTTGCGCGTATTTCATGGTGATCTTTCGCGTCCCTTCGCGGCTGCCAACGGAGCTGACAATGTCCAGATCCTGGCCGATCGAAATCAACGAAGGTGTAATAACAAAGCCAAGGCCCTGGTAATCGACCCCATAAGAAATACCGATGGGCACCAGTTTGACCTGCGATCGTTGCTGGTATCGCGAATCGCGATCTATGCCTGAATCGAAGGTGTAAGGTGACGTAATTCCCGTGAAGATTCCCAGTGAAATTTGATTCGGCTGGCCATGCGAGATGAAGGAAACTCCGTAAAAAAAGACCAAAACGACTAGCCGGTTCATTTCCGCAAGCAAGGTTTACCCACGAAAATAACAATTAATTGCAAATAACTCAGGCGTAATCAGGCGAGGTTGTGATAAACGGTTTGCACGTCATCATCAGCCTCGAGGAGCTCAACAAGCTTAAGTACTTCATCCTGCTCCGATTCGCTGAGTTCTTTTGTCGTGGTAGGGATGTATTGTGTCTCCTGGCTCTTGGCATCCAGGTGTCTCGATTCAATGAACTTCTGCATGTGACCAAATTCTGTAAACTTGGTATATACCGTGATTTCATCTTCACCCCGTTCAATATCTTCGGCACCGGCATCGATGAGGTCTAGTTCCAACTCATCAAGGTTCAACTTCGATGGTTCAAATTTAAAAACCCCCCTGCGCTCAAACATGAAGACAACAGATCCGGAATTTCCGATGCTGCCACCGTTCTTGGCAAAAATGAGTCTGACGTTAGCTACCGTGCGCGTAGGGTTGTCGGTGGCGCACTCCACGATGATAGGAACGCCATGTGGACCATACCCTTCATAGGTCACTTCCTGGAAGTCCTTCTCTTCTTTACTCGAGGCACGTTTAATAGCTGCTTCCACGCGGTCCTTCGGCATGTTTGCCCCCTTTGCATTCTGGATGGCCAAGCGAAGCTTCGGGTTATTCTCCGGTAACGGGCCGCCTTGCTTTACTGCAATGGCAATATCTTTTCCAATGCGTGTGAAGGCTTTGGCCATACGGTCAAAGCGAGCAAACATTTTGTGCTTCCGTTTTTCGAATATGCGGCCCATAGTGTCAGGTTTTCCGGGCCGCAAAATAACAGCGTTCCCCGAAACGTCAAAGCCTGCTCGTCAGAAGTTCCGCTTTACTTAGCCGGCTGAGGGGCCATCGATGCTCTTTTGGCCTTTTCCCACACCACGGACTGGCTCTTTTTACAGTAACGTAGAAATCCTGCATAAACCGCCAGGTTCATCACCGAAAAATAATAGGGCACAAAAAAACCTTTGATGGAAATTTCCTTATCCCGCAACGCGTAGCCGAGTGCCGCAAGACAATAGAACGCCACCTGGGCGCCCAATACACCCATGAAGAACCATGAGCCTTGCAGCGCCAGCCAGACGTTGGCTGCGAAGATGAATGGGAGGAATAGGGGAGCAAGTGACCAGCGAAGCACGCGGTGTGAAATATATTGAAAGCTGAGTATTCCATACCGGAACGGATTCAACACGTGTTTCAATTTTGCCATGGCCTGAAACCCACCAGCACAGATCCGAACTTTGCGTTTCCATTCTTCGTCAACATTGGCAGATGCTGTTTCCATCGCATAGGCGTCCGGTTCGTACATGAAACGGTATCCCGAGGCTGCAATCTTCATAGACAAGTAAAAATCTTCTATAATGATATTCTCCTCGGGCGCCTGGTACAATGCAGTACGCACGGAAAACAATTCTCCCGCTGCGCCAACGATCGAATACACTTCCGCATCTTTCCTTTTGAGGAATGACTCGTATTTCCAATAGATACCCTCTCCGGCACCCGAGGCATTGTCTTCTGCCTTTTTGAAGATCCTCTTTTCTCCGGCCACACCTCCAACTGTTTTATCCTGGTAGTGACGCACCAGGTTTCGAAGCGCTTGCTTGTTGAGCATCGTGTTCGCGTCTGAGAAAATTACGATGGGCGTCTGAACCATTTTCATCACGCGATTCACCGCATGTATTTTTCCTCTTCGCTGAGGTTCATGAAACAGCTTTACGGCATGAAATTTTTTTACAAGCTCCGGGGTACTATCCGTTGATCCATCAGTCACAACAAAAACTGACATTTTGTTTAAAGGATAGTCCAGTTGCAATGTGTTTATGATTTTCTCCTCGATGTAATTTTCTTCATTGTATGCAGCGATCAGAACAGTTATTTCCGGTAAACGGTTGTCGGGTTGGTGAAGCAAGACAGGTCTTCTGCGCTTCAGCTTTGACAGAACGTATATCACAACACCATACCCAACATAGGTATAGAAGACAATGGCTACGCCAATCCAAAATACAATAAGGGCAAAAGTGGTCATGACAACATTGGTTTTGAACTGTGGAAAAAAAGTAACATCAATTTTTACGATTATTTGTGAGCACTCTATATAGTTCGACTTTCCGTTCTCAGCGCATCGAGCGCTTTGCATTGCTATGGTTCGGAATTGCATTTCTAACAATTTTATGCCACCAGCAGATTGGCACTGGTAGCGTTTCACAACACCTTTCCAGGTCGTCAACTCCCGCGGTGTTGGCTTCTGCTTCGGGTTGGAATACGCCCCCGGATGACCGCAAGCCGCGCGCAAATGATGACGAGCTCTCAACGCAGGAAGAAATTCCCATTCAAACCAATATTCTCCAGAACGATGAAGTGGATAGAGGTGACGATGACGATGATGACGATAAACAGGATGAGGCTATCGACCCCACCACCGTTGACCTTGACCCTGAGACAGAACCGGTGGATAAAATTCTCGTAACGATCGCAGGCACTTTCACGGTGAACAACGCAGGTGAGTTGAGTTACGTACCGCTTCTCAATTTTTTTGGAACATCACGTATCAACTACACCGTACGAAATCTTCGTGGTGAAAAATCAAATAAGGCGAATATTACTGCCTCGGTTACAAACACAAATGATCCTCCTGTCATAACCGGTCAGACTCCGGACCCGATCGAAGTAAATGAGGATCAATCGCTGACAATCGGTTTCGGCCATCTGATCGTTAGCGACCCGGACAATAATTACCCCACTGGTTTCACGCTAACAGTTATCGATGGAGCGAATTACTCCGTGAACGGAACGACCATCACTCCGGATGCCGATTATTCAGGTGCGCTGTCTGTACCGGTATCTGTGTACGATGGAACTTCATCCAGCAATCAGTTCGTGCTCAGCGTGGTTGTCAACGCAGTAAACGATGTTCCTGTAATCACTTCCCAAACACCCAATCCCATTGCGGCAACTGAAGATCAATCTTTCAGCGTCAGCACGGCTAATCTTACTGTCACGGATCCGGATGATGCCTATCCAGGCGATTTCACATTAGAGATTCTAAACGGTGCCAATTACACATTCTCTGGCACGACCGTAACCCCTTCTCAAAATTTTAGCGGAACGCTCTCCGTATCTGTAGCGGTAAATGATGGCGATGCCAGCAGTGCACCATTCAACGTGGAGGTTTCGGTGCAGAATGTAAATGACCCACCTGTGATCACTGGGCAAGCTCCGAATCCTCTTTCTACGGCAGAGGACCAGCCACTTACTATTCAATTGGCAAACCTCGTTGTAGCTGATCCCGACAACACATATCCTACGGGGTTTTCGTTATCCGTTGCCGCAGGTGAGAACTATACGGTTTCAGGTACAACCATAACTCCGGCCACCGATTTTATTGGCACCATTCAAGTGCCTGTTACTGTAAGTGATGGCGCTGCATCGAGTAATCAGTTTTCGGTCCAGGTGAATGTTACGGGGAATAACGATGCACCGGTCATCACTGGCCAAAGTCCGCTTGTTGTAGATGAAGACAATTCCGTGACCGTGACACTTGCCCATCTGACAGTGACAGATGCTGATAACAGCTATCCAACAGACTTTACGCTTTCGTTGGGAACGGGTGCCAACTATTCGCTGGCCGGTACGACTGTTGTTCCAGCGCCAAACTTTAGCGGTACACTGACTGTGCCCGCCACGGTGAATGATGGAGCATCAAACAGCAACACCTTTGCGCTGACCATTACGGTAAATGCAGTCAACGATCCCCCTGTCATTACGGGCCAATCAACGCTCACTACAAATGAAAACACCGCGATCACATTAGCGCTATCGAACTTTACAGTGACCGATCCCGACAACGCTTATCCGACAGGGTTTACGCTGACGGTCTTGCCAGGTACAAACTACTCCGTAACGGAAAGCACCGTTACACCTGCTCCAGGTTTTAGCGGTCAACTTTTGGTTGGCGTGCAAGTAAACGATGGAAGTGCAAACAGCGCGGTCTTTAACACTGGCATCACGGTAACAGCAGTGAATGACCCGCCCGTCATTACGGGCAACAATCCCCTTACCGTTGCTGAAGACAATTCGATCACACCGCAGCTGACTGATATTATTGTAACCGATACTGACAATACTTATCCGACCGGATTTTCGCTCACGGTGCTGCCAGGCACTAACTATACCGTGTCAGGAAACACCGTGTTGCCAGCACCTAATTTTAATGGCGCACTATCCGTTGGTATTTCGGTTAGCGATGGTCTGGCCAACAGCAATACGTATCAGCTTCCGATTACGGTCACGGCTGTGAATGATGCTCCTGTAATAACGGGTCAGCGACCCATTTCAATTGTCGAAGATCAATCCCTGGCAATCGATTTATCACAGCTCACGGTTGTTGATCCAGACAATTCGTTCCCGACCGGATTTACGTTGTCAGTTTTCACGGGGGTCAACTATACGGTTTCCGGCACCACTATAACTCCCGCACTTGATTTCCGTGGCACGTTGTCGGTGCCAGTTCAGGTCAGTGACGGTGTGCTTACGAGCAATATCTTTCAGTTGCAGATCTCGGTAGCTGACGTAAATGATCCACCAGTCATTACCGGCCAGACTCCTGTGGCAACCGCGGAAGACACACCTGTGAATATTACACTTGGCAATCTCACGGTGTTCGATCCGGACAATAACTATCCTACCGGCTTTACGCTTGTGATAGCTAATGGTGCAAATTATTCCGTCTCAGGCACAACCATTACCCCTGCACAGGATTTTAATGGCACATTGAATATTCCTGTGACGGTAAGCGATGGAGCCGCGACCAGTGCACCGTTCAACTTTCAGATTCAGGTTGGAGATGCCAACGATCCTCCGGTGATCACCGCGCAGGTCCCGCTTGCCACTAATGAAGAAACTCCGATCACGCTGGCGTTAAACAACCTGACCGTTACCGATCCGGACAATCCGTATCCAACCGGATTTACGTTGATTGTTTCCGCAGGAGAGAATTATAGTTTTTTGAACAACGTGATTACCCCGGTTGCTAATTTTACGGGCACACTAACGGTTCCGGTTCGGGTGAACGATGGAGTGAACAATAGCCCAACGTTCAACCTTGCAATCCTGGTTAATCCGGTAAACGATGCCCCATCGTTCAGCGCCATCGCAAATCAGACCGTACTCGAAAATGGAACACCTGCGGTTGTTACCATTACCGGAATCTCGAAAGGGCCCGGTGAAGATGGTCAGCAGGTTACGTTGACCGCGTCATCGGGAAATACCACTGTGATCACGAACCCGGTCATTGCATATTCGGGAGGAGCCACCGCGCAGTTATCGTATACGTTGGTGCCGAATGCGAGTGGCGTGGTTACAATCACTGTTACAGCAACAGACAATGGTCCTTCGGGAGCGCCACACCAGAACAGCTACTCGTCCTCTTTCCAGGTGACTGTATCCGAGATCAACAATCCGCCAACACTGGATAATATTTCGAATGTCACTATGCTCGAGGATGCCGCTGTTCAATCCATCGCCCTTACTGGCATTACCGCGGGCGCGGGTGAAAGTCAGCCTTTATCAATTGAAGTAACGTCCGATAAGCCTGCACTTTTCGAAACCCTGCAGCTGAATTATACTTCCCCGCAGAGTTCCGCGACACTTCAGATCAAGCCAGCGCCCAACAGCTTCGGGATTGCTACGTTAACCGTGAAAGTCGTGGATAATGGTTCCAATATCAGTCCTTCGAAAAATTCGGTAAGTAAATCATTTACGGTAACAGTGCAGTCGGTAAATGATCCGCCCGTATTCACGTCTATCCCCGTGGTAGTGGCTGCGGTCAACGAACCTTACGAATACATAGTTCAGTTCACCGATGTAGAAACAACTAACCTCTCCGTTGTACCGGTAAGCAAGCCAGGTTGGGCAAGCCTCACTGCGGTCACTGCCGGAAAATTCCGCCTCTCCGGTACGCCACCCGCATCTGCGCAGGGCGAGTTTACGATCAACCTCCAGGTGAAGGATGCGGATCAGACGGCAACCCAACAATTCAAACTTGTTGTAAACAACAGACCTTTGGCGAAACCAGTGGCCATCGCGATTGTTGAAGACAACGGTTATGCATTTACAGGGACTGAATTTGCTAATTCCTATTCCGATGCAGATCAGCATCCGCTAAAAGGGATTGTAATTACACAGCTTGCCCCGAATGGAAAACTGACACTCGGCCCTGACGAATTGAACGCAAACGATACGATTGACGTTGGGCAGCTCGCTCAAGTAAAATACCAGCCTGCAGCAAATTATGACAAGCCGGATGTATTTTTTTGGAAAGCGTTTGATGGATTTCACTTGAGTGCCAGCCCGGCAAGTGTTGATATCAAAATTCAACCGGTCAATGACGCCCCCATCATCGTGCTCCCAGCAGACACCTTGCAGTTTGATGTGGCTGGAGTACCCGCTGTTGTCGCGGAAATGTTTGACATCGTAGACCCGGACAACGACTCACTTTCGCGAGCTGAAATTGTTTTTACACAGAACCATGACGTTCAGTTCGATCAACTGATCGTTGAACCTGCTGGCAATATTCGCGGTATTTATGAACCGCAAAGTGGAGCCGTTATCCTCACCGGCCTCGCTTCAATCGCCCAGTACAAGGACGTCATCGGTAAGATCCAGTACAACTACCTCAATACACTGGATCCGCTATTGCGAATGAAGACACTCACCTATACGGCCAGCGATGGGCAGGCGACAAGTGATCCGAAGGACAGGTTGATTAATCTTAAATATACGTTTATCGATCTCGAGATTCCTTCCGGTTTTACGCCAAACCAGGATGGAGCAAACGACTACTGGATCATTACAAGGCCAGGTGGATTGGAACAGCTCAATAATGCGGTGATCCGCGTGATGAATAAGCGTGGGGTAAAAGTATATGAAGGTGAAGGATTTCTAAACTCGTGGGATGGAACGATGAATGGAGAGCCTCTTCCTGCGGACACATACTTCTTCACTATCGACCTGAATTTAAGAAGTAAGAAGACATACAAAGGAACGGTAACGATTTTGCGTTGAATGTTATGAAATTAAAAATTACGGTAGCGGTTGTTGTGCTGGTTGTTTCGTTGCGTGCGGAAGCACAGTACGTCCCGAATAATTCGCAGGGGTATCAGTTTATGACACTTTTTAACCCCGCCTTCAGTGGCATTGAAAATTTTGACGAGCTTAAGCTTGGCTATCGCTATCAATGGGCAGGCTTCGGCTCGTCTTCTCCGAAGTTTGTGAACCTTTCGTTTCACAAGCGCATCAAACAGCCACTTGATATGACCTACAACTCTATGCGCATGAGTAATTTCTCTGCTGGGAATGCCAGTCATTTGCCCAGAGGAAAACGGATGGTGCACTCGCTTGGAGCAAACCTCTTTCAGTCATCGGTGGGTGTTATCCAGGGTATAGGCGGTGGTGTCAGCTATGCTGTTCATTACCCCCTTACGAATTACACCCGGTTGGCGTTTGGTGTAACCGCATTGATTGAAAACCGTAAACTGAACATTGGTGAAGTCACGGTTCGCGACCCCGATGAGTATTATAACTATTTGCTGCGGAGTTCTTCCGCGCAGACGGACCTGAATCTTCGGGCGGGTTTTCTCGTGTATGGGGAGCGTTATTATCTCGGGGCAAGCTATCTGCCGATCGTCAATACAGCCCTGCAATCATCTGACATGGCAATGGATGAACCTTTTTACCGCGCTTCATTCCAGGGTGGCCTTTCTTTTCCGGTGACATCCGATATTGCAATAAAGCCAAGCGTAATCGGTTTGCTCCAAATAAATAACGACCTGGTCATGGATTATAACGTTAAAGCATTTATTCAAGATAAAGTTATAGCCGGATTGTCCTATCGAAGCGTGGAGTCCATGGTGATCCTGATGGGCTTCAATATCAATGAGACCTTCACAGCAACTTACTCGTATGAAGCGTCAGTGGGCCAGTTCAGGAAATTTAACGATGGCAGTCACGAGTTGGTGCTTTCAGCAAGACTAAAAAATCTGAAGAAGCTCAGTACATATTTATGGTAGTAAGAAGTATGCTATCGGCTGCCCTTGTCATTGCCGGGCTTGACGTGATGGCACAGCAATTCGAATTCGGAGATCCCAAAAAACTTCCCGGTGCAATCAATTCTGCAGCTGAAGAGGCCATGCCGCTTCTTTCCAGGGATGGAAAAAAACTTTTTTTCACACGAGCGTTATCTGAGCAAAATGAAGGTGGTGTCTACGGAGGCCAGGACATCTGGGTAAGCGATGCTGTGAACGGCCAATGGGCCAAAGCTTCGAACAAATTGTCGATCAATACAAAAGACAATAATACGGTCGTTGGAGTCGACCGGGATGGTCAAACATTGTTCTTCACGGATGGTGCCCATGGAAGGCGAATGAATGGCATTTACATGACCCGGCTGCAGGGATCGAAATTCACTAAACCGGAGCTAATTCCCATCCCTGGCATTGACAATCTCGACTTCATTGGTTTTTACGTCTCGCCAGACCGCGATGTGATTTTTATTTCGATGAAGGCTTCTGATTCCCGTGGTGAGGAAGATCTCTATTATAGTACGAAAGCCCTGGACGGAGCATGGAGCGTTCCAAAAAATCTTGGCGCCACCATCAACACATCTGGATTTGAAATCGCGCCCTTTTTGTCTCCTGACAAGAAGCGTTTGTATTTTTCGAGCAACGGCCACTCGGGGATGGGTGATGCTGATATTTTTTATAGTGACAGGGTGTATGAGTCGTGGGAGACATGGTCGGTGCCTGTGAACCTTGGACCAAACGTGAACTCGAAAAATTTCGACTCGTATTTTTCGATCTATGGCGATAGCCTTGCATTCTTTTCGAGCAACCGTGAAGGCAAGTATGCAGATCTCTACCAGGTAAGCGTTGGGGAACTGAAAACAATCCTTGAGAGAGGTCAGCATTACCTTACGCAAGACGAATGGAATACGGTGATCGGCAAGAATGTTTGGGCTAACTTTGCATTTCCACACAATTCCACCATTCTCAGCGCTGCCCAGAAAGAACTCCTGTTTTATATTGTGAATAAAGTAATGCTGGAGCGTGAGTATCAGTTTCACCTGGTGGTAAAGGAGGAGGAGGGATCGACATTTTCCCAGGAGCGGCTGGGAGCAATACAATCACATCTTAAGCAGTTGGGTCTTGATGCTGGCAGAATCAGGGTCGACCAGATCTTTGATATTGAAAAAACTCAGCGGGGTGTTATTGAGCTTAAATTGTTCAAATGAGTATCGCCAGGCCCTTCAATGAAACTGCACGTCCGTTGGGCGCACGAAACATTGGTTAGGATGTCACTACTCCTGACCGGAATGGCTTATAGTGCGATTGGTGTGCAATCTCAAACATTTCTTTGTCGCCAGCAGAATCTCCGTACGCAACGATCTCATCGAACTCACGCAGGTTGAAATGTTTTTCAATTCGCTTAACCTTTTCAGGGCCATAGCAGTTTGGGCCGCAGAGATTGCCGGTGACCTTTCCGTTTTCGATCTCCAGTTGCGTGGCAATGCACAACATGCCTTGCTTCCGGCACCATGGCTCAACCCAGTCTTCGGCAGAAGCTGACACTACCGCCACTGTAGACTTTTCGGTCTTGTAGTTGTTGATGGTTTCCAGCGCACCTGGCCGTATCAAAGAAGGAAGTATCTTTTCGGAGAACTCATCGCATTTCGTTCGCAGTCGTTCCACCGTTTCACCAGCAAGGAAAAATCTGATCACCCGCTGTTTTGCCTTCCAGTTGGGAATCAGGCCGAGCTTGAACAAGGCCAGGTAGGGAGACATGATCGCCATCCCGGCCAGGAACCTGGTTAGGCCGGTATAGAAAATCAGGAATTCGATAAACGTATCCCGCGTGGTGATCGTACCATCAAAATCGAATAGAACAAGCCTTTTCTTCATACCTGAATAAGAGCTCAATCAGAGTGCGTAGATAATGATGTAAAATGAAATGATCCAGCAAACGATGGTTCCCAGAATGAATTTATCCTTGATAAAAATGTTGGTTGGTGACCCGCTGTTTTTCTCTACGAACACAATCTGAAGGTAGCGCATTATTCCCGCGATCACAAAAATTGTTGTGATGAACAGGTAGTCACTCTGAAAACGTTCCGTTACTTCAGGCGATACCGTGTACATGATGTAGGCAACGATCATGACTGCGGAAAGCAGCGTGATGCAGGAGTTGATGTAAGTGAGGTTGTATTTGGTTGTAGATTTTCGGATGACAACGCCATTCTTATTTTTCCCGTTGATGAGCAGGTCATCTCTGCGCTTGGCCAGAATGAGGAACAAGGCGAGTAGCAGGATCATCAGCGAAAGCCAGTGCGTAATCTCCAATCCTGCTATAACACCACCGCTGTAAACACGGATGAGAAATCCCAGGCTCACGATAAAAAGGTCGAGGATTGGGACATGCTTCAACCCGAATGAATAGCCGAGGTTGAGCACAAGATAGCCCGCGAGCAGGTAAAAGAAGATGATGTTAACGGATCCCGCCAGCAGCAGGCCTCCCGTGATGAGACCGATCATGAGGGCCCATGCGGTGCCGAGTTTCACCTCGCCTGATGCCAATGGCCGAAACTTCTTTTTGGGATGAAGGCGGTCAACTTCGCGATCGCGGTAATCGTTGATAACATATACTCCGGATGCTACGAAGCTGAACGCAACGGCACCGAGCAGAACCATGAAGAGCTCCCGGGTTTCAAACAGGTGTCCGGCAAAGAACGATGGAATGAAAAGGAAAAGATTCTTGACCCACTGCTTTACGCGGATCAATTTCAGAATCGCACCCAGGGAAGTGGTCTGAGATTTGGCCGTCACACTGCTTCCCATAAGTACCGAATTCATTAAAACGTTTTTGTTTTGTGCTGCTTCCATTCCCATCTTACCAGATATTTTCAAGGTCCTTCTTTGTATATAAATGATTACGTGTTACGAACAGTGATGATGTCTTTCGGTTCTTGAGCGCGAGCGGATCTTTGGTGAAGAGTCTTGAGATCCATGCAATCGGAAGGAGAAAGACAAAATAGATAATGCTCAGCAGAATGCGTGAGTTCACCCATCCCAGTGCGAGCGCGAACTTCATCCACGCCCACTCAATTCCGCGAGCCGCAGCTGGAATAAATGACGCAACGAGTCCAATGATCAGGCATGTGATGATCAGCCACTGAAGTTTGAAGATCAGGGCGATGGCCAGCAAGCCAGTGACCATTACCAGAATGGTTTTGTAGCGATCTTGTGCCGGTGCCATGCGTTAGAACAGTGTATAGATGAACGGGGCTACCGCAGAACCGCCACCGACAACAATTAACAGTCCGACAAAAATCAACAAGAGGATGATGGGGGTGAGCCACCATTTTCTGCGTTCGCGCATGAAGGTGTAGAGGTCTCTGATAAATTCCATAGGTGAGTTCTTTTTAATCTAGTGTGAATTCTTCTTTCCAATTGTCCTTTTCCTGCCATTGGGGTTGTTGCTTCTTTTCGAATACAAAATTCCCCACTACGAGGTAATCCATTTCAGTTCGCATGAAGCAGCGATATGCGTCTTCCGGTGTGCAAATGATAGGTTCGCCTCTTACATTAAAGCTGGTGTTCACAATCACACCATAACCGGTAAGCTTTTTAAATTCCCGTACCAGCTCATAGTATTTTGGATTCGTTTCCGGATGAACGGTCTGAATGCGTGCGGAGAAATCAATGTGTGTGATCGCTGGCATATCAGACCGCAGGTGATAGAGCTTGTCCTTCAATGAAAAGGAGTCGTATCCGGGAGGAAGCGGCCTTCTTCTTTTCTCCTGCACAGGCTGCACCAACAACATGTAGGGCGAAGCTGAATCATGCTCGAAATACTCCGCGCAGTCTTCTGCCAGCACTGAAGGCGCAAAAGGCCGGAATGATTCCCTGTATTTGATCTTAACGTTGAGCTTCTTCTGCATGTCTTCGTTGCGCGGGTCGCCCAGAATACTACGGCCACCGAGCGCCCGAGGTCCGAATTCCATTCTTCCCTGCATCCACCCGATGACATTACCTTCAGCCAGTCGTTGGGCAACTTCGTGATTGAGTTCTTGCGAATCTTTAAAATACCGGTACGATGCTCCATACTTTTTTACCACCTTCATCACGTCTTCATCTGAATATTCCGGCCCGAGATAGCTACCTTTCATTCCGTCCAGGGTTGATGCTGCAGTGCGTGGCTGATCGAAGTAAATATGATAGGCCGCCTGGGCCGCACCGAGCGCTCCCCCAGCGTCACCTGCAGCCGGTTGGATGAATATGTTCTTAAATATTTTCGCATTGTAGAGTTTTCCGTTTGCAACACAGTTCAACGCAACACCACCAGCCATGCAGAGGTAGTCAGACCCCGTCAGCCTTTTTGCCTCTTTCCCCATCAGTAGCACTGCCTCTTCGGTCACTTCCTGAATTGCCAACCCCAGATTACAATGATGGAGTTGCAGCTCATCTTCAGGCTTGCGGGCATTGAATCCGAAAAGTTTTTCCCACTTGTCGGCATGCACCATGGTTAAACCGGTAGCGTAGTTGAAGTAGTCCTGGTTCAGCCAGATTGATCCGTCTTGTTTTATGTCAACAAGAACCGTCTTAATGATCTCTTTAAACTTCTTGACCTGATCGCTGCCCGGCACCCCGTATGGCGCCAGGCCCATAAGTTTGTATTCGCCCGAGTTTACTTTGAAGCCGAGAAAATAAGTGAAGGCCGAATAGAGAAGTCCGAGAGAGTGGGGAAACTTCATCTCTTTCAGAATGCGAATATCTTTTCCCTTTCCATGACTGATCGAGGCTGTTGCCCATTCGCCCACACCGTCAATCGTTAAAATAGCCGCGTCTTCAAATGGCGAAGGATAATATGCGCTGGCTGCGTGGGAAAGATGATGCTCAGGGAAGAGTAATTTGATTTTTTTCTTATCAAAGGACGATTCTATTTTTTCGAGTTCTTCCAGAAGCAGACGTTTGAGAAACATTTTTTCTTTTAGCCAAACCGGGATTGCAGTGATAAACGATGAAAGCCCCTTAGGAACAAACGCGTAGTACGTTTCGAGTAAGCGTTCGAATTTTAATAACGGCTTATCGTAAAATGCAATCGCATCAAGTTTGTCGATTGAGATACCTGCATAGTCGAGGCAAAATTTTACTGCATTGGCTGGAAAGTTTGGGTCGTGCTTTTTGCGCGTGAACCGTTCTTCCTGAGCGGCTGCCACGATTTCTCCATTTATGATTAGTGCTGCCGCTGAGTCATGGTAGAACGCGGATATTCCTAAAATTTTCACGTAAGAGACTGGTTTTAAAAAAGTTGGTAAATGAGGTAACCTATACCCGGTTCCTTATAAAAAATGTGTTCCAGCTGGTGATTCAGAGCAGAACAAGCGGGGGTGGCACTCTTTTGTTATACCCGCTAAAGGCTTTAACCCTTATGACAACATTATCCGAAGAAAGATCCTACCACTTCGCGGATTTCATACGCTTTGTGGCTATGTGCGCCATTATTTTTCAGCACAGTTTTATTGTTGAAAAATCGTTGTTGATGGCAGACTCATCGTCTGTCGTTCTATTCTTTTTTTTAAAGGTGATGGCGAAGATCGGATCGATCTCATTCTTCCTCGTTTCCGGCTTCCTTTTGTCATCAGCCCTTGATCGGTATTCCTCCAAAGACTACTTGAACAAGCGAGTGAAGAACATCTTCAAACCCTACGTCCTTTTCGTGGCCATCTACCTGTCGCTCGATTGCCTCGGTGCATTCTTCGGGGAGCAACGAATTACTTCACTTGCGCAGCTGCCAGCATTTGTGGCGGGCAAAATGTTAGGAATTCTCTTTTTCACCAGCTACTGGTTCATTTTCAATTACTTTATTAGTGTGATGCTTCTCCTGTCAGTGCGCAAATATCTTTATGAGCGTTGGCTGGGAATTGTACTATTCTGTTGCACACTGGTGTATTCGGTAAATGTTCATTTCGAATTTTTCCTGCCTCACCACACCACCGCATTTGTAGGCTTTACATTTTTCCTTTGGCTGGGCGCCAATCTGAGAAAACACGAGACGGTTTTCTGGAATTTTATTGAGTCAACACCTTTTTGGAAGATACTGGGCCTGGTCGCCATTACGTTAGCAGCGAACCTCTTTGAGACGTATTATCTTCTCGGAAAGGGGGCAACGGTTGTTGACAGCTCACTGAAACTTACCAATATCCTATACGCATTCTGTGTTTTCTTGCTGCTAAGTAAAGTCGGGAACAATGTAAAGTTTACGTACCTGAATCCCCGGGATGAAACGTACCCATTGTACCTGGTTCATCCGATCTTTTTGAAAGTCATCAATTATGCCCTTTTGCCCATGTTGCCGGCTGTTAGTGCAGTCTTAACGATTAATGATGCATCCGAGGTGAGCTGGCTTGCAATTTTACTGTACCAGATCGCGTGGTTTGTTGCCATCTATGCGATGTCATTGATCACCGTGAAAGTGGTTCTCTACAGCCCGCTGCGGTGGATGTTTGGGAAGCACAGTAAGAAAGATGTTTTGTCCCCCGTGCAATCGTTTTGGCTTTTCATCAACGGAGTTAAAAACTTTAAACTTTAAGATAAACTAAACAATTATAATGGACCTCTTAGTATTAGCGAAGGTTTTGTGGCGCAAGTTATGGATACTGATTGCCATACCCGTAATAGCTGCTTTCGCGGCTTATCTTTTCACCCTCAATTTGGTTGATACTTATGTGTCAACCGCCCAAATCGCAACCGGCTTTACGCTCAACGATCAAATCCAGATCTTTGATGAGAAATTCAATCCGCGTGATGCAGAGGTGAAATTCAACAACCTGCTCAATTCCATGAATTCCGGTTTGTCGTTTAACCTGACATCATACCGGCTGTTACTTCACGACCTCGATGGAAAAGTTGTTCCGTTTCACCGTCCTGACCCGAAGGTGTTCTCAACAACAGAAAAAGAAATTGCTCTGGTTAAAAAACTGGTTCAGCGGAAGCTAGACAACCAGTCACCGCTGGCGACATCTGACCCTGAATTTCACATGATTCGCAAGTTCCTGGAGGCCTATCACTACAGTTTCAATGACCTGAAAGAAAACATTGCTATAGACAGGATCAACAATACTGACTTCATTCAGATCGATGTGACCTCGGATAAAGCTGCACTCTCTGCCTTTACTGCTAACGCATTCGTGGAAGAATTCCTGAAGTACCACCAATCAACAAAAACCGAAAGGACAGGGGAGTCTGTTGAGTTTTTGAAACAGGTGGTTGACAACAAGAAAGCCGAGCTGGACACGAAGCTCGAGAATCAGCGCAGCTTCCGTTCAACCAATCATGTTTACTCGGAAGGAGAAAGCGGAATGAAGATCGCCCAACTTTCCGACCTGGAATCGCAGCGTGATCTCGCCAGAAGAAACATGCACCGCCTTGAGCTCACCATGCAACGCCTGAAGGATGATATTAAGCGTGTAGGCGCGCCCGTGGTGACAAACAATAATCAGAAGATCCTCGACTTGCGCAACAAGATCAACCGAATGAATGAGCGGTACATTACCACTGGGTCATCAAATCAAAAGCTTCTCGATTCCTTGAATATCCTGCGCGAAGAGCTCAGAATTCAAAATGACTATTCAAGTCGTCAGGGCGCAAGCATTCCGCAGGGCATGACGGTTGCCGATTTGCAGATGAAGCTTAAAGATGCAGAAATTGAATATGAGGTTGAAAAATCCAACCTTTCGATGGTAGAGTCGAAGATCGGCAATCTGCAATACAGCTTCTCAGGGACCGCCAGCAAAGAAGCGAGACTCCTTGCCCTTCAAAAAGAGGTTGACATCGCCACGCAGGAATATATGGCTGCGGTTGAAAAATATAATCTCGCCAAGAATAAAATGATGGGTACCAATACCATGCGTCAGGTGCTTGTGGCCGTACCTCCGATTAACCCGGAATCTTCCAAGCGCATGATTATCATTGGCCTGGCAGGCGCTACAAGTTTTTTCCTGTGCCTGTTTGCAATTGTTGGGCTCGAACTCATGGACACATCGATCCGCACGCCTGACCGTTTTAAGCGGATGGTGAACTTGCCTTTGGCTGGTGTCCTCAATCAGATCGACAGCCGTAACTTCAACATCCGAACCTATTTCAATCAGCAGAATGGAAATGAAGAAACTGAAATGTTCAAATCCCTTTTGAGGAAATTACGCCACGAAGTAGAGTCGCTGAACTCGAAGGTGATTTTATTCACCAGCCCGAAAAAACGTGACGGAAAAACGTTCGTGATGTTTTCCCTGGCTTACGTGTTGAGTTTGCTGGATAAGCGGATCCTGATCATCGACACCAACTTTAAAAATAACTCGCTTTCCCAGCTCCTCGGCCGTAATAAAGGCGACCTCAAGGTGCTCGACAGCAAGAAGAACAAGTTGCTGGTGAGCGCTCAGCAAAATGGCGAGTCGACAAAAACAAAAGAGTCGAACGAGTTTGACCAGGAAAACTCATATGATCTCATTAACCCAACGAAGTACAAGAACATCTATATCGTGGGTAACTCAGGCGGAGGGCACGAGTCGCCAGCCGAGATTCTTTCCGGAAGGGATTTTGCCAACCTGATCACTACGTTGTCCGACAGTTTTGATTATGTATTGCTGGAAGGTGCAGCAATGAACGAATATTCAGACACCAAAGAGCTGGTTCGCTATTGCGATAAAGTAATGGCAGTGTTCTCGGCTAAGTCATCGATCAGCACGCTCGACAAAGATGCTATTCATTATTTCAAATCCTTAGGAAAGAAGTTTGGTGGAAGCGTCCTCAATAGGGTTGAGCCAAAAGATTACAAGCTATAAATAGTTGTCACCTCAGATGAAAGGCTGTCTCATTGACGGCCTTTTTTATTTCTGACTCACCTGGTTGTACTTTTCAATCAGGATCTGTTTGGCAATGGCCCGGCCAGTTACGATGTCGAGATCTTTTGTTCGCTGGTTGGTATTGGCGTAGCGCATCGCTTTCTTGATGCTCGCCATGCTGACATTCTCCACAAATGGTTTGCGGAAAACTTCAATGTCGAAGTCGGCCTCAACGTGTTTCTTCGCGATGTCAAACACCTCGTCTGGTGTCTTCGGTTGTGACTCGTTAAGGTCTTTCAGAAATTCGTACGCTTCATCTTCGGTGGTGCTTTCGATTACTTCCACCACATCATCGAGCGGAATTTCGTTCTTTTTCATTTCGATGATCATCTCGTCTGCGCCTTTATTCACAGGGGCCCTCAGTTCATCCACCTTGTTCATAATTCTGCGCGGTATGTAGGATGGTGTTTCATCGGCCACGAGCGCTTTTGCCACTAAGTCGGGCAAATAGACGCGATAGAAAATGTAAACACCCGCCCATAGGAACAGGCCGAGAATTATGACGATTAAAAGGAAACGTTTCATGCACTTTACTGGTAGGCATTGGGATGTCTGCACTTTTTCCAGTACTCGAATATAAGTCTTAGAACCTTTTCGGTTTCATCAAAGGTAGATTCTTTTATAAAAAAGCCCTGAACAGTCAGGTTGTACGCTTCTACAACCTGGGGTTTGCTTGCAGCGGTGGTGAAGAAAACAAAAGGAATACTTTTCCTGCGCAGCCCTTCATCCTGATCGATAGCGCGCCTCAGCTCCAACCCCGTCATCTTGGGCATATTTACATCACAGAAAATAATGAAGGGCTGATCGTTGGTCGATCGAAGATATTCGAGCGCCTGCAATGCAGATGTAAAGAATTTGAGCTCATTTCCGAGGTTCATCCTCCGACAGACCTCGTCAAAAATGTAATGGTCATCAGTGTCGTCATCAATGATAACGATTGGCTCATTTGGCATTTTGATACAGCGTTAATGTGGATAACAGGATTAAAATTAAGCCAACCTGCGGCCAGTAAAAATGCCGCTCATGATGACTTTTTTCCACACTGGAAAAGATTTTGCCGTGTACAATACGGCCATCAGGAGTTTTACATATATGAAATCGACAAGATCTTTCGGGGTATGATAATTTCATAGGGCTGGTTGTGGAAGTACGGGGCTAACCTCTCTTCCTGATTCAACCCTAAGAAACGTTATAACATTGGCTTCAACTGCATACGCTCGCTGGTTTTCACATGGTGCTTATTCTTTATTAAACCGTGTTTCTATCCTCGCCTTTGGTCTTCAGAACATCTTTTTTATGGTTCGCATCCTGCCGAAATCGGAAGTAGGAATCTGGGTGTTGTTTACCAGTGTGACTGCGATTTTAGAAATGATCCGACATGGATTTATCCGGAACCCGTTCATCACGCACCTGGTGAGTGCGGATCCGAAGGATAAGAACGCAGTAATAACTACATCCCTGGTACTACACTGTTTTCTTGCGGGCTTCATATCAATACTGCTGCTTATCGGTGCCAAACCACTGAGTGATTTCTGGGACGCTCCCGGTCTTGATACATTGTTCGCGCTTTATGCGCTCAACACGCTGGTCTTTATTCCATTTCTTCATTTCGAATACCTTCAGACGGCCGAATCCAATTTCAAGGCTATTTTTTGGAGCAACTTCTGGAGGCTTGCCATCCCTTCATTCTATATCTTATTTGCCTATCTGTTCAATTGGAAAATGACACTCATCGATCTTACCATTGTGCAGATAGGCGCTACGGTTCTCGCGGCAGCCATCGCCTACTGGTATGTTAAAAAACTGGCGAAAGTTTTCTCGACCGTTGACTGGAAGACGTTTAGTGAATTGTTCCATTTTGGTAAGTATACATTCGGAACAAACATCAGCTCGATGTTTATGAAGAACACCGATAGCTGGATGATCGGAAGGTTTGTCTCAACAGCAGGGGTGGCGTTATACAATCCGGCCCTGAAAATTGCCGGGCTTGTTGAGGTGCCTACGTTAACGATTGCTAACATGATCTTCCCGCGTGTTCCGCAAAAGATGAAAGAACAAGGGGTAGCGGGCGTGCGCGATATCTATTACAAGTCAGTAAGCCTGATTCTTGCAGCGATGATACCCATGGTTATACCCATTTTTATTTTTGCCGAATTGATCGTTACGATAATTTTCGGCCCGGAGTATATCGAAGCTGCAAACATTTTACGGGTTACAATCTTTTATTCCATGATCATCCCGTTTAACCGGCAGTTCGGAACACTGATGGACGGTTTGAAACAGGCTAAGTTGAATTTTTTACAACTACTTTTTGCCGCAGTGCTTAACGTAATCCTGAATTTTTTCTTCCTCAACTGGTTCGGGCTAATCGGATCGGCTTACGCTACCTTGCTTTCCTACATCGTTGTCTTCATTATGAACCAGGTTATTCTTTACCGAAAGTACCGGATTAACACATTCAAAGTGATTGAGGGTATTTCGGAATGGTATAAGCTCGGCTGGGAAATTTTTCGCAAAAGGATAGTAAAGTTTGCCTGAAGAGACGATCAACACACCAGCAGCTTGTCGATCTCGCTGATGGGTTAGCGAATCAAAGCCCGAAGCAGCGATAGCCATAGCCGAGACTGCTCGAATTCGACTGACTTCTGAAGCGAGGGCACAGTGTTTTATAGTAATTGCTGTAGATTTTTTGAAACATCATGACCGAAGATCCGGATTATTTCAACGAGGAAACGGAGAACAAACCCTCGACAGGCTCCACTTTGAACAAGGTGGTGGCAATTCTCTTCGTAGCCGCAGTGTACCTCGTGATCTTTTTGAAGATACTCTTTATAAAATAGTACGACATGTATTTGAATAGGGCAGGAAGATTTCAGTCTGTTGTTGTTGTAGTGTTGTTACTGCTCACATCGCTAGGAATCACGTGGTTGATTGCCAACAAAGGCATTTTAGTGGGTCCGCTAACCATCCTCGGCCTGGGAGGAATTTTCCTGGTAGGTGCGATTCTATTCAACTACCGTGTTGGGTTCTATTTTCTTTTTTGGATGGGAATGTTCATGTTCTATTTAGATAGGATTTATCACGTGCCCGTTCCTCTCGGAATCGTATATGATGCGCTGGCCGCGCTCGTGTTCATAGCACTTTTCATTAACAACAAAGACAAGAAAGACTGGACGCTCTTTAAAAACCCGGTAACCATCGCTTTTTGTATTATCACGGCCTATCAATTACTCCAGTTCTTTAACCCTAACGCAGTATCGCACGTTGCATGGCTCGTCACCTTGCGAAACAATGTTTCTTTCTTGCTATACGTGGTTTGTTTTCAGCTATTCTCTTCCGTTAAGGAGGTGAATCGTTTTACGGTGACCTGGATTGTGATGGCATCTATTGTGGCGTTTTACGGTCTGTACCAGGAGTATGTCGGCCTCACGGATTTCGAATGGAGGTGGATGAATGCAAGTCCTGACCGACTTCAGCTCTACATGATCTGGGGAAAGCTCCGCAAATTTTCCATGTTGTCCGATCCTTCATCTTTCGGGTTGTTCATGGCATTCAGCTGCCTTGCCTGCATTGTTCTGGCCATGGGACCATTTAAAGGCCCACTCAAACTTCTGCTCGGGTTTATTGCTTTTATAATGTTCTTGTCAATGTCGTATTCAGGAACACGAACTGCCATGGCAATGGTGGCTGTGGGTATTGCATTCTTCATCTGTATGACACTGCAGAACCGAAAGACAATAATTGCTGCAGGTGCGCTGGTGTTCATAGGCGCGGTGGTTTTGCTGGGGCCATTTTATGGTGGAACAGTAAACCGCATTCGTTCCACATTTAGCCCTTCAGAAGATGCTTCTATGGCCGTGCGCGATAACAAGCGCGTGAGGCTGCAGGAATATGTCTTGTCTCATCCCATTGGAGGCGGGTTGGCAACCACGGGTGCCAATGGAGTCAAGTATTCGCCAGGCCATTATCTCGCTGGGGGATGGGATCCCGACAGCGGTTACCTGCTTACGGCACTTGAGATGGGCTGGATCGGGCTGATCATTTTTCAGGTATTCTTTTTTATAGTCGTTTACCGTGGAATCCAAAACCATTTCGCTTTGGATGATCCACTGCTCAAGACGATGAACCTGACGTACATCGTTCCTTTTTTTGCTTTATCGGTTGCCCATTTTACACAGGATGCGATGTTCCAGAAACCGGTAAACATAATTGTGATTGTGACTTACGCAGTGGTGATGCGCGTTCCATCGTTCCGTAAAAAATTATTTTCGGTGGATCTCGTGTAGGACGTTACGAAGTTTACTATAGAAATAGCAGTTAGAAAATAAAATTCAAAATGAAAAAGATAATTCTTTTCCTGATCATCAGTGTGCCTGCATTTGCGCAGAATGTTGACTACAACAAGATCATCTTGCCAGAATATACCAAGTCTCCGGATTTTGCCGAGAAGTTAGTACAACTTGCCTGGAAGAACCATCCCGGCAACGAGATGCTGAGACGTGAAGCCACGGCTGCCGAACAGGCGGTAAAAATCAGCGGGGCACAGTGGCTCGACATCTTTTCCGTTCGTGGTAACCTCAACGAATTCACGTTAAATCAGACAATGTCCAATAACGACATTTATTACGGCCGAAGCACCATGTATCCACGGTATAACTTTGGCGCCACGCTCTCACTCGGACAACTGATCAGTATTCCGGCCAATACAAAGATAAGCAAGGAACGTGCAAAAATTGCTCAGGCGAATGTCAACAATCAAAAGCTCATTGTGCGAAACGCTGTGATGAAAGCTTACAACGAATATGTGCTTCGTGAAAAGATTTATAAAGTTCAGTCGCAATTGCTCATGGACAACGAAACCTCGCACAAGCTCATTGAGCAACGTTTTAAGAACGGGGAAACTAATTTTGAAACCTATTCGCTGAGCTTGAACAACTACAGTAACGTTACGGTTGGTCACCTTGAGTCAGAGCGAAACTACAAGAACGCAAAACTCGACCTTGAACAGTTGATCGGCATGCGGCTGGAAGATGTGAGATGAGTTGTACTCAAGTGCTCATATGTTCAAGTGCCTATGTTTAGACCGACAGTTTGAAATCCTATGCGCTAGCGTATTCATTTTGACACCCATGAGCACATGAGTACATGCGCCCTTGAGCACATCACCTTGGCATTTGCTTTTTAATCTTGGGCTCCCGCATTTAAGTTGTGGAGCCCAGCCAACATTAACCAGCAAAGCACCGGTCTTGTTTATGATCAAAACCTCACTTTTAGAGAATAACTACTACGACAATGCGGTAAGAAAGTCGATTAAATGGCGGTGGTTCCCGATTCTGATTATCACGCTCATTCTTGGCTACATTGTTTTGCGAATTGCTGAGCCACAAATTCTCTCTTTTCTTATGGCGGCTTTGCCCGTAGAGCCCGATAAGTCCACTCGGTTTTATCTCGACTTCCTGCGACTGCTGTTCAACGAAATTTTGTGGCTGGCCGGATTCCTCGGTATCGCCTGGCTTTTTGTGGTGTATGATCCATTTTCATCCACGGTGAGAGCCGTGGAACGAGGGGCGCTCCGAAGCATCCGCCTTGCTGCAGCAGGAATTATTGCCATATCTTTTTTTACTTCGATTTTCGTTGGGTATAACACCCTGGAGACATTTGCAAACTCGTCAGATGAGTACGCTTACCTTTTCCAGGCCAGCACCATGGCGAAGGGAAAACTGTGGGAGTCATCCCATCAACTTCCGGATTTCTTCTACTTCAATCATATAGCAAATAAAGATGGCATCGCGGTCAGCCGGTTCCCGCCAGGTTGGCCTCTCATCTTATCGACAGCATATTGGCTTGGTGTAAATCCAATCCTGGTCAATCCCCTGCTGGGTGCAATTCTCCTCATCGTATTTTTTTCATTCGTGAACCGGTTCTATTCACCGCGTATCGCCTTTTGGTCGTTGCTGGTATTGGCGCTGACTTCATTTTTTATTTTCAACTCAGCGTCTTACTTTTCACACGTTTCCTGCGCTCTGTTTGCATTATTATTTGTGTACGGCTCGCATTTGTATTTTGAGCGGCCGAAGCCGGAATACCTCGTGCTCGCAGGCTTTTTCCTTGCCATGGTCGTGATCACACGCTACTTCACTGCAATTCTGATTTTCCTTCCGTTCTTTTTCGTTTATATCAGGAATTGCAAGGTGGGCTGTATCAAAGCATTTTTCTGGCTCGGTGTAGGCGCCCTCCCGTGCCTTGGATTTCTATTCTGGTATAACTATTCCATCACCGGAAATGCATTGCTTCCTGTCACGATGTGGGCATATGCCGATGAAAGCCTTGGCTTCGTTCGCGGGCATACGGTGGCCAAAGGGCTTGAACATGTGGTGCGCTGGCTAGGGATGTTTTTGTATTGGTGTTCACCTGCTGTGCTTGTTCTTTATTTCATAGCACTGATCGACAAAGTAAAAGACCGTGAGGCGCGCTGGGCGCATCCTGAAGATTACTTATTTTTTGTGCTGATCTGCGGCTACTTTTTTTACTACCAGATCGGGGGAAATCAGTACGGACCGCGGTTCCTGTTCGAAGCATTGCCGTTCATGGTTTTGCTCGTGGTATCGAAAGTCCTTGCATTGAATAAAAAATGGATCACCGGTCTCCTGGTTGCCGGAATTCTTTTCGCAATAGTAAAGCTGCCGTTTATTGCCTGGCGCGAGCATCAGGTGATAGAAGAAAGGAAAGACGTCTATTCGCTTGTTCAGCAACGCGACATACGCAATGCCGTTGTAATTGTTTCGTCCTACACCAGCGTGATGCGCCCGATGCCAACTGGCGATCTCACACGCAATGATGTGTACTACTTAAATGACGTGCTGTACGCACTGGATCTTAACCAACGCAACCAGGAGCTCATGGATTATTATCCCGACCGCCAGTTCTACAGATACGTGCGGGAGGTAAATGATCCGCACGGAAAGCTGATTCGGGTCAGATAGTGTTTGCCGATATGTTAGGCAATGGGCAGTCGTTCTTGCCGACCCAAGACCGAGTCCACAAGGATCAGGCAACTTGCAATACTGTGCCTCGTAGTTCTGGCAAATGCAGGCCTTCGCTACCCTAATGATTCGGGCATCCTGACTTCTTCGTTTCTCCACGCGTGATGCCAGCCGGCCTCTTGGTGTAGACATAGACGAACGACTCTTCCGGATGGCGTGGTGCCAGGAAGCTGAATTCAAATTGGTAGTGTTCGTCCAGGCATCGGTGCACGTCTTCAGGGTAAAAGTTTAACACTTCTTTTGGAGATACCGATTCGAAAATTACCAGATCGTATTCGTTGTCTTTCACTTTCCCACAAAACCACTCTACTTCCTTTTCAAAAATAGAAACGGTTTGGTGGAACCACATCGGCTGATTGGTAAGGGGCGTATAACCCATTTCATAGGCGAGCGATGTGAGCTCGCTCATATTAAGAACTTTTATTTTTTCCTTTGGCGTGTTTTTCACTACGTCCAGTTCCATAATTTTCCTGATCCCGTCCAAGGTGTTCTCAGCCAGGAATAATTTCTCCATGGACTTGTACTCTTTCGCCAACCGGTATTTATGCTGCCCGGCCTGTTCGTTGCTTTTTACCACTTCGGGTTTTTTGGAAATAATACGTTGAACATTTCGCCAGTATATCCCGGTCCACCAGAAAACCACAAACACCATGCATACGGCAAGATAACCCCAGCGGGAAAGGTCAACAGTCAGTCGGAGATTGGCGAAACAGTAAGCAAAGCCGAAAGCATAGAAGAATACTTCATTGCGCTCGGGAACCGGGCTTGTCACCGGGATAATAAATGCCTGGAAGATTATCCCGATGCAAAGGAGTGCGAAAATCACTTCCCTTTTATCGTAAAAGAATTCCCTGCCTTTCGTTGCCTTGTCGATGACGAAAAGAACAATGATGAGCAGGAAGAATTTCTCAAAGTAAGCCCATCCGAGAATTTCGTTGAGAAAATCCATGAGCACCAACCGCGACTTGTGCGGATATTGCCCGTGGTTAAACCAGTATCCGAAGTCATATTTGAGAAGGGGTAGTATGAACGCTGCTGCAAAAAACGCGTATGCCGCCACAAAAGCTCCCAGTTTTTTAACATCCCGATCCACCCAGGCATTATAAGTTAATATCCCCAAGGCAATCAATAAACCAAGGCCGCCAATATCCTGTTTTGTCCAGAGTGAGAAAAACATGAAGAAGGCACCGAGGACAATATTCAACCACGTTTTCCAACCGGTGCTTACCAGGATGGCGCGCAATATGAAGTAGAATCCGATTATCTCGAACACAAACACCACGTGATTGTACCAGGGCCAGAAGTTGAAGGATACGTACGAGAAGCAGAATACCACCACAGAGAAGAAGATCACCACCGGTTTTACATTCAGCGTCTTCAGAATTCCGCGCAGGGCAAGGACGGACAGAAAGTTGATAAAAACCTGGGCTTTGATGAGGGAGGCGAAATACGGCCCAAAAAGTTTAAAGAATATTGCCGGGATTACCCAATAGCCATAACCCATCGGCAGCGAATAGTCGCGGAAAGGCATTTGTCCGATGGACATGCGGTAGGCACCTTCCCAGGAGAGGAAGATGTTTATTCGGTACGGATTATTAAACAGGAGAGGGACAAAGCAAAAGACAAACGCAATGAGAAGTTCAAGAGCGAGCAATTGTCTTTCAGTAATACTTTTTTGAAGCATATTTCAAGGTGTATTTCAACGGGTTATAGAACTGGTTTGTACAAAATCTCAATGTTGGTGCGGAATTTTTACATCAAATCCGGGATCAGCCTTCAAATGCATTTTCCAGCAGATTTTCCATGTTTCTGCTCAAAAACACTGAAAGAGCTAGTGCAATCGCCATCCAAAATGTGCTCTGAAAAGAGATCAATCGGGCATGCGATTCCATAGGTTCCTTTAAAAACGAAGTTATTGACATATGAAAAAACCGATTTCGAACTGGAACAATTACCCAGTTGTGGAAGCCAAAGAGATTTCTTTTGATACGCCAAAAGAATTGAGTCTGAAATTGACCCATTCATCAATTCCGCATGGAAATGGGCGTTGTTACGGTGATGCGTCATTGTTTTCTGATGTTGTTAATACCTTGCGTTACGACAAAGTTTTAGCATTCGATGACACCCATGGAATAATAACGTGCCAAAGCGGTGTTTTACTTTCAGATCTACTGCAGATCATTGTTCCGCGAGGTTGGTTTTTGCCAGTTACTCCAGGCACTAAGTTCATTACGGTTGGCGGAGCAATCGCGTCCGATGTACACGGAAAAAATCACCACGTAGACGGATCATTCTCCAATCATATCGTCTCCATGTCTGTGCTTACGGGCACAGGGGAAACATTGGTCTGCAGCAAAACAGAAAATTCCGACCTTTTCTGGGCCACCTGCGGAGGCATGGGCCTAACTGGAATTATCCTCGATGTGAAGTTCAGGTTAAAGCACATTCACAGTTCACACATTCGTCAGAAGCAGATCAAAGCAGAAAACCTTGATCACGTCATGGAGCTTTTCAATCAAAATACGGAATCTACGTATTCTGTTGCCTGGATCGATTGCCTGAAATCTGGAAGGGATTTTGGAAGAAGCATTCTTATGCTTGGCGAACATGCCAGCACCGATGAGACCCCGACTGAAAAAAAACTTTTAGCAAAAGAAAAGTCATTGCTCACGGTGCCATTTCATTTTCCATCCTTTGTACTGAATGGTTTTTCAGTCAAGCTTTTTAATGCCCTTTACTACGCCAAGAATTACAAGAAGGAAATGGAAAGCGTGGTGCATTATGATGGCTATTTCTATCCGCTGGATTCGATTCTTGAATGGAATAAGATCTACGGCAAGAAAGGATTTGTTCAATACCAGTTTGTGTTGCCGATCGAAACAAGCCGTGAAGGTTTGAAAAACATTCTTACACGGATAAACAAGATGGGCATGGGCTCATTCCTGGCCGTGCTGAAACTGTTCGGTCACCAGGACGATCTGATCTCATTTCCGATGAAGGGCTATACCCTGGCACTTGATTTTCCTATCCGCCAGGGACTGTTCAAATTCCTCGATGAACTCGATGAGGTGGTGGCAGATTTTGGAGGGCGAATTTATTTGTCGAAAGATGCGCGGATGAAAAAGGAAATTTTCTGGAAGACGTATCCGCACGCTGAAGAATTTCAACGAATACTCAAAAAATACGATCCGGCTAACCGGTTCAACTCCAATTTGTCTCAACGACTAATGCTCAAAGTATAAATGGAAGAAAACGTATTGATCCTTGGCGCGGCCTCAGACATGGCAGTAGGTATTGCCCGGAAATTCGCAGCAGAAGGTTATTCAGTTACCCTCGCAGGAAGGAATATGGATCGACTCAAAGCGATCGAGGCTGATCTGAAGGTGAGACACAATGGTAATGTAACCACAGTATTTTTTGATGCGCTCGATTTTGATTCTCATCAGGCATTTTACGATTCCCTGCCTGAAAAGCCGGACGTTGTGATTTGTGTGTTTGGATTATTGGGTGATCAAGTGGAAGCCCAATCAAACTGGAAAGCATGCCAGGAAATTCTCTTCAGTAACTATGTAGGCGCGGTGTCTATTCTTAATGTTGTTGCAAACGATTTTGAAAAACAAAGGAAGGGAGTGATCGTTGGCATTAGTTCAGTGGCTGGCGAACGCGGACGCCAAAGCAATTATTTGTATGGCAGCGCAAAGGCCGGCTTTACGTCTTATCTTTCAGGGTTGCGCAACCGACTCCACCGAAGCGGAGTTCATGTCATGACTGTAAAACCAGGTTTTGTTAAAACCAAGATGATTGAAAACATGAAGACCCCGGGACCGCTGACTGCTACACCGAAGCAAGTGGGAGAGCGGATCTTCAAAGCCGTGAAATCGAAAGCTGACAGTATCTATGTGTTGCCGATCTGGTCACCGGTGATGATGGTGATTCGTAACATTCCGGAGGGTATCTTCAAGAAACTTAAGCTATGACCGGATTAACATTATGAACGTGAGTGCTTCGACTTCCACTCTCTGTACTTCCGGTCTTTTATTTCCTTGATGATATCGTAAATAGCACCGGCCCAATAATTCCTTAAACCGATGCCGGCTGGAGTTCCGCGAAGGCGCTCAGTTAACAAAACAGTATTGGTAGAAAGGTCTATGGCAGCAAAGTGAAACCATGCTTCCGTCTCTGCTTTGTTTAAAACTTCAGCAATGAAAACAATTCCTATTCCGGATTTGCTTTCAGGCTGATAGTGTTGCACATGACGTTCAATGTCTTGCCTTGAAAAAATTCGGGCATTGTGTGTCTCCATGTCCTCGGTGGCAGCGGTGGCATTAATGTTCGACACCATCTCAACGCTGTAGATGATGTGCTCTTTTCGAATCATTCCCTTAATATCATACTTGTCGCGTTCGTTAAGAATGAGCTCATTCCAACCGGGGAAATAGCGATTCTTTATTTCAATGGTGCTTTTTTTACCGGCCTCACCGAACTGCGAAAAATCTCCAACAAGCTGCACTTTGGAAAAGTCGACTCCAAGCCAGTGAATGGGAGTGTCGCTTGCTCTAAAAAGATCCTCGACTTTTTGGCCGAACGAAAGACTTACAAGGGACGCAAATAAGAGCGTGACAACGAGCTTCATGATAATGAGGGGTTAACTTTCCTGTAAACGAAATTTTGAGGCGGAGGTTTTCTCCACCCGGACTTAAGAAAGTTATGAAAAAAAGGCGTTGCTCCTCGTTAGCGCGTCATTTCTTGTTTTGGGTTTTGAAAAGTCTCCATTGGTCGAGGGTCCAGCCTTTCAACGTGACGCTTTCACCTCCAACGAAATAGATCACGATAAACGTTTTGAAATTGGGATAAGCACTTGTTTTTTCTTCGATTACTTTTGTGATGTGAATTGGCGATATGTCAACATTGTTGAGTTCGTCTTTGATTTCAATGGTCATAGCTTTAATATTTTTCGAAACCTATTGCATCAAAGTTAAAATTGTAAGTCCTAAAAGTCGGGTTTTTTCCCCGGTCTGTGGCTGCTGACATAGGGTTGTCATCGGACGTATGTTACTTTAAGGTAAACCAACGTGATATGACTACAAATACGCCAAAGATCATTGAAAATCACATCGAGATTGCTGCCCCGCCCATGACCGTTTGGGATGCGCTCGTCAATCCGACAAAAACAAAGCAATACATGTTCGGTTGTGAAACTGTTTCTGACTGGAGACCTGGCAGCAGCTTGCTTTGGAAGGGAACGCATGACGGAAAGGAGATGGTATTCGTAAAAGGTGAAATTGTTGCAATTCATCCTGGAAAACACCTGAAGTACACCACCATCGATCCCAATTCTGACATTGATGATGTTTCTGAAAATTATCTGTGGGTGACCTATGACCTGGACCAACACAATGGCAAAACAACACTTACAGTTCGTCAAGGCGATTACTCCACCGTGGCGGAAGGGGACAGACGCTACAAAGATTCATACAACAACGGTGAAGGCTGGAACCCAATTCTCGTCCAGATCAAAAAGCTTGTGGAAAATAGTAATTCGTTAGAGCGTTAGTACGTAACGTCTTTCCTGTATTTCCCAATGCCTAATTCCTATTGGCAATGCCTTTGTCGAAATCGGCAAATTACCACCCTCTACAATGGCCATGGAGGCTTGACTAGCGGCCAGAAATAGTTAAGCTAATTGTATTCCATCCGTCCACCAGATAGAATACAATTAGCTTTATATAAAAACTCACTTGCGTTGATTGGCCGCAAGCGATGGTTGCAAACTTGAAAACATTATGCCAGCGCGACTTCCTTCTCAAAATTCTTTTGTTGAGCGGAACTGTTTACATTTTGTTCGTGCTGCTCGTCCTCACAGCAATTTTCTTTTAGCTTAACAACAATCCGGCCCTTTGTCTTACCGGAAAGGATGGCATCGATGTAGGTTGTCATGAGTTCCTCCAGGCCAATTTCGTGCACAATGGCTGGCAGCTTATCGCATACGTTCCATTCGTTTTCGAGCTTTTTCCAGAGCATCGTCCGCAGGGGCATTGGGGTTTGACCCGCACCGATGCCCAGGAGGTTGACCCCATTGAGGATGAAGGGATAAATCGTTGTTGAAAAATGTGTCGATGACAGCAATCCGGTAGCCACTACGTTGCCATCGCGCTTGCAGCGTTTCAAAAGCGTGGTAAGCATATTACCGCTAACCGTGTCAATCGCCCCGGCCCACATAGCCCGCTGAAGAGGCTTGCCGAGCGAGTCATTCAGAAACTCTCGCGGCTCAATGCGCGAAGCGCCCAGGTACTTTAAGTAATCATGCGATTCTTTCTTACCGGTGACCGCGATTACTTCATATCCAGCTTTTGCCAACACAGCCACGGAGAGACTGCCTACACCACCAGTGGATCCGGTAACAACGATCGGCCCTTGATCAGGTGACTGTCCCATCGATTCCATTTTGTGAAGGGCATAGGCGGCTGTGAACCCTGCGGTTCCAATTGTCATAATATCCTTACATGAGAGTCCAGACGGCTTTCGCATGATCCATTCTGCCGGAACCCTGATGTAGTCCGCA
>DASWTP010000275.1:0-37040 GCA_036402075.1 Chryseosolibacter sp. | reverse complement strand
ATTGATTGGCTGATGATTACAGTCTTTTCCGCGTTGAGTGAACTCTCGTTTCCTTCAATAAAGTCATAATCGAAAATTTTAAGGTACTCGGGATCCACAAAACCTGCGCTTACTTCCTTGAAGCGGTCCGTAGTTCCATCTGCACGGGTGATGGTGATGACGGGGCTGCTCATGTTGGCATCCACTAAGGCGACTTCTTCCAGGTCAGCAAAATCGTTTCGTAAGGCCACAGGCAGCGGATAGGTCGTTCCCGCGTTATAACCTGTGCGCTCACCGGAATACTCGGTCACGATCCGATAAATTCGATCCGCTTTTGCATGGTGCGTGTCGTAGCTAAGTTCAAACCGCAGGATGAGGAAAATAAGAATCGAGCATGTGATACCCAACGATAGTCCGAGGATGTTGATAAATGCATGACTTCTGTTCTTCCAGAACGAACGCAGTGTGGTGAGAATGTAATTCCTTATCATGGTTTGATCAGCTTTCAGTTGCTGACGGGGTTAGTTACCAAAGGCCGTACCATTTTATACAAGCCTAATCTTCAATTGTTTACAACTCCATAACCTCAAAAGACTGTATCGGAACTGATACAGCATGCTTTCGTTTTTTGATACATCCCATTTCCCAGGTATGGCGATAAGGTTGCATTTTTTCCAGGCAATTTTGTCAGAATTCAAAATATAGAAAGGCTCTAAATTCCTATTTGCGACAACATGAGGATTGGCTGCACGTTTTAGTTTTAGTATGAAGAGATCAGCATGCTTCGTGCATCTACCCGTAACGTTGCAATTGTTATTTATTCACTTAACAAAATAAATATGACACAAAAACCATCCAGTGCGTTTATTGGAGCATCATGGGTTGCCTTAGGGACAGGAATGATCGGGTATCTGATCGGACTCTGGCGTTCTGAAATGCAGCTCAATGAAAAAGGTTATTACTTTTCGGTCCTGATGTACGGTCTTTTTTTCCGTGGTCTCCTTGCAGAAGGCAGTTCGTGACCGATTGGAGAATCTACCGGTTACTGACATCTACTACGGCCTCAGCTGGTTTTCCACTATCCTTGCGATCATACTCCTGACAGTCGGGTTGTGGAACGCAGACTTGATGCCAAGTGAAAAAGGATTCTACGCGTTTGCATTCCTGCTCGCATTATTTGCTGCCGTTGCTGTTCAGAAAAACGTTCGGGATGTGCAGGCAGCTGATCGCGAAGGCCAGAGCTGATAATTTAAAATTGAGTAACAATAAAAGGTCATTACATGATGACCTTTTATTGTTATCGGCCTTTCGAGGCTACGAGAAGAGTAATGGGGCGACAGCTTCCTCGTCCTTTTAGAATTTGGGACTTAATATTAGTTTTGATTCTTCCATGAGCCCAGTACTCGCATATATTGCTCGATTCATTGAGCTTGACGAAGCAGAAGAGGCTCATTTTTTGTCGATCGTCAAACCCCGAAAATTTCTGAAACGTCAGTTTGTTCTGCAGGCAGGTGATATTTGCCATTACGAAACGTACGTGGTGAGCGGTTGTCTAAAAGCCTACTTCATTGATCCGGACGGCAATAACCACATCGTTCAGTTTGCCATTGACGACTGGTGGATCTCCGATATGGAGAGCCTCATGAACGGCACACCTGCAAGTCTTAACATCGATGCTATTGAAGACACCGAAGTGCTGCAGATCGAGAAGAAAGATTTCGAGCAGCTTTTTGTGAAGTTTCCCAAGTTCAATGCCTTGTATAGGAAAATGCTGATGAAGGCATTTGTTGCGCACCAGCGAAGGATCATTGACAATCTTTGTAAGCCCGCGAAGGACCGCTACCTCGGTTTCATTAAACGGTATCGCAACATCGAACAACGCGTTCCACAGCACCAAATTGCGTCCTACCTCGGTATGACACCCGAGTTCCTCAGCCAAATCAGGCGAAAATTGGCCGAGCCATCTTAAACTGGTTTAAGATCCTTTCTTAATCTGCTTCAATGCCCACGGATGGCTGCCCAAATACTTTTGTCATAAACAATTTCATATGACAAAAATCAGAACACTTATTGATGAATTGAACGACATGGTGTTGCAGGGCAAACCATTAGAGGCGTTTGAAAAATTTTACGCTGATGATGTGGTGATGCAGGAGAATGATCTTCCACCCACCATTGGCAAAACAGCAAACCGAAAACGCGAAGAAGAATTCTTTTCGAGCCTGATTGATTTCCGCAGTGCCAAGGTTCTGGATGTGGCCGAAGGTGAAAACGTGACGATGGTCAAATGGAACTACGATTACACCCATAAGGACTGGGGTGTGAGAACCTACACCCAGGTTTCCGTTCAACATTGGCGAGACGGTCAAATCTTCAAAGAGCAATTCTTCTATGGCAACTAATATCAATCAATTATGAAAAAACTACTTTTCCAAACAGACGCAGATCTCACCGCTACCGTACTGCGCGTTGTTCTGGCCCTGGTTATTTTACCGCATGGACTGCAAAAACTCGTAGGGGCATTTAATGGCTACGGCTTCGATGCAACCATGAACTATTTTACCGAAACCGTTGGCCTAAGCTGGGCCCTAGGGCTGCTGGTGATTTTAATTGAATCGGTTGGAATGATCCTCCTGCTCGTTGGTCTTTTTACCCGGGGAATCGCACTGCTTACGATCGCCATTATGATTGGCGCGGCATCAATGCATTGGCAAAACGGATTTTTTATGAACTGGTTTAATAATCAGCCAGGCGAAGGTGTCGAATTCTTCCTTCTCGCCATCGGCCTGGCGGTGCACTCCGTTATTCGCGGAGCAGGAAAGTTTTCTGTTGACGGGTTGATAACGCGAAAGAGTGTAGTCTAGGTCAGGGTCAAGCATCGTCTCCGTTTTCGGGACGATGCTAACCACTAATGCGTACTTTCGTCTGCGTAATCGATGAAAGTCTTTTTCAGATCCTTATCATCCACCCGTGCTGCATTTTTTGAGTAGGCGTCCAGTTCAAGGAGTACGATGCGCTGATCGTTCAACACCAGGCGCAGTTTCTCAATGTCCTTATCGAATTCAGAATTCCTGCGCGCGTTCTTCAGGGCATACTTGCGGGCAAATTCATCGCCAGCCGACTGAGCGCGATTCCGGATATCGATCGTGTTTTTGATCTTGTCCATAATCGATTCCTTCGAGCGGCCGATTACCTCTGTAGCCTCCAAGGTGCCTAGCGTGAGAACGGTAGTTCCACCAACACCCGATACGATTTTTGACTGATTGGTCTGCTGGATCACCACCGGAGACAGACCCGTAACTGCACCGAGCGATGCGTTCATGATTGAGCGGTGCTTCTTTCCCTTGCGGGCACGCTTGTAGTCCTGGTTAAGTTTCTTTTGGTTCACATCAAGCTGGTTGATCAACAGATACGCTTCCGCCAGGTTATTGCGATATTTCTGAAAGAGGTGAGCATCCTTCTTCACCAGGTTTTCCGCATCGTTCACTTTTATTTTCACGCGCTTCTGCGTACGGTTAGCCGACTTATCAAGCACAAAAAATGTGATCTCACTGACTAACGATACCTGCGCGTCATCCACATAGTCATAGCCGGGCGTCCAGGTGAATTCGTATTGAAGTTGTGTGTTTCCTTTCAACGCTGTGAGTGGAATTCGCTTGTCGTTGGCAACGAATCCTGCATTGCTCACGTTGTCGTCACCATTCGGATCTGAAATATATAATTTGAGATTGAGCGTTTCATCTTCTTTGATCGTGACGAGTGTGTCGCCTGGAACGATGAGTAGTTCTGCGGGCAGATCCTGTTGCGTTTGTGCAAGCTTTAATCTGCCGCGTGTTTCGGCTTTGTCCGGCTGATCCTGAACAATGAACTCCAGAAAGATCGGATTGCTTTTTAAGCCGCTGAACTGGCCGCGTGACGGGGTCCATTGGAGTTGTCCCTGTGAATTGAGCGTTGCACCTTCCGGCATTTGCGACTGGATAGAACGGAACACAAGCGGGTCGCCATCCTGATCGTAAACATACTCCGGCTGGATCTGGTATGAGTTGCTTGTTCCAAGTTTAACGTAGAATATCGGCAGGTCTTCTACCACAGGGGGGCGGTTAACGTGCTTCACATTGAACGTAATCGGCTGACGCTCCCGTTTTCCATCTTTCCAGGAGGCTTCAAAGATCACTGTGAGTTCCTTTATTTTGGCAACACGATCGACAAAGTCGTAGGAGGGAGTCCATACAAAATTACCGAGCGAGTCAAACTTGATTCCAGAGCCCTCGCCTCCCTCCATGTGGAAGCGTGCCTGCTCAGCGCGATTGGTTCCGACTGAAAATTTAAGCTCTTCGTTTTCGTTAAGCGTGTTCCATCCTAACGAGTCGGGAAAAATGAGCGTGTAGCCGTTCTGGCCATAAACAACTCCGGAGCACATCAACAGGAATACAGCAATGAAAAAACTCTTCTTCACGTTTATAGGTTAAATATTTTTCATTAAGGAGCCGTAAATTTAGCAAGTTCAAGAGTTTAAGAGATGCCACGTACCAAAAAGAACGATTCTTCATCGAATTTCTTTGCCGATGTTTATGAAGTAGCGCGCCTGATTCCAAAGGGTCGGGTTACGAGCTATGGAGCGATCGGAAATTACCTGGGCGCGAAATCGAGTGCGCGGATGGTGGGCTGGGCAATGCACGGCTGCCCGAAGGATGTTCCTGCTCACCGCGTGGTAAACAGCTCCGGGCTTCTTACCGGCAAGCATCATTTTAATCCACCGGAGAAAATGGAACGCCTTCTCAAGCGAGAGGGCGTGGTTGTCGTGTCAGATAAAGTGAAAAACTTTAAGGAGATTTTTTGGGATCCTTCCCGTGAACTTTTGTGAATCAAAGTTCAAAATGAGACCCGGTTCTCCCAAAACTGGATGATTTTACCTGGGTAAGGCCATTTCAGGCGTAAAAACAGCGTTTTACTTACATCGGCATAATTCTGGCAAAGGGTTTCGTGTTACTAAGCCATGAATAAACCAAAAGTCATAGTATTAGCGATAGCCCTTCTGGTGATGGTTCTATCGGTTTCCGCTTCTCCAAAAAATGAAGGCGTGAGTGCAGTGAAAAGCAAACACAACAGTTTGTTTGTTCTTAAGACTGATAAAAAATTTATTGGCGCTACGGTGGAAGTGGTTTCTTCCAGAGGTGATGTTGTTACCTCACATGTAATGGAGAAACGCAAGCTGATCATTGATTTCAAATACGTTGAACAAGGTGCTTACACGATTCGCCTCACCAAAGGAAACGAGGTAAGACAATTCAACTATCTAAACATATAAATCCGCTACGGATGTAAAAGAGTCGATTGAGGGGTTGGTTTTAGTCTACTAGGCTGTCGGCAACGACAGCCTTTTTTTTTCTCAACAAAAAGGAACCGTAACGCGCGCAAAGGAGGCGATACGGATGCAACGGAAGATAGTCGTTGCGTGCTTTGCGTCTCCTTTGCGACCTTGGCGGTTTTGTATTAAACTAGATCGCCTGCACTCGCTCACCCTTCTTGCTTACGATCAGCAACCCGATGAACGTGAGAATACCATTCAGGATCAAAATCTCAATTCCGAACTTGTATCCTCCCAGCCATTCCTGCGAGTTGAGGCTAATGATATACGACAATACCGGAGACAACACGCAAACAATGGGAACGAACTTGTCCTTCACCTGGAACTTCGTAAACAATCCAAACGTGAAGAGCCCGAGGAGCGGACCGTATGTATAACCTGCCACATTCAATACCGCATCAATCACACTTCGTTCATTCACTTCCCGGAAGATGACGATGATGATGAGGAATAACAATGAAAATCCCACATGCACCATGAACTTCTGGCGCTGCTTAACGCTTTCAGGCTTGTCTTTGAAATTGAGGAAGTCGATGCAAAAGGAGGTGGTCAATCCCGCAAGCGCAGAGTCGGCACTGGCATACGAGGAGGCAATGATTCCCAGCAGGAAAAAGATTCCAACCAGCAAGCTGAACTTTGAAAACGCGAGAGATGGAAACAGTTCGTCCGTTGACGCGGGGATTGGGATATTGTTTTGTTCACTGTACAAATAGAGCAAAGCTCCGAGCGTGAGGAAAAGCAGATTGATAACCACAAGCGTGATGCTGAACCAGAACATGTTCTTTTGAGCTTCGCCCAGGTTCTTACAGGTAAGGTTCTTCTGCATGATTTCCTGGTCCATGCCTGTCATGGTGACTGTGATAAATGCCCCGCCTAAAAATTGTTTCCAGAAAAACATTGGTGAATTCACGTCATCGAAATAAAACATGCGGGAGTACTGGCTGTTTTTAATGGCGCCAATCATTCCGTTGAACGACATACCAAGATCACCAGCGATCTGCCATACGGCAATGCAAACTGCACCCACCAGAAAAAGTGTCTGAAAGGAATCGGTGTAAACGATGGTTTTGACACCGCCCTTGAATGTGTAAACCCAAATGAGAAGCAGGGTCGTGGCTACGGTGATGAAAAACGGCACCCCCCAGGCATCGAAAAGGAAAAGTTGGAGAACGGTGGCTGCCAGGTATAATCGCAAGGCTGAGCCAAGCGTTCTGGAAATCAAGAAAAAGAATGCCCCGGTCTTATACGACCAGAAGTTGAACCGTTTTTCCAGGTAAGTATAAATGGATACAAGGTTTAACCGGTAGTATAACGGCATCAGAATTCCGATGATGAGCCAGTATCCCAGGAGGTAGCCTAATACGACCTGAAAATATCCGAAGCCGATCTTGCCCACATTCCCGGGAACCGAGATGAAGGTCACACCCGAAAGCGATGAACCGATCATGCCAAAAGCAACCAGGTACCATGGCGACTGCCGGTTCGCGGTAAAAAAGGTGTTTGAGTCAGCGCCTTTTGAGGTTATTATGGAGATGCCTATCAGTACGGCAAAGTAAACGGCAATAATAGAAGCGACTAAAATTGGGCTCATGAATGCGAAAATATTGGGGCAATTATAATGAAACTTAAAGCCAAATGGGTCATGGTTTTCAGGGACTTGAGAAGGAATTCACCGATTCTGAACTTTTATAGTTGCGAAATTGCTTACTTTTGTAGAAATCATCGACACGAACTATGAAGCCATTTCACCAGCAGGAAGAATTAGTTGACGTTCTCGAGGCTGTTGAGACAACGGATCTGATGGATCTGGTTGTATTCAATGATGATGTGAATACATTCGACCACGTTATTCAAACGCTGATCCGGGTTTGCAAACATACACAGGAACAAGCCGAGCAATGCACGTTGCTGATCCACTATAAAGGAAAATGCGCGGTAAAATCCGGCAGCTTTGACTTCCTTAAACCCATGCGTGAGTCGATCTGCGAAGCGGGCATTGATGCTCGAATCGTTTAGGGGGCAGCACGTGGAGTATCCATCAAAACTCATTGAAGAAGCCGTTAACCAAATTTCCAAACTCCCGGGTATTGGAAAGAAAACCGCTTTGCGCCTGGTGCTTCATCTTATAAAGGAGCGTCCGGAAAATACGACCGCGCTGTCAGAAGCCCTCGTTAATCTTCGATCGCAGATAAAATTCTGTAAGACCTGTTTTAATATATCCGATCACGAAGTTTGCGGCATCTGCACAAGCCACAGACGCGACCGCGCTATACTCTGTGTGGTAGAAGATACAAAAGATGTGATGGCCATCGAGAACACAGCGCAATATTCCGGACTTTATCACGTGCTTGGAGGTGTAATTTCTCCAGTGAACGGAATCGGCCCGTCTGATCTCAAGATCGATGCGCTCGTTGAACGCGTTACAAGCCCACAGTCTGAAATCAAAGAAGTTATTCTGGCGCTGAGTCCAACCATGGAAGGCGACACCACTGCATTCTACATCAACAAACGAATGAAAGACGTTCCTGTGAAGCTTAGTGTGATCGCGCGCGGGGTTCCGGTGGGAGGAGACCTGGAATATGCCGATGAGATTACACTTGGTCGGAGTATTACAGGAAGAACGCTCTTCACATAAATTCCACTCGGTGCAGTCCACGTTACGTGTTCCGAATTTCGTATTGAGGTCACAACATAACACACCTAGCAATCGTTAGGAACGAGCTTCAACCCGGAACACGAAACACGAAACTTTAAACCTTCAACTCGCACTTTGAACTTGCCCCGTTTCTTTCTTTCTTTGTCTGCTCTCAAAAGGAGTCACAACCCTAATCGAACGAAGTTCTATGAACAAACTTTCAAACCGCATTGAAGCAATTGAAGAATCAGCAACCCTGGCAATGGCAGCGAAAGCCCGTGAATTCAAAAACAAGGGAGTCGATGTTGTTAGCTTAAGCCTTGGCGAACCTGATTTCAAAACACCACAGCATATCTGCGATGCGGCAAAGAAAGCGATCGATGAAGGAAAATATTTTGCATACCCTCCGGTAGCTGGCTACCAGGATTTGCGCGAGGCGCTCGCAGCAAAATATCAGAAAGAAAATAATGTTCCCTACAAAGCGGAGAACATTGTTGTTTCGAACGGTGCAAAACAATCCATTGCAAACGCCATGCTTGCGTTGCTTAACCCTGGTGACGAAGTAATTGTATTTTCACCGTATTGGGTAAGCTACGATGCATTGGTGCGTTTGGCGGAAGCGACACCCGTGATGATCAAAGGTGGAATTGAAAATGATTTTAAAGTAACTGCGCAGCAACTTGAAAAGGCGGTTACGCCCAAAACAAAGGCGATCATCTTTTCTTCGCCATGCAATCCAACCGGAACCGTATTTTCAAAGAAGGAGCTGGAAGAAATTTCAAAAGTCGTGGTGAAGCATAACCTCATTGCCATTGCAGATGAGATTTACGAGCATATCAATTTCACAGGCGAGCAAGTAAGCATCGCTTCGTTCCCGGGAATGTTCGAAAGAACCATTACGGTGAATGGCTTTGCCAAGGGCTATGCGATGACCGGCTGGCGAGTAGGTTACATCGCGGCACCGAAGTGGATTGCTGATGGCTGTAACAAAGTGCAGGGTCAAATCACTTCTGCAAACTGTTCTATTGCGCAGCGTGCAGCACTTGCTGCTATCGCAGGAGACCAGGCACCCACCGCCCAGATGGTTGGCGAATACAAGAAACGCAGAGAAATCGTATATCAGCTTCTCAAAGAAATCCCTGGAATTAAAACAAACTATCCACAGGGCGCTTTTTATTTCTTCCCTGATGTCAGTTCATATTTTGGGAAATCGGACGGAACAACTAAAATCAAGAACGCTGACGACTTCGCCATGTTCATGCTGGAGAAAGCGCATGTGTCGATGGTGCCGGGCGGAGCGTTTGGCGATGAGAATTGCGTGAGACTTTCATACGCGGCCTCAGAAAAAGACCTTCGTGAAGCAATGAAGCGGATGCGTGAAGCATTGGCTACCCTTCGCTGATCGGAGCGGTAACACTGTTTGGTGCGTATGCAACATTCTTACCAAACAGTGTTCATGCTTGCCTTTGAATCGGGCTTGCGCGGGCTCATCAGGATCCAGAACCAAATCGCCCCGACAAAGAATACCAGCGAACTATACAGATGAAAAGCACCAAACGAAGGAGTTTCGTTCCCTCTCTTGTTTAAAGCTGTGTGACTCCAGGCGATGAACGCATCCGCCATGGGGAGTGTTCCAAAGAAATATTTCTTCTTTCCACCTGCTGTAATTCCGAACGCGAGTCCTTCCACTTCATTTCTGATTTTTGCAGCCTGCTGGTCATCGCCAAAAGCTGACAATGTTTGCATTCCGACAATCGTTGCCGCGCCACCATAGCCCAAGATCACTGGTCCTGAATCAACATCGCCCTCCCCTGAGTGTCCCTTGGGATATTCGCGAATCCCGCTGAGCCCGAACGTTGTATCAAGAAAGAGTTTTTTATATTTCTGATAGTGCGCTTGCGCAAGTTCTCGATCGACCTGTTGCAAGAAGATCAACATCAGGCTTTGTGATGATCCACGGGCGCTTTCAACCGTTTTCCCGGTCAGGGGATTGACGGCATGCGGGATCAATCCATTCGGATCGAGTTTTGTCACAATGGTTTTCAACCATTTCTCCACGACAGCTTTGTATTTCGCTTCAAGGATCTGGTCATGTAAGCGTAACGAGGCTACACACGGCATCACATCGGCCGGCCATGCTTGCGCGTAGTAGCTCACCGGAAATGGGTTGGCCTGGATCGCGTGAGCAATCCGTTCGCAGTTCTCCTTGAATAGCTGTAGCTGTGCCGGATCACGCTGATCGGGACGGTCGAGCGAAAGCTTGCGTCCAAGCAGGTAGTTGCTCCAGCCAGTATAGAATGCTCCGTAAGCGAGGGGCAGGTCTTCCTCAAACTGCGTGCGTGCAGATTTTGAGTTGATTTTCGCCCAGCACATTTGGATTTCCGAATATCCCGTCCGATAATATTCTGAGTTGGTGTTTAATTTTTCCATTGCGTTGCACCAGGCCAGCGCATAGATCACATTCATGAAGACATGTCCTTCCGGATAAATTGCCTGCATATCGGTATCGGCACCTGCATTCACAGCATCTTTTATTCCATACAGCGTGTGGACTAAATCCTCATTAATCGAATCTGTTGTTGATGCCGCACTGTCCTCCTCATAATAGACTCGCACGTTGATAAAGACGATTGCAATCATCACAACAAGCAATGGAGAAGCAAACAGAAGCGTGATAATCTTCCTCATGCGGACAAGATAAGTCCGCTCGTTAGGAAACACTATTTTTTGATAGAAAACTTAGTCGCTGATTATTGCCCTACCATCTGGTCGATCCGGGTAAAGGAATAACCTTTGGCGCGGAGTTTGTCAACGATTTCCGGAAGCCGGTCGTAAAGCTTTTCTTTTCTTCTGGGGTCGGTTCCAACATGGATCAGGAGAATAGCGCCATTCAGGGAGGCTGATGATTCCCGATCGAAAAGTTCCTTAAGGATTGCTTCGTTCGAGGCATACGACTTGCCGAGCCCGGGATAGGTGTAGTCTGCATTGGTTCTTGTGCCGGGCGTGAAGCTTACCAGTCGAATATTTTCATCAGCACACCATGCGGCAACCTGCCTGTTCCACCATTCAAACGGAGGAATCATCAACTTTTCTTTTTCATCAATTCCCAGGCGCTGCATCGCATTATAGTTGGAATTGAGATCATGGATCAGTGAATCCCTCGAAACCAGCAGGCTGTCGCGCTTAGTCCAATCGTTGTAAAGCAAATGCTTGTCGGAATGGGGCCCGAGGTAGTGCCCCTCAGTCCTTAATTTTTTGATAGCAGCGCTTGCCTTTGTGTTTTCGTAGAGCCGACCTGTAAAGAAGAATCCGGCTTTCACGTTCTTTTCTCTCAGTGTTTTTGTGATGATCGGCAAACCTTCGAAATATTCATCACCTGTAAAGACCAGCGCTATCTGTTTTTGGCTTGAGTTTCCCCTGATGACTGCTCCCTGATCTACGGTAATGTTTCTTAACATCTCGCCTTGCTTTGCAGCCAGCAAGTAGATTAAGGAAGCTGTTCCGTCCATAGTTGGCTCGTTGGTGCTGTAGTCGCCATAGTCATCGTGATAGACAGCCAGGTTGCTCTGAAACGCTGCATATTCATCGGGGTCGTTGAGGCGGATGCCGATGAGGTTTTTGTAAATGCTGGTGTACACCGGGCCGTCCACCAGCCCACCGTCTATCGGATAATTTTTGAGATGTGTAAAGGCAGAATGCGGATCAACCGGAGTATCTGCCCAGGAAGGCAAGCCAAATACCATTGAAGTTCCCCAGGGGTTGCAGCCGAAAATCCAATCGAAATTCATTTGCTCGAGCGCCTCAAACTGCGTGTCGCCTGTGAGTTGGCGATACCAGAAGCATTGGATGGCGAAAGAAGTTGTGAGATTGTTACTACACCAGATGAATGGCACGCCTCGCAGGAATGCATTTTTCTGCGCCTTGGCGAGCACAGCCTCAATACCCTTTCGGTAGTACCCTATGATTTCCTCTTTCTCTTTCCCGGTAAGGCTTTTCGCGAGCTCATAGTGTCCGAGATTGATGAAGGGATACCATTGATAGTGACTTGCAGTATCTTTTCCGAGCCAGGGGGTTAGAGGTTCTTGTCGTGCAAATGAAACCGCTTCTGCGGAGAGTCCGTTCCAGGTTGCCGCTAGCTCCATATCGTCCACCCAATTGTCCTCAGCGTAGATATAGGGTGATTTCACGGAGACAGTTTGTGTTACGCCTGGCTTTTTCAGCGCGTATTGATAGGCGGATGACGACTTCGTCTTTAACTTTTCGCTGAAAGACTGATCCAGTCCCTTGAAGATTTTTGCGCCTAACGCGAAGGCGCTGCTGAATTTTGCTGCAGTGGAGGACGTGCCTTTTGTATTGTTAAGAAATTTTCCGCGCTGCTGCACTTCTCCGTCAATGTAGTAGACAGGCCGTTGAAATCCCTTGCCGTACATGTTGTCCATCTTCGGAATCCGCATCGACACGTGGTCTCGGTCATCGCCAATTTGATTGAACATGATGTCATTCGCGGGATGCATTTTTAACAACCAGTCGAGGCCCCATTTGGCTTCATCGAGTACATCGGCTCTTCCATTTTTGCCATCAAGTCCATTTGCTGATTTGGAATCACCAAAAACGGAAGGAAAGTCGCGGTAAGCTGCCAATAGGTGGTACGTTGCATTGGCTGACGTTGTTGAATATTGCAGATAATCGCTGGCGTCATGCCATCCGCCTACAACGTCCATGTACGTGCTGTCTTTAATGCCGGCAGTTTTGCCATAAAGCACGTAACCGTCTTGCGTGTGGCAACTGTCTTTCAGATATGGATTATAACCTGTCCGTTGCTGTCGCATATAACGAAGGCAGAAATCAGCCGCACCATCGTAGACCGTCTCGCCAATGGAGAATTCAGGTGACTTGGCATTTCCTGCGTGCACCACAAACTTTCCAGGAGTTTTAAATGCCGAGAAATCCAGGCGATAGGTTTGCGAAAAGGGTCCATAGCTACCGAACGGTTTTCCAGCAGGTGAGGTAAATACTGTTTTCCCTGTTTTTGTATCGGTGACAGTGAAGGTCGTGATCGCTTCGTCCTTTGCGGAACACCACACTGCTACTTTGTTGCTTTCTGGCCGATACCCAAGAAGATTGATTCGAATCCACGCATCCGGTCCTGCGGATTGGCAGAATGACGCGATGGAGGTTACACACAATACGAACAGCGGGAAAAGAGATTTCATTAAAAAAACAGTTAAACGAGTTTGAGGTTAAAAATATTCGCAGAGAAAAACAATCCGTTTTTTGTGCGTTGCTTAAAATTGCTGTTGGTCACTGGTGTGTCTATTTGCACAGCAGGATAGCTTGATCTGTTAATGGGGAAATCTCTTATCTTTGGATACGACTGAATACTAAAACCCACTCGCATGAGCCCCGCAGAAATAGAGCAACTCGCTGATCAGTATAAATCGGCACCTACGTTTAAGCTTGTTCGATTAGCGGAAGACCCGACTGGCCTTCCTCAGGAGATTATTCTTATCCTTCAAAAGGAATTGCTTGAACGAGGAGAACAGACCGCTGCGTTGAAGCTGACTGAGTTTCTTGTGGCCCTTAAGGAGGAAGTGAAGCCACTGTCGCCTGAACAAGCCCGTGCCGAAATTATCGAGCGTCTGAAAGCAGGCGAGTCAATGGAAAGCATTGCCTTGAAGTTTAAGGAAAATGGACTGGATGTGTTCGAGGAGTTGAATCGGGAAGTGGTGTTTCAGGAAAATACCTTTGACTACATCGCATCACTTCGCGACAAAGGTTTAACGGACGAGGCGCTTGACCAGAAGCTGATGAGTGATCTCGCTATGGACCAGAAAGAGGTTGACATGCTGAAGGAGAAAATGCGAAAGAACGGAAGCGCAAACGTAACGATTGGCTTAGCTATTACAATCGTTACGCTTGCTTTGATGATCCTGGCGGGCAGATTTCCGATTGGCGGAATTCTTTTGTTGGGCGTTGGTGCGTGGCGCATCGTGGAAGGCCAGCGGATGTTGTCCAAGGCCTAGGCTCGCTGACGAAGAATGCCATCACATAACAAGACTTCCTTGCGGAGCTGGCCGATTGATTTTGATCCGGTTTTCCACGTGCCTTACTCCTGATACACTCTCCGCAAGATCTTCTGCTTTTCTTTTTTGATCACGATCGTTCACATATCCTGACAGGATGACCTCACCATTGGATACGGTCACTTCAATGTCGGAGGCGTCTACTTGCCAGTCATCGGTTAAGGCATCATTGATCATTTCTTTGATCCGGTCATCGGATCTTTTAAAATTCTTTGGCCCTTTCCCGCGATGGGAGGCATCGTCATGCCTTCTTCTTCGTTGTGCATAATCATCGCCTAACCATGAAAGCACTTCATCGCCAGCGCGGTTTAGCCAATTTCTATCGCGATCCCCTTCCGTAATATACTTGTTGGGTTTCTGCTGACTCCTGCGGCTGGTTCTATAGTCTTCAAAAAATTTTTCTTGTCCTGTGCTCATAACGATAAAAGTATCCTTACAGGAACTAACAAAATAATACCAAACGGCAATTTAAAGGTTGCTATTGGAAATTAGGCCGCATGACAGATCTGTCAGGCCCGTTTATGCCTTAAGCTTTTTGCTTTCCGCTTTTCCGGGCAAGGTAAGTTCAACGATTATTTTTCCGGCATTGAAATTCGAATACAGCATCTTCACCAGATTTTGATTTTCCATTGCCAGTGCAACATCAAACGCTTCCTGAAATTTTTCCTGCGTGTAGCCCAATGCGTCTAGAACGTTGATCATGTCGGTGTCGGCCTGGCGGGCCCGCAACACGTTCGAAATATGCTCGCTGAACTTCATATGACTGCAAGGTAAGAATTCAAAGGAACATTATTGTCTGGCCATTACCTTTCAAAGTGTTCATTTCTTAAATCCGCGCTGTTCATATTCATACAGTTTACAGACTGGCACTTTGGTTTCCAACCGGATTTTCAAGAATCTCACTCATGGATCACTTTTTGTTATTATCGCACGACCTCAAACCGAAACATATCCATGCTCAAAAACTATTTCAAAACTGCAGTCCGCAACCTCAGACGTCATAGGTTTTTTTCCGCTATCAATATTTTCGGACTGGCTGTGGCCATGTCGGTTTGTATGGCGATGATCATGCTGGTGGCCGACCAGATGAGCTACGATCGATATAATACGAACGCCAATCGCATCTATCGAATCACCACCATCGATGTCGATGAAAATGGAAACATCCGTAAAGGCAATAAATACAATTCCGCCAGCTCCATGCCGCTGGCTGCCGAGTTAAAGGAAAAGTACACAAGCGTTGAAGATGCGGTGCACTTGCGAAGAGGTTTTGGCAATGGCTGGCTCGAGCTTGAAGGGCAGGATCTGAATATTCCCCTCTCAGGTTTTTTTGCCGATGAAAATGTGCTTGCTTTTTTTCAGTACGAGCTTGAGTATGGTGATGCACAGACTGCTTTGCGCGATCCGTTCACGGTTGTGCTAACGCGCAAGGCCGCGAATAAACTTTTTAAAGATGACAACCCGGTCGGCCAAACGTTAAAGGTTGGTGACCAGGGTCTGTACACGGTGACTGGTGTTTTGAAAGAGACGAATCGCAAGTCGCACATCGTGTTTGAAGGACTTGCCAGCATGGCCACGTTGAAGAGTCTTGAGCAGTCCGGAAAGATTTCCGCCTCATCTGCCGACTGGAGTGATTACTGGCAAGGGTGGACTTATATTTTATCGAGAGATGTATCCTCTTCCGATCAGCTGCAGCACGATCTTGACAAGATATACAACGAGCACATTGCTCCGATGAAGCAAGGAGTGCACAAAATGCGCTTTGGATTGCAGCCATTGCTTCGGATAACTCCGGGTGCAATCATGAACAACAGCATCGGGCCACAGCTGCCCTGGGAGTTCGTATATTTTTTAGGTGGTCTCGCATTGGTAATCCTGATCACTTCATGCTTCAACTTCACAAATCTATCGATTGCCCGGTCACTCACGCGCGCTCGTGAAATCGGTGTGCGGAAAGTTGCTGGTGCAGCGCGGATGCAGATCTTTGCTCAGTTCATGGTTGAGTCCGTTGTTGTGGCGTTTTCAGCTTTGGTCATTGCTGTGCTATTGCTTGTCGTACTTAAGCCGATGATTTTGGATTTGAGTTTTTCAAAGGCGTTTCGCTGGGATTTGAACGAGGGTGCTGTGGTGTATCTTGTCTTCATCGTTTTTGCGCTGGCGGTCGGTGTGATGGCGGGTCTTTTTCCAGCGGTTGTGCTTTCAGGCTTTCAACCCATAAAAGTTCTCAAGAACCTCAGTAATGTTAAGCTGTTCTCCCGAATGGGAATGCGTAAAGCGCTGCTGGTATCACAGTTTACGCTGTCATTGTTTTTTATCGTCACGGTAATCGTTATTTATAAGCAGCTAGATTTATTCACACACCAGGAACACGGTTTCAATGTGAAAAATAATATCATGATAAGGCTGGGACGCACGCCTCATCAGACGCTGAAGACTGAACTGCAGAAATATAACAACATAACAGCAGTAGCAGCTGCATCGCACGTTCCGGCAGCCGGCACATCGCACGGCACTTCGATTCAGCGTCAAATTGAGAATGCTTCCCATGTTAACGCAAACATTTTTTATGTTGATGAAGACTACGAAGCAAACATGCATTTGAATGTGCTGGCAGGTGAATTCTTTGACGCGGAAAAAAAGACAACTGCATCCGGTTTTGTAGTGATCAATGCGGCTGCGGTTTCGACATTGAACTTCGGTTCGCCACAGGAGGCCGTAGGTGAGACGGTCATGTTTGTGAACGACTCGACATCCAAGACCATTCTTGGCGTTGTTGCAAACTACAATCATCGTGATCTTACGCGGCAAATTACACCACTTGTGCTGCTTTATAAACCTGAGGCGTTTAGTGTTATGCAGGTTGCGTACGTGGGTCCATATGAAAAAGCCGTTGAATCAATTGAACGCGCCTGGGCCGTTGTCAACCCGGGAATGAAGGTAGACCACGCCCCCGTAGAATCAGAAATAAATAAGTTCTACGAGTTTGTTTTTGGTGACCTGGTAAAGGTGCTCGGTTTTATTTCCTTTTTAGCCATTGTGATATCCTGCCTCGGTTTGCTTGGTATGGCCACCTACGCTACCGAAACAAGAGTAAAGGAAATTTCCATTCGAAAAATCCTGGGCTCGAGTAGCGGTTCGCTGGTTCTGCTGCTATCGGGTGGATTTATTAAGATCCTGTTTATTTCGATCATGATAGGCGCTCCTCTTGCATGGTTTGTCAACACGCTTTGGCTGGAACAGATTGCCTATCACACTACGGTCGGGCCTGCAGTGATCGGATTGAGCATCTTTGTGTTATCGATATTCGCTGTGCTGACAATCGGCTCACAGACTGTACGCGCCACTTTTGTCAATCCTGTGGATAACCTGAAGAACGAGTGAAAGGCACCTGCGAGACCTAACTTTGCTCAAGCAGAAATTCTACCGACCTCGGTTCGAGATAATTTTTGGTGGTGGGGAACGGAATTACGTCTTCAAGCACAAGGCGATAATTTTTTCCCCCTAGCGAGAATTCATATGTGTCACTCGCATTTGATCCTGGCAAGACCGGTGTTATCAATTCGGCTTCGCCCACATTCTCAATCTCGAACGCCACTTTCACATAGCCAGCGCTAATGCATTGAACATCTGCCGGGCAACGCGAGTCTTCAATTGTTTTGATGTGGATTCGGAGGCTCTCATCGGAGGTGAGCTGGTAGATTACTGACTGATCTTCTTTACCGGTGGCCGGCTTGTTCAAGATACCTTCTGCAGGCGCAATCGCCAGATCGTTCGATGTGCAGGCAACCAGGATGATGACCGAGAGCACTGAAAAAACTACGCGCATATTTGTTAGACACTGATTCATTAAAATGGGTTGGATTCTTGTTGCCTCAGCTTTTAGAAGTCGATGCTACTGATGATTGCCGCAAAGAATTCACCGAGACCTTCGAAGACACCTTCAAAGACCTCGCCCAGATCAAGCCATGACGCATCAACGTCAGGTACAGAGAGCGAGGTGAGGTCAACCCCTTCTGAAAGTGAGATCCCTTCAAGCATGGTGCTTTTCATGTTTACGTAATCACAAGCTTCGCCTGTCATTTGGTGATGGTGATCAAAATCATGATGGCTGGAAAACGTGCTCATGGCCCAACAACTAAAGTCGAAGCCTGTTCCCCAATCACTTTTCCTGTGTGCTTTTTTAACTTCTTCCGGTTTGTAATATTTTTTCTTGCCGTAGTCTTTCACCAGGATCCGGCCAATGTCACCGATATACTTTCTTTTATCGGCTGGCGCTGGATGGCAAACCTCTATTTGCTTCGAATTCTTCAGGGTCATTTTTGGGTTGTTTTCGTTAGTAACCGCAAATTATTTGCCAGGGCGTTGGACCAGTGCTGAATGCTTTGAAATTTGTTGGTTCAGCGCATTTTGTGCCTCCTCCGTGCGCACGTGCGAGAAGTCTTTGTTCCAGGTTGGATAATCAAAAGCCAGAAATGGGAAACATGTGCCTGGGACTGATCGTTTGCAAATCATAATAATCTTACTTTTGAATTCAATGAAACTGACTGCGCGAAATCTTTTACTTGCAGACGCAATTGGCGCCTTTGTCTCAGCGCTGTGCCTCGGGTTTATTCTTCCGGCCCTGCAAGAATTATTTGGAGTCCCTTCATCCGTGCTTCGCTGGCTTGCACTGGCTGCGTGCCTGTTCTTTATTTTTTCGTCCGTCAGCTACCTGATGCCACACCAACAGCATAAAACACTGTTGAAGATCGTTGCCACCTGCAACCTGATGTATTGTATCGTAACTGCCGCAGCGATGCTAATCTGGCAGGAAACCTTTACATTACTGGCAAACCTTTACTTCCTGGCAGAAATCGCATTGATCGTTGTTCTTGTTCGCCTCGAATGGAATGCCGCAAATGTGAAATCGTAGTCTGTAGCTCAGCGATGAAAAACTGCTGATGCCTTTATCAAGCCATTCTCTACTTCCAGCATTTCGCCAACGTACAAATCTTCTTCGCCAGGCACCTGGCGGATGTATTCCATAAACACCCTGTCTTCATATGGTGTCAGTCGCACCACGATGTAGCGCAAGCCTGGCAGTCGTGTGAAAGCGTCCTGCCACCATGTGCGCATTGCATCTTTACCTCTGATTAACCCTTTCGTTTCTGGCTGGCGAACTTTCAACTTCGGGCTGTAGTGCTCCGCGTTATCGTGATAGAGGGCAAGCAGATCGTCAATGCTTTTTGTATTAAATGCATCAAACCACTTGTTGGCGATGGTGGTTAGTTGTTGTGTTGTCATGCGGGAAGGAAATGAATGGAGGCGGCCGTCACCTGACGACTCCCTTCTCTTGAAATCTCTTATTTCGTGATGCCCAGCTCAACTGGAATTTGTTTTGTTACAATTCCATCCGGTATGTAGACAAGTATCTTCTGAATTGTTCCGCTTACCGTTCCAAGTTTTACTACACGTGTGTCTTGCTTATCATACGACTTAAACATGGCTTTGTATTCTTCATCCGTAAAGGTATCTTTCTTAGCAAATTCCTTATAAAACGACACTGGAATATTCCGCGTCATGTTTGAGGAGAACTCTTGCTGGGAAGCATTGAGCGGCATGATCTTCACCGGCATTGCGTTTGAGAGTTCAAGCTTATAGTTGCTTCCTTTCATTTCAAGAAGCTTTACTTTGATTTCGCCTACGATGTGTTCCTTGTTGACGTCTGCAGCGGTTAATTCAATCATTTTTAGTTTTGCTGGAATGCCAATGTCGAGCGTGCCGCTAACCTTTACCGGAGTGTCGCCTTCCTTTTGATCCACCAGTACGAGATAATTCAACTTGTTAAACTCGATAGGCGACCTGTTTTCACGATCGATCCGTTCGATGTCCTGGCTCAGGATATTCTGATCACCCTGGGTCTTGACGGATTTCCATTTGCCTTTTATGGCCATCTCATTGACAGCGGGACATCCCGCAAGTGGAGCGGTGATCCTCACGACATACATCCGACCCGGATCTTTGCCATTGATGATTGCCCCAGCCGGCATATTGTCCGCTTTTGCGCTAAGATTGGCAGCGATGTTACCAACACACGCGTTAATGTCCGCATCTGTTGCTTCGGTCGGTAAGTTTGTTTTCGACTTCAGCGACTCGGGCGCAGGCTCATTATCCCCTGATGTTTTGTAAACATTGTGAATCATTTTGACCGCTGCAATCTCCTGGTCACTTTGTGCCAGGTGTATTTTTGGGATTGTTAGGATTACGGCCACGAGCAAAAGGACTTTGTTCATACAGAAAGGGTTTTAGCTAAATAATAAAGGTAGTAGTATTTCTCGATCAATAGTCAAACACGTGTTCAACTTTCATGCTTCTTGTGTGCGCTTCTTTGATGAAGTCAAATAACTTTTCCACCGGAACCAGGTAGACGTGTCGTTTTAGCTTTTCGTTACTCACTATCCTCGAATCGTATAATAGTTGTCCCGACATCAAATCAGCGTGCTCCTCCGCTTCTGCGATTACCGATATCACAATCTCATCGTTGCCGCCAATCTCCTGGATCGCAATGTTCTTATCAGCTTTCTCCAGCACAGTTTTCGTGAAAGCACCCCACCGCGTAATACCGATAATTTTTTGGTCACCCAGTTCGTGAATGATTCTCAGATCCTGTGATGTCGTAAGGCCATCGCTGGTCGACCCGAGCAAATAGATAGTTGTGACGGGTTCTTCATAGCTCGCTTTTGCACCCCACTCTATCAGTTTGGCATAGGCAGCCTTGAATGTGAACTCAGCGGTAAAGAACAGCATTCGTTCCACCTTTCGAAACCAGTTGCTTTCTGCGCTATTGGAGACACTCCAAACTTTCGTAACCCACGGCATAAACTGGAATTCATACCAGGCCTTGTCGTAAATGAAATCACTGTAGGCGCGCTGCGCAGCAAAAATTGTTTTTTCCTGGTCGGACGGTGTTCCGTTTGCGAACCATGAAAAAACCCGCCCGACAGTATTTTCATAAAGCATTTTGGTAGTGTATTCAAGTGTTATGCTCACACCAATTACATCCAGCATGGTTGTATATTCTTCGTTGTGAGGATACGCCTGAGAAACAAGTTTCATTGAGCGATCATACAGGCTCCAGTATTCATCGATGGAAGCGTAGTATGGAAAATCAGACGGATTGTTGCCTGCCTCAAGGAAATCGGCATATTCTTTCGGGTTGAAAACAAGATACCATTCAGGTACAGTGAGAAACGTCTGCGCTTCGTCACGGAAGTAGCCACGAATGGTTTCCCGTTGCTTTTGGATTCTGTCCTTGAGATACGGGTTGTATTTGTCGAGCAATTTATTGGTGAAGCGATGTTGAGGATCGAGGCGGTTCTTGACAGCGAAATATTCTGCCGACCGGGCATAGCCTCGTTGAAACTGCTCCACCGATGCATGGGGTTGGTAAGGCAGATACCACCGCCCGTTTTCACTGAGAATCGCCTCTGTCATCTCAATGGTCCATCGCTTGACTTCGTCACGGGATTCAGCATCAGTTCCCTGCTTGTAATAAATGACAAACGCGAACACCTCTTCGGCTGCCCACGACAAAAATGTTTCCTTGTCTGCGTACGCATGTCGTAACGACACGTTGATCACATTCACATCGTACTTGTCATACACCGCCTTCATTTTTGGAATGAAGGACTTGATATTTTTGATTGGGATAAAATACTCCTGCAACACATAGGTATTGTCTTCGCGCGATTTCGGTTCGAGTTCCGCCACATCATAACTCGCCTCGCGATTTCGCCATACCACTTTCTCACGACCATATACGATCGGGTCGCCCCAGTTCCTCCGCATCCATTTTCCTGCATCGCCCGAGGATACAAGTTTCATCAACTGCGCTTCAACCCAATAGTTTTCACCTGCCGGAGTAACCCGCGTAGTGTCAGTTAGTTCTTTGTCGGTTTTACGGTAGGCCACACTGTTGATGATATCGAAATGCGGGGGATACAGGTCTCCATTTTGAAAGATTACGTCTTTGTCATTGCGGATCGTGCTGTCGAAAAAGTTGTTGTAGTCATCGGCCGCGATCAGCACATTTTGTCGCTCCACCTTTACGTTGTCCGTAAGCTGCAGTGTCACCTCCGCGATCACACCGATTCCGCCATATCCGCCTACGGCAGCAGAAAACACGTCCATGTTTGTTGATCGGTTTGCTGTGATCAATTCACCTGATGCTGTAATCAGCTTTAATTCCAGAACGGACGAAACGATAGGCCCATGACCAATATATCGTCCGTGACAGTTGACCGAAACAGAACCGCCCACCGTAAAATTTGCGTAAGTCTGCATGATCTTAACAGACAGGTTATGCCGATCGATCACCTTTTGCAAGTCGCGCCACACGATACCAGCTTGCACCGTTACCTGCTTTGCCGTGGTATCAAGCGCAAGCACTTTGTTGAACTTACGCATGTCGATGTGCAAACTATTTTCGTAGCCGATTTGCCCACCCATGCTGAAGCGCCCGCCACCGATCGAAATGGGTCCGCGCGTGGATTTGATTGCCTCGACAATTTCTTCGGTGGTTTGCGGCTGAATGGTTTTCGCTACCTGGATGGGGTTGATTGCCGTTACATCATTCACACGCTTGTCGGGGAGTGCATAGTCAAACGCTGAGTCTCCGGAGAATTTGATGATCAGCACTACGAGCAAGATATAGCAAACGAACGCATAGAATGGGATTGCATAACGCTTTTTGCGATGGACAGCTTTTATGAATCGTTTGAGCAGGCGATATACGAACCTGACCATCGTCATCATCGCCCGCGCGATAAAGTGCAGGGCCTTCTTAAGTTTTTTCATGCGTAGATTAAATCTTGGTAAACATCATGAGCGCATTTTTGGTGGGGTCGCCCTCCTGGAGAAGCGTGCGCTTGTCGAACGTAAAGCCGATCTGTTCAACAAAATTGCAAATAAAACTTAGGGAGTAAAAATTTCTGATTTCGCTGCTGTTGTATTCCCATGATTCGTTCGTGCCCATGTTGAATACATCGTGCGCCAGTGCGACAAGAACCTTCTGCTCCTCTGTATCGCAGTCGTGATCGCGGAGAATCAGTTTTCCGCCAGGTCGCAGCGTATCGCGAATGGACGAGATAAATGGAACGCGAAGATCAAGAGGGCAATGGTGGAATCCGATATAAATCGTTACCAGGTCAAGACTTTCCCTGGGAATAATCTCGGAGTATTTAGTTTTGTAATCGGCCAGCGGGATATAAGTTGCCCCGATCTTTATTTGTCCCCGATCGATCATTTCGGTGACGGCATAACCTGGCTCCTTGCCATCCGCATAATAACGCTCACCTTCAATCGTAACATTCTCTTCCAGGTAGTCCAGGTATCGGCCCGATGATCCAATCTCAAGGTATCCATTATAAGTTCCACCGTTTCCTAGGAGTTGCAGGGTTTGCCTGGCCATTTCGTCCTTTTGCTTGAGTAGCGATGGCATGGCGTAACGGATAGATGATAGAACCGGGGAGATATCCCCAAGCCTGGATTGTACAGCCAGGTAAACTGCTTTGTCATCTTTTTTATCCGCGGCAGCCGTATCGATCAATTTGTGAAGATCTTCTTCGGGAAATAAATTGAAGACGTTCTTCAAAAACTTAAAGAACTCTTTTTTCAGCTTGATGTTCGAGTAGATCTGCCTGAAGTTATTGCTTGCAGTGTTGATGCCCGCGAAAAGATTTTGAGGGATCAGCTGCAACGAAGCGCAGGCAACCATTACGGCTTTGAAGAACTTTCTTCTTCGCATGGAGTAGTTTTTTAGCCAGGTAGAATTTACCAAAGATACGAAATTTTAATGCGGCTTGCACTGCTTGCGCGGGCCGCTTTCCATTGCATTTTTAGCAAAAAAAAGCCCCAGTTGATCAACCAGGGCTCGTATGTAAATGACGCTGTCACTTATTCGATTTTGGTGTCGCCCATTGCATTGTTAGCGAATGTATTATTTGTCAGTGTCACCGCGCCAGGGCTCATCCACGAATAGAATCCATAACGAGATGAATTGGTGATCTTGCAGTTTGAGATGGTAAGAAGTCCGGCAGTTGCGGTGTTGTTGATCGACACGTTCGCATAGCGATTGCCACCATATTCGATAGTACAATATTCGAGTGTGGTACCTGCCTTTATCCTGCTGTAAAACTCCAGTCCGTCCCAGCTGCCAGGTGTTGGGGTGTCGCTTGCACTGGTGAACGTAATCGGTTTTGTAGCTGTTCCGATTGCCTTGAAAAGCACAGGGTCTGAATTTCCGACAACAAACCATGAGTTGGGTTTGAATTTCAATGTTGTGCCTGGCTCGATGATGACAGTATAGTCCGCGATGGTAGCCGAACCAAAGTATAACTTGCCATCAACTATATAGGGAACGCCCATGTTGCGCCAGATCACCTGCGGGATATTCGGTAAGCTCGCAGCCAGGAAATAAATAGCTTTGCCAGTCAAAACATTGCCCTCCCCAAGTCCGTTCAGCGCGCCTGATGTCATTTTCATCGCGTAGGCTGTGTTGGGTACGGTAATCGTATTGTCTGAAAATGCGCTGAACCTTCTAAAGGTCTCCGTGTCGAGGTGAATGCCCATCCCCTGAACGTTCCTGATTTCGCTGTTTGTCATTGAAACGCTGTTTGTTGTTACGTGCATGGCGGCATAGTTGGTGTCGTCCCCTCCGGCATACTCAACGATGACATGATCCACGATGGAGAGCCCCATGGTTCCCGGATAGAAATGGAATCCGTTCCAGTCGCCAGGGGCGGGTGTTGTATTGTCGGAAGTCAGCTTGATCTTTTGTGACGCGTTACCTTGCGCGATCAGTTTCCCCTTGGTTCCGCTGCCGCCTACATCGAGGGAACTCCATGTGTTAATGAATTTTATTTCTACGCCAGGCGAAATCGTCAGCGTCATCCCTGCAGCGTTGCCAACATTGAATCCATCGGTATAATATGGACATGTTTGCTTAAGCCATGTGGCGTCTCCGTTGAACCACGCGCCTTCAATCCAGATGCCTTTGTTGTTAATGGTGTTGCCTGCCCCAATCGAGTGGAGGTTTTGTGTTCCTGCGAAGATCGCGTAATCTCCTGCTTCGCTGATGGTGTTATTGGTAAAGCTCGCGAATTCTGCGTACGAATCAATCAGCACTGCGTAGTGTTTACTTTTGCGGAATGTACAGTTGTCAACGGAAACAGTTTTGCCATAAGTTACTTCCATCATGCCAACTTTTTCGCTGGTAAACGCCTGGCTGCCTCCGTATTCAAACGTGCAGTATTTCATGCGTGAAGCACCGATGCCGTTTGTTGTAAAGTGGATACCAACCCAGTCACCCACTTGCGGCACGGTTTCGCTTGACGTGAAGAGAATAGGTTTGTCTGCGGTTCCTTCTGCAATAATCCCAGCCCCAGTGTCGACCACATAGATGCCTGCATTTTTCTTCAGCTTGATAGTTACACCAGGCTCGATCGTTAGCGTTACACCTGCCATGATCTGGAAGAACCCGTTAATGCAATGGGTTTCGCCAGTTTTCCATGTCTCACTTGCTTTCAGGTCGCGGTTGCTATGCGTAACGGTACAGGTATTGGGCGCGGGCTGAATGGTAATGGTTTTCTCGGTTGTGTGCGATTCTGAATTGCGGTAGACTGTAAGTTTTACCACGAACGTCCCTGCTGTTGAAAATGTGAACGATGGATTTGCAACCGTGCTTGATCCTTGTCCTCCAAAATCCCACTGGTGTGAAGTTTCGTTCTGTGAGCAATCGGAGTTGAACTGGATGGGTGTGCCGGCTATGACGGAAGGCACATCGGCAAAGCACGCATGAAGCGCTGCCGGATCGATTACTTCGTCTTTATTGCAGGATTGAAACGTGGTGAAAAATATTGCTGCCATGCAACAGGCGGCATAGCGAAGGTTTTTTGAGAACATGAAAAGTCTTTGATGGTAATACGAGCGGCAATATAGAGCACTGCGCAGCGCGAAGGACGGTCCATTCGAAAGGACCATGAATTAACAGGTAAGATTCCGTTGGATTTCGATCGCAATTAAATTGAACATAAACAGGAAAGCATGACTCTTGAAGTGCCTTTGGCGAGGCGGATTTTCGAAACGCATTGAATCTCAGTTGAATCGCCAAATTTGAAGGTAGCGTTTCTTCGAATTTACCCGTGTAATAATTTCCGTGAAGGTGTGTGAATCCAGGCTGTCTATTTTGACTCGCTCACCACTGACTTCAACTCAGCCATTGATCCATCGCCATGACTTGAACGTTTTGCGTCAGCAATGACGCCATCTCCTTCCACGCTGGTAATGACAGATATAGGAAGAAGTTGAACGAGGATGAGCTTACTACCTAGTTTCATGACATTTGTTTTTATTGGCTTTTCATTGATCTTTAAACTTCAAGACCCAATATGCGCGCTCTCATCATCGCCCTGTTTTGTTTTCTTTTTTTCGCGGCTCATTCTCAAACGGCTGAACAGGTTTTCAGGAATTACCGGGATGCCATGGGCAAGTGGAGCTCTGTTTCATATCGAATGAACAAGATCGACACGTTCACCAACGGAACGGTTTGGAATAAAACTGGCTTTGCGCTGATTAAGAAAAGCAGGGAAGCACGGGATCTCGGATTCATTTTCAAAGCCAAACGCGATGATGTTGATGCTGAATTGGTTTTCGATGGTGAAAATATTTATACGGTGAATCACATGGAGAAAAGCTACCAGTTGGACAGGGCTCCTGTAGAGAAGCGTATTGTTGGCAAGCCTGCCGGGCAAATGATTTTGAATGAGGCAATAGACACCATCAAAAACTTTCAATCCATTGCATTGGCGCGTACGGACACGACATTTATTCTTCGGTTCGATTTTGCCGACACGCCTGATTTCACCGACAGGGTAATTCACCTTCATATCGACATCAAAACCTACTTTCCGGTCTTGCGGTATTTCACACAGGTTGCAGATGGTCGTTATACCCAAGTGATCCGGCTGACTGACGTACGCGTTGATGCCCCTGACATTGAACGTCAGATCAGGGAGAAGGAATTTTTAAACAGCTATACATACGTTCCTCAGAAAGAAACAATCAGTAGGTTGTCATCGCTCGTAGGCAAAGAAGCTCCGGATTTTTCGCTAACATCCGTAGACGGGAAGCATCATCAGCTGTCGAAAAAACGGGGCAAGGTTGTGTTGCTTGACTTTTGGGATATCTGGTGCGGCCCGTGCGTTCAAAGTATTGCGATGCTGCAGGCGCTTGCTGCCAAATATCCGGGCGATCGCTTTGAATTGGTCAGTATCGTCACCGATAAGCGAACATATTCGAAAATAGCAGATTTCGTGAAAGCAAAGAAAATCTCTTATCCGGCGTTGTTCGGTGACACGGCTTCGGCCGATGGCTATTACGTGTATGGTGTCCCTCAGTATGTGTTGATCGATGAACATGGAATTGTCCGGTATGCAAAAAGCGGGACAACCGCTGAGATCGGGTCCATTGTGGCGGGGTTCGTTAACAAAAAGTAGACGGCATAAATTTTTCATTCGGCCTCACCAGGTTTGCGGCACAATAGAGTTAACGCTATTTCGTTTAGTTGATGCCTGCATCCATGCTCACACAATGACATCCTTTCTTCGTTTTTTAATTATAGGTGGCCTTTTTCTTTTCGGTGTCCATTCACGGGCCGAGGCTCAGACGCGCGCTGCGCAGACGTCTTCGGCACGGGCGGCTTATGGGAATCCGGCACCTTTTCGCGCTCACGCAAAAAAGAACAAACGAACGAAACGAAAAGCACAGAAGGCAGCGAGGCGGAAGCGAACCTTTCAGAACACGACACCGTACAGACGACTTCCCATGTGAAAATCTCAAAATGCCAAAAGCCAAGATCCAAAAATCAAGGCTAAGGGTTCTCTTGGTTTTTGGATCTTGATATGTTAAATCTTCGCGGCTTACACCTTATTCAAGCGCTGCCTTCGCATTAGCTCGTGATGCTTTTCTGCCGCGGAAGAACAGGTAAAGATTGAAGAACAACATAAGGCCGAGGTAAATCGCAAACCCCCCGATTTTTTTGCTCAGCACTTCAACCACCATCTGTGAAGATACCAGTTCCACGCTGATCTCAAGAATCCACAGCGCAAACCCCACGTTCAACAAATAGAAGCCCACCTCGAACAGTTTGTTTGTCGCCATTGCTATCTCGGTTTTTCCATGGAAGATGTCGAGCATAAAAATGCGACCGTTTTTAAACAGAGTGTGAGCCACATACCAGGTGAGCAGAATGGTTACAGGCAGGTAGATAAGGTAGGCAGTGAGTGTGTGCAAGGTATTCATATAATAGGTTTTTTAGTGTTCAGCTTATTATACAGCGTGATGGCCGCGATGTTGAAATAGTGCATCACGCCAAGGGTAAGAATGATGCGGCCTACCGCGATGGACAACGATGCAATCAGTTCGGCAGGTGTGGTTGCTGGCTCACGCATCGTCAGCATGACGCTCACATATCCGAGGTTCACCAGGTAATAGCCTGCCAGCAAGATGCGGTTGACTGAATCAGTGAGGGTTTCATCATTAAGCATCCGTAAGATGAAGTGCCTTCCATTTTTATAAAGCACCTGCCCGACATACACCGTGATGTATCCGGTGATAGCTAAGTACAATATGAATCCAGCGATCTGCATAGCACCATGTTAGTTTTCTTGTTTCCCGCTAATCCTTCGCTTCCAATAGATCTAACGGAGGCGGTTTTAAATTGTTTCTAAAGTTTCAGAAAAGATTGAAAGAAAAATAAATTGGCTTTTTTTTGCACTACAGGATGGCTTTTCACCCTGAAAAAGCGGTAGCTGACTTTTGTCATGGCAGAACAGCCGCAATAGCAGAATCTTTCGTCCCAGTTACGCTGATGTGTGTCGGCAAGTGTTCAACGGTATTTATGCAATCGGTTGAGACTATGGACGCGATCAGTAATTGAAAATGAGTGGATATATAATGGAAAGAAATCAAAAGGAGGAGGCGCGGATGGCGAGGTCAGTCAGCTTCGCCTGGTCTGAAAAGAAAATGAGCGCATTAGGTTTCGGGTTGGGCTTGGGCCTGGTGGCGTTTGCCATAACAATTGATATTGTCACCCGCGATCTTGGTTTCAATTTCGGGTCGATAAAACTGATTTACGATCAAAATGTGACCCACTGGATAATCCTGACATCACCGATGGTTCTTGCTACGGTTTTTTTTGTGATGGGCAAAATGGTAAAGAGTCGTGAGCGGGTCATTGAGGCGAAGCTCGAGGAAGAAAAGCACCAATCTCATCTTCTTGAGACCTTCATTTCGCACTTGCAGGAATCGAACTTTCGAGTGGAGATGCCAGAAGAATTCAAGAACCGGGAGGTAGCCACACGACTTGAGACGTTCAAAGTGAAGCTCGCCAGCGAGAAATCGAAGGACGAGCAGCGATCATGGGAAAACGAGGGATTAGCCTCCTTCGGTGACCTGCTGCGGAAAGAGACCGGTAGGGATGAGCTTTCATATGAAGTGCTGCGGTTCCTCGTTAAATATCTTTCCTGTAACCAGGGCTCGCTCTTCCTGATTGACCAGGCGCGCGAATCGCTGGAACTGAAAGCCTGCTACGCATATGATAAAAAGAAATACGCGTCAAAAGTTATCGCGGTAGGCGATGGCCTGGTGGGTCAGTGCTTCCTTGAAAAAGAAACGATACTTCTCTATGATGTGCCAAAGGGTTATGTTCACATCACTTCAGGGCTCGGGCTGGCAAATCCTGATTGTATTGCGATTGTTCCCATCAAGCACAACGATACCGTGGTGGGTGTGATCGAGCTTGCATCGTTCGATCGCCTTGAGCGATTCCGGGTCGCGTTTCTTGAGAAATGTGCGGAAGCATTTGCTTCGGTAATTCAGTCTGTGATTGTCAATCAAAATGTAAAAGAATTGCTGAGCACTTCGCAGCAACAGATGGAGGAGCTTCGTTCGCAGGAAGAAGAGATGCGGCAGAACATGGAAGAGCTTCAGGCAATCCAGGAGCAGATGGGGCGACAGCTCGAAGAGAACATCGTGATCAAGAATTTACTTGAGGCGCGGGAACGGGTGCTCGCCCAGACGACCATCCTTTCTGAATCAGACCTTTACGGTACGATCACCTACGTCAATCCAAAGTTTATCGAAGTATCGGGCTATTCTTCGGCCGAGCTGATCGGCAAAGGCCATAATATTGTCCGCCATCCGGATATGCCGAAGGAATTATTCCGGACAATGTGGGCAACCATAAAAGCGGGACAAACATTTCGTGGCATTGTTAAAAACCGGAGAAAAGACGGTGGGATCTATTGGGTTGACGCGACAATTGTGCCCATCTTCGAGAATGGCAAAGTGATCAAGTACATCGGTGCGCGGTATCACATCACCGATGAAGAGATTGCTGAACGCCTTTTCGAACGCCAGATGGAGATTCTCCAACTTCAAGCCGTAGTTGGCGCGTAGCCAGTAACGGAGTACGCGAGGACGAAACCCCATAAGGCACCTGCTTATTCATGTGTGTTTACTACCACACTGGTAGTGGGTTGATTCCCGCATTACCGCGGCTTTGAATTTCAGCCGAAATAATACATGCAATTTTTTCATATTTGGCCGGGTCACCGCTCCGAAATCGATTTAAACCACGGCCTATAGGATAACACTTTTTTGTTGAAGATAAAAAGTGATTCCTGGTGATTTAGTACAACGTTACCGCTACTCACAAAGGAGTACGTACAAAAAGGCAACACCTTTAGTGGTAAACTTGTGGTTAAAATAATTTTAATCACCGCCTATGTACAAACTCTCTACTAGTTACGTAAGCAGGATTCTTCTAACTGGCGCGTTTGCGCTGTTACTGTTTTCTGTCAACGCTCAGCATTACGACTTTGCAGCATCAACCGGAACCTTCACCGCGGTGAACGGCACAGCGGTTGATAATATCGAAGGAGATGACGTGATCAGCGCCACTATCCCAATCGGTTTTTCATTCAACTATTTTGGAACGGCCTACACTGACCTCAAGGCCTCTTCAAATGGATTCCTCACATTTAACCTTTCAAGCTCCTATGAAGGTTCAAACCAGTTTAACGGTTTGCAGACCCGACTTATTGCACCTCTTTGGGATGACCTTCACGGAAGTGGTGGAACGGCCACCTATTCCACAACCGGAGTTGCGGGAAGCCGGGTCTTCACGTTTGAGTGGATTAACTGGAGATGGAACTATAATGCCACAACGGCAGGTATCTCGTTCCAGGTGAAGCTGTATGAGACCACCAATGTGATTGAGTTCATCTATCGCCAGGAGACCGGTGCTCTTAATTCCGCCAGTGCATCAATCGGATTGGTTGGCGTGACATCTTCAAACAGGTTCTATTCGCTTGACAATACCAGTGCTTCACCTACGTTCTCGGCTACGGGAAATAACTCGCTGAACACAAAACCCGCAACTAACCAGGTCTACAGGTTCACTCCCGGCACGGGTCCGGCTGCACCGACAACTGCTGCATCGCAGGTGATCGCGAGTGCAAACGCTGGACGGACCATGAATCTCTCGTGGACTAACGGAGACGGGACCTATCGCGCAGTATTGATGAAGCAGACCAGCACAGCCGAAGATATCACGGTAACGGATGCCTCATTTGTAAATGCTTCGGTTGACGGTGAGTTCGGGGAATCTCTTTTTGGATCAGGCTGGTACGCTGTCTACAACGGGTCAGGTAACAGCGTTTCGGTTAGCAATCTCGATCCAGGATTGCCGTACCGGATTAAAGTGGTGGAGTATAATGGCCTGGCCGGTGCACAACGCTATTTTAATACAGCAGGCACAAACAACCCGGTGACCGTTACCACTACGCTTGTGAAACCAATTACACCGATCTCGACTCTTCGGGTTAACCGCGTGAGTGGAACGGAAGTGTCAATTGACGTAACCGAAGGTAATGGTCTTAAACGTGCTGTTTTCATAAAGAAAATCACGGCCCTCGGCACTGCACCTGTGGTAGATAATACCACGTACACTGCCAGCACAACTTTTGGCTCGGGCTCGCAAATCGGAACAAGCGGATGGTATTGTGTTTTTAACGGTGCATCTACATCTGCTTTCACAGTAACAGGCTTAAGTGCCAACTCCGATTATGTGGCGCACGTGGTTGACTATAACGGAGCAGCCGGACAGGAACTCTATAATATTGCATCCATAACAAATAACCCGGTAACGTTCAAAACCTTTATTCAGGTAGCGGTGCCAACTTACACGTTCGCTGCCTCGGCTGGCACGTTCACGCCACTCACTGGCGCTACCGCAGTGACTCACCTTTCGCAAGGAGGTGATTTCACATCGGATGATGCGATCTCTTCTGCCATCCCCGTAGGATTTACGTTCAAGTTTGGTGGCATTCCGTTCACGCAGCTATATGCTACATCCAACGGATTCATCAGCTTCAATCCTTACCTGCCCAATACGACAAACACAACCGCTAACGATTTGCTGAACTCACTGAACAGGCCATTGATTGCGCCTTTCTGGGATGACATCAGCGGAACTTTTGGCGATGCAAACTACGCTACGACCGGAGTTGCGCCAAATCGGGTTTTCACGATCGAGTTTCTGAACTGGGCTGCCTACTACAGCGCACCCTCTGCCGGTTTGTCTTTCCAGATAAAATTGTATGAAACCTCCAACAAAGTGGAGTTTGTGTATCGTAAGGAGGCAGGCGCACTCGTGAGTGTTTCTTCTTCTATCGGGCTAGCATTCGCCAATCTCGGCTCCGGCAACATTATAAGCCTTAACAATGTCACCGCAAGTCCAACAGCTTCAACTACAGCGGAGACATCGAACATAAGCGCAGCACCAGCAACTGGACAGATTTACAGCTTCACACCGGTGAAGATGAATCAGACGATCACGTTCCCGGCCATTACCGACAAATTCTATGGAAGCGGAACCTTCACGCTCGATGCTACGACTACCTCCGGACTTCCGATCAGCTACAGCTCATCGAACACTAACATTGCTACCGTCTCCGGAAATGTTGTAACACTTACGGGAGTTGGATCAGTAACTATTACAGCTTCACAGGCGGGCGATGATGTTTTCAACGCAGCAACTGATGCTCAGCGCACGTTCATCGTCAACAAAGGAAATCAGACAATTTCCTTTTCAACGTTAGCTGCTAAAGCTTATGGCTCCGGGACGTTCAACCTTGGCGCAACGGCATCCTCAAACCTGGCCGTGTCGTATGTCAGCAGCAACACTGCTGTGGCAACTGTTTCAGGCTCGACCGTAACTATCGTAGGGGTGGGAACAACAGACATCACCGCCTCGCAGGCCGGAGATGCCAACTACAATGCAGCGACTGACGTTGTGAGAACATTAACGGTAACGAAGGGCACGCAGGTTGTGACCGTGAACGCGATCGCAGCAAAGAAGTTTGGAGATGCACCATTTACCGTGGACGGAACCTCTACGACAGGAGGTCCCCTCTCCTTCACGAGCTCAAACACCAATGTTGCAACCATTTCGGGAAACACCGTCACAATCGTGGGAGCTGGTAACACAACCATCACCGCGGACCAGGCAGGTAACGACACATACAATCCTGGCTCAGGTGCTGTATTGCTCAGTGTGGCGAAGGCTGAACAGACCATTACATTCTCAGCCATTCCGGCTAAGGCTGTGGGTGATGCTCCGTTCACTGTGACTGTAACATCATCGAGCGGTCTTCCTGTAACCCTTACGGGCAGCAGCAATATTGAAGTTAGCGGAAATGTGGTGACTATCACAGGCCACGGTAGCGCAAGCTTGAACGCATACCAGGGAGGAAACACCAACTACTACCTGAAGGAGGTATCTCACGTGTTCTGTATCAGTCCTGCAAAACCAGTAGTAACGATTACAAACCTCGACACCGAAGCTCCTACACTCGAAGCGCCATCCGGAAGCCTCTTCTATCGCTGGCTGAAAGATGGGGTTGAAGTTGGTACCGCCAGTATACAATTCGCTACCGAGCCAGGGGTCTATACTTTGGTGACACATAAGGATGGTTGTGAAAGCGTTCCTTCAGATCCGATTTCGATCGTAATTACAGGAACAGAAGAAACCGCTGATGCAGGGGTGAAGGTTTATCCCAACCCTGTGGTAAACGAACTGGTTGTTGATGTGACCTCGCTTCATGAAACGACCCCGGTTCGTGTTGAGCTTCATGATGCGGCCGGCCGCACTATTCATTCCGAGATGGCGACCAGGAAGGCGATCGTAAAAATGGAAAAGCAGAAGCCAGGTCTATACCTGTTAAAAATCCAGGGTAGCAGGAACGTGATCACCAAACAAATCATCAAAAAGTAATTATGCTCATGAAAAAATATATCTCATACGTGGTTGCGCTTCTCGTTGTAACGGGTTCAGCAATCAGCTTTTCAGCCTGCGATGGCAACGATGGTCCAAGTGCATCGGAGAAGCAAATGAAACTTCTTGTTGGCACGTGGAATATCAGCTCCGTGAAAGTTGACGGAGTAGATTATACAAACATCTTTGACGGATTCAAGCTTACGTTCACGGATGCACCACCGACCTATTCGCCAGTGAATGGAGGCAAGGTGTGGACAGAGCCTGGTCAATTCACTTTCACCGATGGTGCAGCAACGCAATTTTTCGGACCAGCTGGACAAGTTGTGACGATTACAACGCTCACCGAAAATGCACTGGTGCTTGAGTTGGTTTGGAACGAAACATCGCTGGGGATGGGTCGCACAAAGTCAATCGCGGGTAACCACGAGTTTGTTTTCACGCGATAATTACGTGAAACTGAAAATAAGAAGGTCGTCTCTTACAGGGACGACCTTTTTTTTGTGCGGAATCTCGAATGTCAATTCTGTTTCTCTTGTTATTTGCCCTGCTGGTCAAAAAGGTTACGGTCAAGAACATCGTGCAACACCGGGTCTGGTCTCTTTTTCCTGGTCCAACGCATTCCCGTGCGAATCATCAGCAGAATGATGGCAATGAAGACCAGATCAAAAAACAACATGCCGAAAAGATAGCCAGCACTATATGAGGTGTTGTCTTGAATAAGTTGTTTGATCTGCGGAATCTTTGTAAGCATATACAGCGCAAATGAGAACGACAGGAAAATGCCGATCACCAGGAAGATATAACCAAACACTTTTTTCATAGCAGAGATTTTTTTAGGGCTGAATTATGTGAATCGTTTCCTCTAAAACATGAGGTTATCAAGCTTATCCCTCACGAAACGTTCGCACCATTTGCCTGAACGTTTCGCGGTGCTTTTCTTTTCGATCTTGCAGAGTCCACGCCATTACAAGGTAGAGGCTGTTCCGGCCTTCCACACAAGTGATAAAATAGGTGATGGCGGAGCCAATTCCCTCCAGGTTGGCGTCAATCTCAATCGACTTTGCCTTAAGGCCATTTACCTTAAATGATTCAATTTCAGATTTGTTGATTACATCCACGCTTGATGTGGTTGACTGAATCTGCGTGTCTGTGTAGTTTGAGATCACCGAACGCGTGGTGTCATAAACCGATAGTTCCTTGTACGAATCAATGTATGTCTGTTTGTCCTCGTCAATTACGATCACATAAGCTTCTTTAAACAGATTCTGGTATTGAAGCGATGCGCCATCATTCAGTGATGATGCCTTGCTCATATATTCAGGCACATCCATACTATATTGTCCACCGTTGATGGAAACCGGTTTTAAAGCAACTGTTTCAGGTTTTCCATCCTTGTCCTTGCCAGGGATACAGGATGAAAGGCATGTAGTGATGAATAGAAAGAGGGATAGGCTATAAGGTTTCATTTGGGGATAATTTTAGGTGAATCTCTCCAATGCCGGCCGGCTTTGCAAACTGAATTTCCCTTTTTCCTTACATCGTAACTCTGAACCTGATTGAAGGGCAGTTACATTCTGATACTAACGCTCAGTTTGCCAGAGTTGCTTCGGATGATTCTCATTATTAATGAGACTTTTTTTAACAGAGAACACCAAGTTCGCAATCCCTATGCTATTTTGTAAGACATTAATTTACGACAAATGATTTTTGCCCACGGTGGATTTACTAATGAGACACTTGCCTTTATGGGTGGGGGGATTTTGTTTTTTGTTAGCATTCTTGTCGCATTACATCTGCTGGCGAAACGAACGAAATTTTATAAAGTCGATTTCCTTGGTATGACAACACCAGCGAAAGTGATCGCCTATTGTGTTTTTCTCATGGTGGGCGCGTTTGTTTCTTCCGTTATCACGCTTGTTGCTGCGATTCTTGCTGCGCGCATTTTACGGTGACTGAGTGTGGTAGAACGAACGGCCTGAACTTGTGAAGCTCTGACTCTTAATTATCCGCGAGATTTAATGTGTTACACCAGATCGATGAAAAGTTTATTCCGGGACCATACGCGACAACGCACCGCTTGAGAGCAACTATACATCCGGTTGGTCTGTCGTTTTCGGCAATATAGATATGGAGTAGTGGGGGAACATTAATAGCTGGTTGGAGTTCGAAAATCATGGTATTTCTTTGTTTTTTCGATATAAAAAGGCGGTTTGAGTTTTGCTGAAATAAGGGAATCGTATACATTTGCAATCCCAAATGGGCGTCCTGATGCCAAATCAGGTCGAAAGTGCCAAAAAACCGACACAGAGGAGTGGTAGAGCGGTTTATTGCACCGGTCTTGAAAACCGGAGACCCTTTACGGGGTCCGGGGGTTCGAATCCCTCCTCCTCTGCTGATAACAGTATCAAAACAAGTTAAAAGCCTGCAAATCATAAGTTTGCAGGCTTTTTTCATTTAGTGACAACAGCAAATTATTCACCGATTCTCAAAAAAGTGGTGAGTAAACTGGTGAGTCAAAAAATCTAAAAAATTTACTCACCAGTTTTGACGTAACACACTGATCATCAACCTGTCCAACACATGGACATCTTGATCTCC
>DASWTP010000274.1:0-4530 GCA_036402075.1 Chryseosolibacter sp. | reverse complement strand
TGGTCAACCTCCTGGGCCGATTTCAAAGCCAACAAACGCCCCATCACACTTCTTGCGATCGGGTGCGTGATCTTCACAACATGCTCTGTTGCCTTGATCGCTCACTACTTTATTCCCGGCCTGGGTCTGGCGGAGGCTTTTGTGCTCGGTGCAATCATTTCTCCACCTGATGCGGTGGCAGCGGCTGCCTCGACAAAAGGCTTGAGTGTGCCGAAGCGAATTGTTACCATCCTTGAAGGAGAGAGCCTTGTGAACGATGCAACGGGTTTGATCGCCTATCGTTATGCTGTTGCCGCAGTCATGACCGGTACCTTTAGCTTGTGGGAAGCAGGCTATAAGTTTGTGATTGTCGCAGCCGGAGGGATTCTCCTCGGCTTCGCCATTGGCTACTTGTTCAAGTGGATTCACAAGATTACCCCCGACAACCCAACCACTGACACCACGCTCACATTTATCGCCCCATACATCGCCTATCTTTTTGCGGAAAGCATTCACATCTCAGGAGTGCTGGCGGTAGTGACCTGTGGATTGTATTTAAGCTGGAACAGCTCGGAAGTATTTTCACAGCAAGGCAGGCTTCAGGCAAACGGTACATGGAACACCGTAATCTTTGTCTTGAATGGGATTATCTTTATTCTCATCGGCCTGCAGCTTCCGGGAATTTGGGAGAATATTAATAACGACATTCCAATTCCGTCACTGCTAAAGTACGGAGCGATTGTCAGCGCAGCGGTGATCATCGGTCGGATCATCTGGGTTTATCCCGGAACCTATCTTCCGCGAATCAGCAAGAAGGTGCGCATGATGGAACCGCGTCCCAGCATCCGACTTGTCAGTATTGTAGCATGGGCCGGCATGCGCGGGGTAGTATCCCTTGCCGCTGCACTCGCGCTTCCGCTGATGATCACATCAACCCAGCCTTTCCCTAATCGCAACCTGATTATTTTCCTTACGTTCTGTGTCATCTTCTCAACCCTCGTAATCCAGGGACTTACGCTGCGTCCATTGATCAAGTGGTTGGGAATTAAAGGTGATGGATCCGAGATCGAGCACGAGCTTAAAGCGAGATTGAAAATCGCGTCTTCGGTCATTGAACATATTGAGGAAAATTATTCATTGGGCCTGCAGGATGAAGTATTGAACCAGATCAAAACAAAGTACGAGATCAGGATACAGCGAATGCGAAACGAAGGTACGGCTAAGCTTACCAAGGAGCAGATCGAACAGCTTCACGAGATTCAGAAGAGCCTGCTTACCATGGAGCGGAACCTGATCTTAAGTTTGCGAAGAGACGGAAGTATAACCGATGAGATTCTGCGAAAACTTGAATACGAACTTGATCTTGAAGAAACCCGTTTGATCCTTGAGCGAAGCATCCGGTGACAGCCTTTAAATGAAAAGAAACCTCATACTACTTATTGCTGCGCTGTGCTTCATCAAGCTTGCTATCCACCTGGTAGGTAACCAGAACTATGGATTTCACCGCGATGAACTGCTCCATGTTTCCGTGAGCGAACACCTCGCTGCGGGGTATATGGAGTTTCCTCCATTTGTTGCCTTTGCAGCGAAAGCTGCCACAGCAATTTTTGGTCATTCACTTTCCGGTATTCGGTTCCTTTCAACGCTTGCTGGCATCGGTATCCTAATCCTGACTTGTCTGATGACCATCGAAATAGGTGGGAAAACGCCCGCGAGTGTTTTCGTAGGAGGTATGGCTGTTCTGGCCTTTCTACCATTTTACAGAAATCACACGTTGTTTCAGCCCGTGGCATTCGACCAGTTTTTCTGGACACTTGGTTTTTACTTTGTCGTTCGGTTTTTGAATACAAAGGACAACCGGAATTTAATCTATGCGGGTGTCACTGCAGGGTTTGGGTTGCTTAACAAGTACACATTTGTTGTCTGGCTTGCGGGCGTGATCATCGCGCTCTTATTTTATGATCGGGGCACAGTCTTTAAGAATAAAACTCTTTACCTGGCTTTCGCGATTTCGGTTGCAATGGCGTTCCCAAACGTCATCTGGCAAATTCAACATGATTTTCCTGCCATCATTCATCAGCAACGGTTGGCTGAAGTGCAGTTGGAGAAGCTTGACCGCTTTGAATTCCTTACCGAGCAACTGGAGTTCCCCCTTACGCTTAGTCTAAGTTTACTCGGGCTTTACGGATTATTTGGTCATCCGGAGATTAAGAAATTTCGTCTGGTCGGAATTGCAGTTGTGTTGATATTCCTGGCCATGTGGGCATTGCGGGCCAAGCCTTATTATGTTTTCGCGGCATACCCAGTGTTGTTTGCAGCCGGGGCGGCCATGCTGCATCAAATCTGTAAGTCGCGGCAGGTAGTGCAGTATGGAACTGGACTTTTGTTGTTTCTGCCGGTTGTCTATTACATTCCGAGGTTGACTCCGGTCTTGCCGATTGAGAAATACGTTGAGTACCGTGAGATCGAGCCAGACAGTGTTGGCCGGTACATTCTTACCAATGACTACGCTGATATGTTCGGATGGAATGAACAAGTTGCGTTGATCGACAGCGTGTACCGCTCGCTACCTTCAGGAGAAATGCGTGATGCTGTTATATGGGCAGAGAATTATGGTGAAGCTGGCGCGATAAAAATTTTGGGTGATCGCTTCGGCCTCCCTGATCCTTTTTGTATCAGCGGTAGCTTCTGGACGTTCGGGCCGCCACCTGCGGAGTATTCGGCCTGTATCACAGTTGGGATAGAACCTGACCTGGCACATCACGTTTTTGAAGATGTTACCCTCGTTAAAATGATCAGGCACCGCTATGCGATCGATGAAGAGAATAATATTCCGGTTTACATTTGTCGAAAGCCTCGCATGAATTTGCATGAACGTTGGCCGGAGTTTAAAAAATACATTTTTAACTGACGGTAACTATGGGCTCCACATTCCTCACCGCAGAATGGCGCAAACTTGCAATGGCAAACTACACGGTCGATCCTGCCGTGTTGCAGCCCTTTGTTCCTGCTAAGACAGAATTGGATTATTGGAATAATCAGTGTTATGTGAGCCTGGTAGGATTCATGTTTCTGAACACGAAGCTCAAAGGGATTCCAATTCCTTTCCACACTAACTTTCCCGAAGTCAATTTGAGGTTTTACGTTCGCTACATGGACGGGGGAGCATGGAAAAGGGGCGTGGTGTTCATAAAAGAGATTGTACCGCAGCCAGCGCTTACTTTCGTTGCCAATGCTGTCTACAATGAAAATTATGAGACCCTCAGAATGAAGCATGACATTCGTGCATCCGCCAATGCGCTAAGCGTATCGTATGAGTGGAAGAAAGGCCGCTGGCACAGCTTCGCTGTAACGGCACACCCGCACACTATTGCTATTGGTGAAGGAAGTGAAGAAGAATTTATTACGGAACATTTTTGGGGTTATACAAAACTGACTTCAATGCGGTCGTCAGAATACCAGGTGGAGCATCCACGATGGAAAGTGTATCCCGTTAATGAATTTACGATCGATGTTGACTTCGGTGTCGTTTATGGAGAACGATTTGATTTTTTGAGAACGCAGTCACCGCAGTCTGTGTTCCTGGCGGAAGGATCGGAAATTATTGTCAGATTGGGGCGTAAGATCTGAATCGTTGAGAAAATAAGAAAAGCAAGGCCGAAGCCTTGCTTAACGTTGATCGAACGAGAGGGCCTAATATAAATTGTTCACACTGAAATTTACAGTAGTTGTATCTCCGGCAATGCCTTTTCCTTTTTTACGTGGATATGCTATGGCGGTCAACGTGTATTCTCCGTTTTGAAGATCAGCGGTACCTTCGGGGAAAAGCGTGAATGGCGCACTGCTGTCGATGTATTCTACATCGTTCAGGTAAAAAACAACAGACTTGGTGTAGGTCGCATCCGTTTCCGGTTGAATGTTAACTCCAGCAATTTGAATCTGATAGCCATTTCGTAACGTTTCATACGCCTCACCGCCATCGGGCGGAAGAAGTAGAATGTCGCCTAACGCAGGGACGTTCGTTGTGACCGTTACCGTGTCGAAATTGATAATGTAGTCGCTCGTGCCTACTGGCGCATACTCGAAGATATACCGGTAAGTTGCAGGAATAACATTGTCGTCAACAAAAGAATAGGTCGCACCGTCAGCTACACTGAACTCATGAATGATGTAGCCGTTTTGCAGGTACGAAACACCTTCACGGATGATATCGCCTGTGATGGCGCTGCCGGTGTTGTTTGTAAAAGTAAGCCTGACGGTTCCGTTATCCAGCGATTCGTACGTATAGGGAACCCGCGGGTCTATACTTTTCATGGTTGTTTTTACATCTTCAGCCGGAGAGACACTATCCTCCGAACAACTCACCAGCAATACCACTGATGCTGTGAGGCAGATTGACAAGAATGTTTTGATCATATGTTGGAAGTTTCGTGGTCTGGCGAAAAAAATATGCCATGATCGACCGATAAAAGCATTCATGGAAAATTCGCGTGTTTTACAGGACTATTGTGGGAGAAAGGAAGACGGGTCCACACAGCAGCCGAGTTGTGA